>JBILLV010000152.1:0-21833 GCA_044375895.1 Polyangiales bacterium | reverse complement strand
GGGTCACATCACGCCCCGCATCGTCTCGTCGAGGATGAGGTCGACCACGTCCTTGAGGTCGCCCGTCTTCTCGAAGACGGCGAGCTGTCGATCGGCGGACGTGCCGTTGCGCACGATGCGGAGGATGTCTTCCACCTCGCGGCGTGAGCCGAGGTCGCCCGCGACGTCCCACACGAAGTCCACCAGCTCTTCCGCGAGCTGCGTGAAGGGCACCTCGGCCTGCTTGCCCCAGTCGATGAGCTTGCCGTGGACGCCGTAGCGGGCCGCGCGCCACTTGTTCTCGTCGATGATGCTCGACCGGTAGATGTTGAACGACAGGTTGCGCCGCTTGAACCACGCGAGCTTCGCCGCGATGGCCTGCACCGTCGCGGCGATGGCCACCACGTCGTCGACCAGCGAGGGGAGGTCGCAGATGCGAAACTCCAGCGTGGGGTACGTGGCGTGCGGGCGCACGTCCCACCAGACGCGCCGCGAGTTGTCGATGCAGTGCGTCTTCACCAGCGTGTCCACGAAGGACTCGAACTCGTGGTACGACTCGAAGCGGTCGGGGATGCCAGTGCGCGGGAGGCGCTTGAAGATGAGCGTGCGCACCGACTGGAGCCCCGTGCGCCGGCCGTTGAAGAAGGGCGAGCTGGTGGAGAGCGCCAGCAGGTGCGGGAGGAAGTACCGCGCCTGGTTGAACACCTGGATCGCGAGCTCGCGGTCGGGGATGCCGACGTGCACGTGGAGCCCGAAGATGAGGTTCATCCGCGCGGCGTCCTGCATCTCCTCCACCGACTGGACGTAGCGGTCCTTCGGCGAGATGGGCTGCGCCTCCCACTGCGAGAACGGGTGCGTCGACGCCGCGGCGATGCGCACCCCCACGCGCTCGGCGATGCGCGCCGCCGCCCGACGGTTGCGGATGATGTCGCGCCGCACCGCCGCCACGTCCTCGCAGACCCCCGTCGCCACCTCCACCACCGACTGATGAAGCTCGGCCTGGATCTCGATCTCGTCGAGCGGCGTCGAAGCCTCCACCATCTGGGTGATGAAGCTCTTCAACTCCCGCGTGACGGGGTCGATGATCTGATACTCCTCTTCAACGCCCAGCGTGAACTCACGTGCCATGGCGCCATCGTATCGACCGCGCCGCAAGAGTTCGAAATGAAAGTGCGGCGACACCTATGGCGTGGGGGGGGAACGCCGGCGTCGCCGCTGCATCTATATTGAGCATCTCCCGTGCCAGACACCAATTGCCACGAAATGGGGCAGTCCGGCGCACCGACGCTTTCGTCGATGCAAGGCGAGATTGCAGAAGTGAAAGATCGCTACCCGGGCGGGCGGCAGTGGATGTTGGGGAGGGTGCCGAGATTGTTGTCTTCGTGGCACTCGCGGCGCATCCCGGTGTCGTCGGCCCGCACGTAGACGGTGACGCCGGGCTCGGTGGTGGGGGGTGTTCGCCACGCGCAGGTGAGCTCGATGCAGTCGCCCGGCAGGAGCGCCCGCGGGGTGGCGACCGTGCAGATACGATTGGCCCCCGCGGCTGGATCGCCGTCGTAGTAGCCCACCGGCAAGCCGTCGCCGAGGGGCGCCGTCCCGCGGTTGCAGATGCGCGCGGTGAGCTGCGCCCCGGAGGTGCCGCACGCGTTTCGAACGGGGGCCGCGGTGGCGTCGGGCGAGGCCGCGCGGTCGGCGGCTCCCTGGACGTTGGTGCGGAAGTTGTTGAGCGTGCGGTCGCGCCAGTTGGGCGACACCATCGACGCGCGGGGGATGGCGCCGTCGTCGCGGACGTTGGTGACGTTGTAGGCGTGCTGATTCCAGAGCTGGCGCGAGCCCACCCAGCGGTCGGCGATGTCACTGTACACGCGGAGGCCGCGCACGCCGATGGGACGCGACGCGCGGCAGGTGTTGCCCGCGCCGACGGTTCCCATCGGGGGCGGCGCGCAGACGTAGGTGCACTCGGTCATGGGGGCGCCGGGCGCGCAGCACTGGGCGTCGCGCTCGCAGCGGCAGAGGCCCTCGACGCACGTCCCCGAGAGGCAGTCGGTGCCGGTCTGGCAGCGCACCCCCGCGTGGAGGACGTCGATGTCGCGCGGACCGACGCCGGGGCACGCGATGCCCGTCGTCACCGAGCCGCAGTTGAAGTTGCTGCCCACGACGATCTCGGCGCGGAAGTCGCCGTCCACGTCGGCCACCACGGGGTTCTCGTACCAGGTGCACGACGAGTGGTGCTGGGAGAAGAGCACCGTCCCCGTGCGTCCGTCGTACACGCGGGCGAAGCACTCGTCGGCGTACACGGCCTCGACGCGCCCGTCGCCTTCGAAGTCGAACGAGGTGCTCCCCGTCACGTTGGAGCTCGCGTCTTGTGAGGGCTGCGACCACAGCACGCCGGCCCGCGCGCCCGTCTCACAGCGCCCGCCGCTCCGCTCCGTCACGGGTGTCATCGCGCAGTCGGGGTCGATCACCGAGTACGCCGTCGCGCCCGCGGATGCGACCTCCGCCCGGCCGTCACCGTCGAAGTCCGCGACGGTGGGCGGGCCGCCGGTTCCGCCGCCCGGGAGGGGAATCGGGCCGAAGACGGTGCGGCCGTCGAGCGTGTCGATGCGCACGTGCCCCGCCGACACCACCGCGATCTCCGGGGCGGCGGCGTCGCGCACGCGCTCGGTGGTCCAGTCGCCGAGGTTGGCCACCGCGACGTGACCCTCGCCGCAGCCCGCTCCGGGGCAGCCCGCGCGCGCCCAGCCGGGTTCGAGCACCCACGCGCGCATCGCCGCGCTCCAGCCGTAGACGCCCGTCGCCGTGACGAGCTCGACGACGCCATCTTCGTCGACGTCCTGCACGATGGAGAAGGCGCCCTGGGCGTACGACGCGAGGCCCATCTGTCGGTCGGCGCCGCCCACGTACGCGCCCGTCTGCCCCGCGAACACCATCCCGTGACGGAGCACCTCGGGCCGTCCGTCGTCGTCGATGTCGGCGAGCGTCGGCCCCGCCCAGCCACCGCCGCTGGGATCGAAGGGCATCCCATCGCGTGACGAGCGCCACATCACCCGCCACTCGCCGCGGGCCCCTCCGTCACCGCGCTGGTAGCGAAACGCCACGAGGCCGCCGCCGGCCTTGAACGCGACGATCTCGGGGATGCCGTCGCCGTCGAGGTCGCCCACGGCGGGCGGTGAGCTGTGTGAGACGAGCTGCGCGGAGAGGTTGTCTTGCAGCGCGCAGGTGCGTCCGTCGAGGATGCGGATGAGCCCCGTCGGGTTCTCCGCGCCGCCGTCCTCGCCGTCGTCGAAGACTGCGACGATGGAGGGGCGCGCGGGGGCGTCGGGCACCTCGTAGACGCGGAGGTTCATCACCATGGGCGTCGAGAGCACGTGGAGATGCATGGGGTACGCATCGCCCATCGGCGCCGCCGAAAACTGGCACTGCACCGCGGGAGAGAACACCCCAGGCCGCACCTCCTGCGTGCAAGCGAGGTCGCGTTCGCCGGGCTGGTAGGGGACGCAGCGCCCGAGCGCCGTCACGCAGCGCCCGTCGCTCCCGCAGTCGTTGCCCGTGCGGCAAGCGCCCATGTCACGAGCGCACGCGCCGTCGACGCAGACCGCCCCCGCGGGACAGGGGTTGCTCGGCGAGCACGGACCCGAAGCGACGTCGGTGCCGCTGTCGGCGCTCCCGTCGACGGGCGTGACGGCGACGTCCGGGCGCGGCGCGTCGAGGGGGTTGGTGACGTCACCGACGGGCGCGTCGAGGCCGCCGTCCGCGAGGATGATCTCGGGCGGCGGATCGAAGCAGCCGACGAGGACCGCGGCGATGAGGCTCGGAGCGACCGGTGCGCGCATGACGCAGATGGTACCGCGAGGACCTCGTCCGGTGTCACCTCTCCGTCGTCGCGGCACGAACGGCCTCGCGCGCTTCGACGCCCTCGACCTCGGGCAGCGCCTCGTCGGCGACGCGCACGCCGCTCGGGGCGTCCCACACGGCGGGGTTGCGCGCGCGCTGCATCCACTCGGTGAGCAGGCGATCGAGGACGATGAGGTTCTCGGCCCGCGCGGTGAGCGCGATGGGGGCCGCGCGTGAGCCGCACTGGAGCGTCAGGCCGAAGCCGTCGAGCGCGGTCGAGGCGATGTCGCCCCAGGGGATCCACGCGGCCGCCGCCCCATACGCGTCGCGGTAACCGCCGACCTCCACCGCCCCGTCGTCCACCTCGGTGAGCGGACGAACGCCGCGCAGCGAGACGGCGAGGCCGCGGCTCTTTCGCGACGCGAGCCAGCGGCGAAACATCTGGATCGCGGTCCACCCGAGGACGAGCGAGAGGAGGGCGCCGCGGGCGATGCTCACCGGGTTGCGAATCGGCTCGGCCCCCAGCAGGGCGACGACGAACGCGAAGACGCAGATCAACACCAGCGACCCGCCCCCGAACACCGCGAGGAAGGGGAAGCGCGCGCGGTCGGGGAAGCGCAGCGTCTCGCCGTCTTCCAGGCGGCGGCTGAAGCGTCGGGACATCGCGGCGGCGAGCGCGGTGAGGCCCGGCTCCACCGCCCGCGTGCCGCCGCGCGCCAGCACGGGAGCGCCCTGCTTCGGGGTCACCGTGAGCTCGATGGTCTGATGGGCGTCGAAGCCCCGCCGCGCGTCGAAGAGGGTGACGCCGACGGTGGCGACGTCGTCGAGGGCGATCGTGCGCGCGCGACCGCGGCGGTGTTCGACGACGTGGTCGGGGTGCACTTCGAGCCGGTCGCGCCACTGACGGGCGACGTTCCAGAAGGTGACGGTGAGCACGGCGAGCACCGCCAGCGTCGCGCCAACCGAGGACCACACGTTCACGATCGCGCCGACGAGGGGCGCGAACAGCAGCGCGACGAGGACGTTCACCAACGTGAGCTCCACCCGCGACCGGAGCGGCACGACGATCGGGGAGGTGGTGTCGGGCGAGGTCACGGCTCGATGTGTACCATCGCTCGCAGCCCGGCATCACCCGCATCGCGGGCGGCGATCACCTCGTACGTCCCGACGCGGATGGCTTGTGCACCGAACGATCGCTCGGTCGAGTCGTGTACCATCGCCCCACCGATGCCCCCATCGAACGCCGCGCCTGACGGCCGCACCTCTCTATGGGAGCTCGCGGGGCTGTTCCTCCGGCTCGGCGCGACGACCTTCGGCGGCCCGGCGGCGCACGTCGCGGTGATGGACGAGGCCGTGGTGCGACGGCGGCGGTGGCTCACCGAGGCGCGCTTCCTCGACCTCCTCGGCGCCACGAACCTCATCCCCGGCCCCAACTCCACCGAGCTCGCGATGCACATCGGGTGGGAGCGTCGCCGCGGCGCCGGGCTCGTCGTCGCAGGCGCCGCCTTCATCGCCCCCGCGGCGTTGATCACGGCTGCGCTCGGGCGCGCCTACGTGCGTTACGGGGCGCTCCCGACGGCGCGCTGGCTGCTCTACGGCGTCAAGCCTGTGATGGTCGCCGTGGTGGCGCAAGCGCTCTGGGGGCTCGCGCCGAAGGCCGCGCCGACGGCGGGGCGGCGGGCGCTGGGCGTCGCAGCGATGGGCGCGGTGGCAGCGGGCGCGCACGAGCTCGCGGTGCTGCTGGCGAGCGGGCTCGTGACCGCGCTGGGCGCGCGCGACGAGGGCGACACGACGGGCCTGCGCCAGTGGCTCCCCCTCGCGCCCGTGGCGGCAGGCGGGGCGGCGAGCGCGGTGTCCTTGCCGGGGATCTTCGGGGTGTTCTTGAAGATCGGTACGGTCCTCTTCGGGAGCGGGTACGTGCTGGTGGCGTTTCTGCGCGCGGACCTCGTCACGCGGCTGCGGTGGATGACCGAGGCGCAGCTCCTCGACGCGGTGGCAGTGGGGCAGGTGACGCCGGGGCCCGTGTTCACGACGGCGACCTTCATCGGGTACGTACTCGCCGGCGCCTGGGGGGCGGTCGCCGCGACAGTGGGGATCTTCCTCCCGGCCTTCGTGTTCGTTGCGCTGAGCGGGCCGCTGGTGCCGCGGCTGCGGGCCTCAGCCCGGGCGGGGGCGTTTCTCGACGGCGTCAACGTCGCCTCGCTCGCGCTGATGGCCGTCGTCACCGCGCAGCTCGGCCGCGCCGCCCTGGTCGACGCGCCGACCGTGGCGCTCGCGGCGGTGTGCCTCGCGCTGCTCGTGCGGTGGCGGGTGAACGCCACGTGGCTGATGGCGGGCGGGGCGGCGGTGGGATGGGCCACGCACGCGCTGCGGGGCGCGGGCTGAGCTACTCGCTCGCGGGGCTGTGCCCCTCGTCGGCGCACTGGCATTCGAAGCACGCGCGCATCGACGACGCCTTGCAGCAGCCCTGGAGCCGCTCGCGCAGGGCCTTGCGCGCGCGGTGGAGGCGCACGGCGGCGTTGTCGGCGCTGATCCCGAGGTCGCGCGCCACGTCGACCACGCGCTCGTCGTCGACGTCCACGCGACGCAGCATTTCTCCGTACGCCTCCGGGAGCTTCGGCAGCAGCCCCAGCGCGCACGCGCACGCCGCGGCGGCCTCGTCGGGCGTCGCCGCCTCGCTCGCGGCCAGGGCGGCGAGGCGCGCGTCGCGGGACACGCGGGCGGCGTGGTGGTCGGCCACCGCGTTGCGCAACACGCGCCAGAACCACAGGCGCGCCAGGGCCGGATCGCGCACGGCGCCCGCGCGCTCGATCGCCTTGAGGAGGCTCTGCTGGTACACGTCCTCGGCGTCGGGGCCGACGCGGCGGCGGAGGAAGTCCACGTAGCGTCCCCGCTCGCCTTCGATGGCGGCGACGACCTGTCGGACGGTGAGCTCCTCCGCCGCGTCCATGGTCAGCCGCCGGCCTTGCGCGCCTGGACGGCGGCGCAGTTGCACGACGGGGGGCACGCGCAGTTGGGCGGGCACTGGCAGGTGGCGCCGCAGCAGCACTCGCCCGCGGCGGGGGCGCGGCCCTGGGCGGCGCAGTTGCAGGCGGGTCCGCACGAGGGGCAGCCGCAGGTCTTCTTCTCGCTCATGGTGTCGTCTCCTGGTGGTGTCACCCGCCGCTCGTTTGCGGGGGCTTCACCCGTGATGACGGGTTGGCGGGGGATAACCTTACACCGTGCACACGAATCGGTAAGTGGGGCGGAAGGATCGGGGAAGCGACGCCGCTCGCCGTCCACACACCGCCTCGACGATGAACGACACGAGCCCCGCGTCGCGCCACCGCGTCGGGCTGTCGCCGACAGGTGACGCCGACCGGGGCTCTGTCGTAGAACGTCCGGCGATGATACCTCCGAAGTGCGTCGTCTGCGGTCGCGGTGACTCCGGTGACCCCGCGTGCAGCTTCCACCTGATGCGCTTCGCGCGCACCGCCGACGACGACGCCTTCGAGCGCCCGGGGGTCACGGGCATGCCGCCCTCCGCGGCGTGGTTCTGCGACGCGCACGTCGCGAGGGCCCGCGAGTTCGCGCACCTCCCGCTCGTTGAGGCGCTCCCGAAGGTGCGCGCGTTTCGCCTCTCGGAGTGGTTCGCCGAGCGCTTCGGTCGCCGCGCGTGAGCCCGCCCGACGGCGACGCAGCGTCCCTCTCGCCGCGAGCCATGGACTCCTGGGCTCAAGGCTGCAGGCGCGCGGCGCGGCGACCGTCAGCAAGCGCCACGCCGCGTCGGGGCACTCGTTGTTGCCCGCGAGCACCTCGCAGTACCGCTGGTCGCGCAGCGGCCCCGCCGTGTCACTGTCGCGCGGCGTCGCCGCATCGGAGCACCCGTAGACCCAACACACCCATCGCCACGCGCTTCATGCCCGAGTTTGCATACGAACCAAACCCTCGTTGCGCGTACCCTCCGGCGCGATGTCCCCCGCACTTCGCACGCAGATCGCAAGGGTGCCCGGTGCGCCGGTCGTCGCGCTCCTTGTCGCCGCGGTGGTCCTGTCCGCGACGGCGCGGGCAGAGGCCGAGGATCTGTACGTGGTGCCGGGGCTCACGGTCTCGACCACCTTCGGCGCGCCCCGCTCGGAGTGGGCCTTCGGCGTCGAGTGCTCCGTGGTGCAGCGCTTTGCGGACGAGGGTCAGACCGCGAGCGCGTTTGTGGGCGCCGTCGCGCACGCCCAGCTCTTCACCGACGGCACATTTCGTGTGGCCGCGGGCCTCGAAGGGGGCGCCGCGATGCTCGGTCTGGAGCTGGGCGTCGCGCTGCGAACGGGCAACGCGACGCGCGCCACGGCGGCCTCTCTGCACGGGGCGGGGTTTGCCTCGGTGGGCTACGCGTACGTCGCGTACGACCTCAACGTGACCTTCGGGCGTCGGCCGGGGGTGAGCCCCTTCGAGCACATGCTGCGGGTCGGCGGGAAGGTCCCCCTCCACTACGCCAGTCAGTACGCGCCGTCGGCCGCGACCGGTGTCCCCGTGGTCACTGGACACACGTGGGAGCTCCCCTCGGCGCGGCGCTTCTTCCGCTGAAGGCGCCGCCGGGCGGGGCCTCGCCCGCGCCGTCGACGAGGCTCGCACCGCGGTCGCCGAGCGCGTCGGCGATGGGCTCCAGCGCTCGGGCGAGCGCCGCGGCCGAGGGGCGGTCGGCGGGGGCGCGCGCGAGGCAGCGCTGCACGAGCGAGGCGAGCGCGTCGGGCACCTGCGGCGCGAGATCGTGGAGGGAGGGCGCGTCGCCGAGGACGCGCATCGCGGCGAGGGCCATGGCGGTGTCAGCGACGAAGGGGCGCCGGCCCGCGAGGAGTTCGAAGAGGATCGTTCCGACCGCGTAGACGTCGCACCGGTCGGTCACCGCGGAGGAGGCGGTCACCTGCTCGGGGGCCATGTACGCGGGGGTGCCGAGGATGGCGTGGGTCCGCGTGCGCTCGGCCTCCGAGGGGGCGAGGTCCTGCAGCTTCGAGATGCCGAAGTCGAGGAGGCGCACGCCGGCCTGGCCGCGGGTCACCATGACGTTGCCGGGCTTCACGTCACGGTGGACGACGCCGGCAGCGTGGGCGGCGGCGAGCGCGTCGGCCAGCTGGGCGCCGAGGCGGGCCACGGCGCCGGGCGGGAGCGCGCGGCCCTCACGGAGCAGCCGGTCGAGCGCCACGCCGTCGACGAGTTCGAAGACGAGGAAGAGCCGCCCGTCGGAGACGTCGACGTGGCGCGCGTGGACGATCGCCGGATGCGCGACCCTGGCCGACGCGTGGGCCTCGCGGAGGAAGCGGTACACCGCCTCGAGCTCGCCGATGGCCGTCGTGGCGATGACCTTCAGCGCGACGCGCTCGCCGGTGGCGGTGTCGAGCGCGCGGTAGACGGCGCCCATGCCCCCGGTGCCGAGGACATCGCCGATGACGAAGCGCCCGGCGAGGCGCGTCCCCTCGGCGAGCGGGCCTTCGTCGCCGAGCTCCTGCGAGACGCGGGCGAGCACGCGCACCAGCTCGTCGGAGCGCTCCTGCACCTGCTGGCGCAGCTCGGCGTTGAGGCGCTCGACCTCGCGGGAGCGCGCGACGATCTCCTTCACCTGGGCGTCCACGCGCCCCTCCAGGGTGCCGTTGAGGGCCTCCAGCTCGCGCTTGCGGTGCTCGCTCTCCTGCTCGGCCCGCTCGCGCTGCATGAGGATGAAGCCCACGGAGGTGGGGAGGCTGAAGGCGCTGGTCACCACGTAGGTGACGCTCTGCAGGGCGGTGTTGCTGTGGTGCTCCCCGAGGCTCCCCGGCGCGAACGTGGCCACCACGAAGCGCGAGAAGAACACCATGGCGTACAGCCCGAACGCGCTCATCACGAGCCACTGGGCGGGCGAGCGCGTCGCGCGGCCGCGGCGGTAGAGGGCGACCGCGGGGCACAGCTCCCCGACGCCGAAGAGCACGCCCGCGAGGGCCACGCGCCCGACGTAATCGTCGCGCAGCAGGACCCACGCCACGAACACCACCGCCACCGGCCCGAGCACCCATCGACGCGGCAGCCTCCCCCCGAAGAACTCCAGCACCGCCGCGGTGTAGAGGCCGTGGCTGGCCATCATCAGCATGTTGGACAGCAACGTGCCGAGCCAGAACGGGGTGAAGCTGCGCAGCGCCCAGAGGACGCCCGCGGCGGTGTGGGCGGCGAGGGCGAGGTTCCAGGTGCCGAGTCCGTTGGCGCGGCGGCGCCCGGCGCCGATCCCCACGGCGAGCAACAAAATGCCCGACCAGGAGACGACGATCAGCATGACGCGAATATCGAGCATCGCTGCAGGGAGCATAGCGGCGCGGCGGCGGCGCCGTGATGGCCGGACGCCGCGCACCCGATGGACGCAAGAGCGTTCAGTCAGAGGCCGCTCGGGCGGATCGTCGACAGGTCCGAGGCTCTGCCCCGGCCAGCGCTTCGAGGCCGACCGCGCGTAGGCCGACTGCTCGGGCACGCTCATCGACGACGACCTCGTGCTCACCGCGGGGCACTGCTTCACCGCCCCCGGCGCCGACGCGGGCGGTGAAGGTAGCGCCAACCATCCCTCCTTCGTGCGAACATCGCGCCCCACGTTTCACCGGAGCGCACGCAGATGGCGAAGGCCCCCAAGGCACCAAAGCAGAACGGCCCCAGCGACGTCGAGACCGTGATCGCGCGCGTCGAGGCCGCCGCCCCCACCATGGGCGACGCCTACTGGCGCGGGCACGTGCTCGTTCACACCGTCGGTCTCGTCGCGCATGTCGCGGGCGAGGCGCGGGCGCGGGGGCTCCTCCCGTGGTTGTTGGGCGATGAGCCCGCCTACGCGCAGGCGCTCGCGAACATCGCGGCCGGCCTCGCGCGCCGCGGCGACACCGAGGCCGCGCGCGCCGCGCTCGCCGAGGCGACGCCCCGCCTCGACGCCCTCGACGGCGAGGTGGGAACGCTCGCCTGGTGCGCCGCCGCGCGCGCCCGGCACGCCCTCCGCGACGCCGACGCCTGCGACGCCGCGCTCGCCGCCGCCGAGGCCTGCGCGCGGCGCGAGCGGTCGAACCCCACGCAGCCGTGGCCCCACCTCGCCGTGGCGCGCGCCGACACCGGGCGCCTCGACGCGCTGCTCGCGCAGCTCTGCGCGTTGCCGCAGACGGAGCACATCTCGTTCGACCTCGCGAAGGCCGCGCAGCGCGCCGTCGCGCAGACCGTGGCCGCGGGCGACGTCGAGACATTCACGCGCTACGCCGACCGGCTCGGCGCTCACAACGGGTACCTCGTCACCCTGGGGCTGCGCGACGGCGTCGCGGAGGCCCTCCGCGCGGGCCGCGGCGACGCCCTCGCGCGCGTCATGGCACGCTTCGGCCAGCACCCCTCATACGGCGGGGACGCGGGCGCCGAGGTCGCGCGGCGCGTCGCCATCACCGGCGACGCCGCCCTCGCGCGGCGCATCGCGGAGCTCACGCGCGACGCCTCCGCCCACCCGAGCCGCGCCCTCGCGAACGCCTTCGCCGACCTCGGCGACGCGAACGAGTCCGAGCGCCTCCACGGGCTGTGCGCGGGCACACGCGCGCCGCACCCCGACGGCTCGCTCGACGGCTTCGCGCCCGTGTACCGCGCGGTGCTGGCCCGCGACCCCGCGGCCGCGCGCGCGATGCTCACGACCCACGAAACGGCCGCGCAGGCCGCGCAGGGGGTCGACCAGGCCCTGCGCCTCGGCGGCGTCGGGCTCGCGCTCGTGGCGGCGGGCGAGGCGGGCTGGGGCGAGGCGCTGCTCACGCAGGCGGCCACGGTGATCCTCGCGACGCCGAAGAGCGTGGGCTACACGCGCGGCGACGCGGTGAAGCTGCTCGGCGGGCGCGCGGCCGACGCGGGCTGCTGGTCGCCCGCGATGACGCTCCTGCGCAAGAGCACGTCGAAGTACGAGAAGCAGGCGATCGCGCGGCCCCTCGCGCACTGCTACGGGCGGGCGGGCGACTTCGCGGGCGCGCTCGCGGTGATCGCCATGGGCGACTTCGACCCGCTGCACACCGCGATGGCGTACACCGACCTCATCGCCGAGGCCGTGGGCGACGAGCGCCCGTACAGCAACTACGCCTGACCGAGGGAATCGAAGCGGCCCGTCGAGGCGTGAGCTGGGAAGTGCGGATCCCGACTGGTGCGCGCTCGAAACGTCGAGGCGACGCCTCTGCGCGCCGAGGGGTCGGCTTGAGACGCTGAGCGCGTCGCTCGATAGGCTCCGACGACGGCTCCGCGGACTCCATGGGTGGCGCGGAGAGCCTCGCGGCGCTGGGTGCGCTCCCAGGTGGGCGCGACGGTTCGACCCGTCTGGAACGTCTTCGTCGTCCGCGGTACGTCGCCCGTCGCTCGCGGGGGGCGACGGGCGACGAGCGACGGGCGACGGGCGTCCCCAGCGGACGCGCGCCGCCACCGAACGTCCGTTCAGCCCCGAAGCGCCATTTTCTCGCGGCGCGAGATACCATTCCCATGAATACGCGCCCCTTCTCCAAACGCCCCGAGGACTACTTTCTCACCTTTCACACCTACGGCACCTGGCTCCCTGGTGACGCGCGCGGCTGGCATCGCCGCGGCGACGGCGCGGCCCATCGGCCGCCCGCCCCGGCGCTCGAACGTTGGTGCCGCAACCAGATGAAGGCGGCGCCCCTCTATCTCTCCGTCCACCAACGAGAGACCGTCCGCGACGCGATCCTCAAGACCTGCGCGCACCGCGGCTACACCGTCCACGCGCTCACCGTCCAGCGGACCCATGTCCACATCGTGCTGACCGCGGCCGTGGAGCCCGATCGGGCGGTGGCCGACCTGAAGCGCTGGGCGACCCGCGCGCTCCGCGAAGGCGGCCTCTCCGCCGACCAACCCGTCTGGGCCGACCACGGGAGCACCCGCTACGTCTATGACCCTGATGGGCGCGCGGGGAGTTCCCACTACGTCACCGACGATCACCACCGACAACCACACGCACGATCGCGCGGTAAGCCCTGAAGACCGCGGTACGTCGCCTCGTCGCCTCGACGCCTCGTCGCCTCGACGCCTCGTCGCTCGTCGCCTCGACGCTCGTCGCCTCGTCGCTCGTCGCCTCGTTGCCCCGTCGCTCGCGGGGGGCTCCCTACGGCCGCGGCGCGCTCGCGGAAGACCGCCGGGCGTAAGCCCGCGGGTGCGAACTCCCGTCGCTTCGCCGCTCGTCGCCTCGCCGCTCGTCGCCCCGCCGCTCGTCGCTCGTCGCCCCGTCGCTCGCGGGGGCTCCCTACGGCCGCGGCGCGCTCGCGGAGGACCGCCGGGCGTGAGCCCGCGGGTGAAGTCTCTCGCGGCCTGAGAAGCCCTCGTCGCACCCGCTACGCCCGCGTCGCCCCCGTCACCTTCGGGTGGCGCGTTGCGCTCGACGTGACCCATCGGTTACTCGCGCGGTGCGCGGGCCGATCCGTCGCCGACCTCGGCGTCGCCCCCAGCACCGCCCGCGCCGGAGCCCCGCATGCGGTCGTCGGAAGTCTCAGCGCCTCTCAGCGATCGCCCTTCGGGGCTCCGCGACGCCTCGGAGGCACGTCACTACGGCCCCGCCGCTTCCTCCCCTCCCCTCGTCGCCGCGTTGCGTGCGGGCGACGCGCGGGTCGCCGTGGTGTTCGGCGGCCAGGGCGCCCAGTGGCTCCCCGCGCTGCGAGAGCTCCACGGCGCGCACCTCGCCGTCCGCTCGCTCGTCCGCGACGCCTCCGCCCGCCTCCGCGCGTCCGCCTCCGACCCGCGCCTCGGCGCCCTCGCGACGCCCGCCCGCGGCTTCGACCTCGCCCGTTGGATGGACGACCCCGCCGCCGCGCCGCCCGACGACGTCCTGTCCAGCTCGCTCCTGTCGCAAGCGGGCATCTTCCTAGCGTCGGTGGCGCGCGCCGTCGCGATGGCCGAGCGGGGCTTCGACCTCGACGCGCTCGCCGAGCACGCGGTCGCCGCGACGGGCCACTCGCAGGGCGTGATGGCCGCGCTCCTCTTCGCCGAGGGTCACGCGCACGCCAGCCTCACGCGCCGCGCCGCCGAGCTCGCGAGCTACTTCTTCTGGCAGGGCTACCGGATGCAGGAGTCCTTCGTGCTCGCGGCCGTCCCCCCGGCGGTGCGGGCGGCGTCGGAGCAGGCGGGGCTCGGCGATCCGACCCCGATGGCCGCGGTCGCCGGGATGACCAGCGAGCACCTCGCCGAAGCCCTCGCCCGCTTCCACGCGGCCAACCCGCAGCTCGCGCCCATCGATGTCTCGCTCGACAACGGCTACACCCGCAAGGTGCTCTCGGGGCCGCCCGCGTCGCTCGTGGCCTTCGCGCGCGCCCTCGCCGCGGCCCGCACCGCCGAGGCCGCGGCCTTCGCCAAGGGGAAGCTCGGGCGACGGCCCATCGAGTTCGCGTGGGAGTTTGTGGCAGCGTCGGCCCCCTTCCACTCGCGGTACATGGACTACGGTCGCCGCGCGCTGCCTGACGACCTCGCGCGCGAAGGCATCCACCTGCACCCCGCCGCGCTCCGCCTCCCGGTGCTCGGCAACGACGGGAGCGACCTCCGCGCGCTCGCCGACGAGTCCGCGCTCCTCGACGCGCTGCTCCGCATGCAGTTTGTGGAGCCGGTGCGCTGGGCGGCGGTGTGCGCGGCGCTGCGGACGAAGCACCCCGCGGGCGTCACGCACCTCCTCGACTACGGCCCCGGCGACGCGGTCGCCAAACTCACCGGGCTCAACTGTCGTGGCTACGGCGTCCAGGTGTTTCCCCTCGCGACGGACGCGGGTCGTCGCGACGTCGCGCTCCCACTCGCGGAGATGCCGCGGGCGGTGGACTATCGCCGCTTCGCCCCGACGCTGCGCCAGACGCCCGCGGGCGAGGTGGTGCTCGACAACGCCTTTCGTCGCTTCACAGGCCGGGCGCCGGTGTTTCTCCCGGGCATGACCCCCACCACCGCGGAGGCCCCCATCGTCGCGGCCGCCGCCAACGCGGGCTTCGTCAGCGAACTCGCGGGCGGTGGCCAGGTGACCGAGCGGCACTTCCGCCTCCGCGCCAAGGAGCTCGCCCAGCGACTCGCCCCCGGCGCCGCCTACGTCGTCAACCTCCTCTACCTCGACCCCTACCTCTGGAACCTCCACTGGAAGGGCGAAGGTCTCGTCCGCCGCCTCCGCGCGGAGGGCGCGGCCATCGAAGGGATCACCGTCTCCGCGGGCATCCCCGACGTCGCCGAGGCGCGCGAGATCGTCGACGCGTGCCGGGCCGCGGGCATCGGGCTCGTGTCCTTCAAACCCGGCACCGCGAAGCAGATCAAGGCCGTGCTGGAGATCGCCCGCGCGTGCCCCGACGTCACCCTCGGGATGCAGGTGGAGGGCGGCAAGGCTGGCGGACACCACTCGTGGGAAGACGTCCGCGACCTCATCCGCGGCAGCTACCACCAGGTGCGCGAGCACACCAACGTGGTCCTCTCCGTCGGCGGCGGCATCCGCTCGGAGGCCGACGCGTGGGAGTGGCTCAGCGGGCGCTGGAGCGAGGCCCTCGGGCTCGCGCCGATGCCGGTGGACGGGGTGTTCCTCGGGACGCTGACGATGGTGGCGGCGGAGGCGTGCACGTCGCCCTCGGTGAAGGCCCTCCTCGCCCGAACGACGGGCACCGACGCCTGGGTCGCGCAGGGCGCCACGCGCGGCGGGATGACCAGCGGCAAGAGCCAGCTCGACGCCGACATTCACTACGTCGACAACACCGCGGCCCGCGTCGGCCGCATGCTCGACGAGGTGGCCGGCAACGCCGCCGCCGCGCTCGCCCGCAAGCCCGAGATCATCGCCGCCCTCGCGAAGACCGCGAAGCCCTACTTCGGCGAGCTCACCGAGATGACCCACGCGGACGTCCTCCGTCGGATGGTGTCGCTCATGGCCATCGGCCGCGGCACGGACTACGACGACGGCCGCTGGCCTGATGTCTCCTACCGCCAGCGCGTGTTCGACGTCGCCGCCCGCTTCGAAGAGGCCCTCGCGCCCGCGGCGGGCCCGTCGCTGCTGCGTGACCCCGCCGACCTCGACGACCCCGACGCCTTCGTCACCCGCTTCGTCGCCCGCTACCCCGACGCCGAGCGCGTCACCCTCGCCCAGGCCGACGCCGACTTCTTCGTCCACCGCGTCTGCGCGCGCCCCGGCAAGCCCGTCAACTTCGTCCCGGCGATCGATGGCGACGTCCGCCGCTGGTACAAGTCCGACTCGCTCTGGCAGTCGCACGACGACCGCTACGACGCTGATCAGGTGCTCGTCATCCCGGGCCCCGAGGCCGTGCAGGGGATCACCGCCGTCGACGAGCCCGTCGGCGCCATGCTCGGCCGCTTCGTCGCGTACGGCGTCGCCCAGCTCGAAGCCGCGGGTCAGTCGCCCGTCGCCCCCGACGATCGCTGCGACGACGTCACCCTCACGCGCGCCGCCGAGGCCCTCGGGCTCGTGCTCGACCGCGCCACCGGCGAGCTCGTCACCGGCCCTTCCTTCAAGCCCCCGACGGCCGCCTCCGTCGCGCATTGGCTGGAGGCGCTCGACCCGGTGGTGCTCGCGCCGTTGGCTGCTGCCAGCGGCGTGCTGCGCGGTCGCTCGCTCGGCGCCAACCCCCTCGCCCGCATGCTCCGCGTCGAGCCCGGCGACCGCTGGACCGTCTCCCGCGACGCCTCGCAGCGCGTCACCGCGGTCACTGTGCGCCGCGCCGCGGGTCACGCCGTGGCGTGCTCGCTCACGCGCCAGGGCGACGTCGGGCGGTGCGACGTCACGCTCGTCCACGCGCTCCCGTCCGACCGCACGGGCAAGGCCCCCGAGGTGAGCGTGGCCCTCGCCTACGAGCGCGACCTCCGCCACGAGTCCCGCTATCCCCGCGATGTCACCGAGGGCCGCGAGGCCGCGCTCGGCGCCTTCTACCGCGCCGCGATGGTCGGCGAGGCGGCCCCCGTGATGGCCGGCGAAGAGGTGCGGGCGCGCTTCACCATCGACGCGGACTTCGTGCGGGAGTACGCCCTCGCCTCGGGCGACGCGTCGACGGCCTACCTCGGCGGGCGCGGTCACGCCCACGCGATGCCCCTCAACGCGGCCTTCTCCGCGGCCTTCGGCGCCATCTTCCGCGCCACCTTCGTCCCTGACGTCGCGTGGGACCCGTCGCGCCTCGTCCACCTCGAGAACGTCGTCCGCGGCGTCGGTCGCCCGCTGCAAGAGGGCGAGACGGTGGAGGTCGCCGCTCGCCTCGTCGCGTGGGAGCCCGTCAAGGGAGGCGTCCGCGCCCGCGTCGCCGCGTCGCTCCAGTGCGACGGCGCCGCGCGGGCCACGGTGGTGAGCTCGTTCTTCGTGCAGGGCGCCGACGGGGCGTACCGCTTCCGCGACGAGGGCCTCACGCACCGGCTCCCCGCGGGCGACCCCGCGCTGCTCGACCTGCTCTCGGAGAAGCCCTGGCTCGTGCGCACCGACGGCGCCGCCCTCGACCCGCGCGTCCCTCACCTCGCCCGGCTCCGTCTGCGCACGGTGACCGACGGCGGGCGCGCCCACGCGACGGTGACCGGCGAGCTGCTCGACCCCAGCGGGCGGGTGGCGGCGGTGGTCGCCCACGAGGCCCACGACGTCGACGCGGCCGACACGGAGGCGGCCCGGTGGTTCGCCCACTTCGCGCCGACCGGTGACGGCCCCGTCGCGCTGCCGCAGCCCTCCGCCCCCCACGTCGAGCGCGCCTTCGCACCGTGGAACCTCCTCGAGTTTGCCCGCGCCTCCCGCGACGCCAACCCGCTGCACCGCGACGCCCACGTCGCCGCGCTCGCAGGCTTCGACCGCCCCATCGTGCACGGTCAGTGGACGGCGGCCCGCGCCGTCGCCGCGGCCGTCACGGGCTTCGCGGCCACCGACGGAGAGCGCGTCCGGGCCATCGAGGTGAACTTCACCGACACCGTCTTCCCCGGCGACGAGGTGGAGTTTCGCGCACGCCACACCGGCATGCGCGAGGGTGAGCTCGTGGTGGAGGTGGAGGCCCGCGCGCTCGACGGCGGCGACGGTCGGCTCGCGCTCCGTGGCATCGTGCGCATCGCCGCGCCGAAGACCGCGTACGTCTTCCCCGGTCAGGGCGTGCAGACGACCGGGATGGGGATGGAGGGCTACGCCCGCTCGGCCGCCGCGCGGCGCGTGTGGGACGAGGCCGACGCGCTCTGCCGCGACACCCTGGGCTTCTCGCTCCTCACCGTGGTGCGCGAGAACCCCGTCGAGATGCGCGTCGGCGTCGAGGTGCACCGGCACGACCAGGGGGTGCTCTTCCTGACGCAGTTTACGCAGGTGGCGATGGCGGTGCTGGCCATCGCGCAGGTGGCCGAGCTGCGCGAGTCGGGGTGCTTCCAGCCCGAGGCGATGTTCTGCGGCCACTCGGTGGGCGAGTACTCGGCCATCGGCGCGGTGACCGACGCGCTCCCCCTCGCCGCCGTGGTCGAGTGCGTCTACCAGCGCGGGCTCACGATGCAGACCTTCGTCCCGCGTGACGCGCAGGGGCGCTCGCCGTACCGCATGGCGGTGGTTCGGCCCAACCTCGTCGGGATGTCCGAGGCCGACCTCACCGCCCTCGTCGCCCGCATCGCCCACGACACGGGCCTGCTGTGTGAGGTGGTGAACCTCAACATCCGCGGTCGGCAGTACTCCGTCGTGGGCCACATCCCCGCCCTCGACCTGCTGCGCACCCGACTCGCCGAGCGCGAGCCGCCGGGGTCGAAGCCCGCGTACCTGGAGGTGCCTGGCATCGACGTCCCGTTTCACTCGGTGGCGCTGCGCTCGGGGGTCGACGCCTTCCGCGAGAAGCTCGACGCGTACATGCCGCCGGGCCTCGACCTCACGGCGCTCGTCGGTCGCTACATCCCCAACCTCGTCGCCCGACCCTTCGCCCTCACCCGCGCCTACCTCGACGAGGTCGCGGCCTGCACGGGCTCGGCGATGCTCGCCGACCTGCAGCGCCGCTGGGACGCCGACGCGCGACCGCCCGCGGGCCTCGGGCGCTCGCTCTTCATCGAGGGCCTCGCGTACCAGTTCGCCTCGCCCGTCCGCTGGATCGAGACGCAGGACATCGTCCTCGCCCGCGACCGCTCGGGGGTCTCGCGGGTCGTCGAGATCGGGCTCGCGGCGGCTCCGACGCAAGCCAACATGTTCCGCGCGACGCTCGGGGCCGACCCGTCGCGCCTCGACCCGCCCGTCGTCTACAACGTCGAGGCCGAGCGCAAGGCCGTCTTCTACCTCCACGACCCCGAGTCGCTCGACGCGCCCGCCCCGACGCCCGCCGCCGCCGCACCCAGCGCGAAGCCCGCCGCCGCGCCGGTGGCCGCCCCCACGAGCGCCCGCGGCCCCGTGTCCGACGCGCCGCTCTCGGTGCGCGACTCCCTCGCGACGCTGCTCGCCCTCAAGGCGCGCGTCCGCGTCGATGAGGTGCGCCCGGAAGAGAGCATCGAGGTTCTCTTCGGCGGCAACTCGTCGAAGCGCAACCAGGTGATGGCCGACCTCGGCGCGGAGTTTGGCGTCGCGGCCATCGACGGCGCCCACGAGATGCCCTTCCTCGCGCTCGTCGAGGCCGTCTCCCGCGCGACGTCCGGTCGCTACAAGACCCAGGGGCCGTACCTCCGCGCCCAGGTCGCGGCGGCGCTCAAGCCGTTCGGTCTCGGGCTCCGCGAAGCCCTCGCCGCGGCCACCGCGCGGGGCCTCCCGGAGGGTCGCTCGCTCGCGCTGCTCAACCGCGTCGCGCTGTGGCTCCGCGCGGGCGACTCCACCCGCGCCGGCGCGCTCTCACCCGTCGCTCCGCCGAAGCCCGGCGACCGCGGGGCCGCGTCGCAGTGGCTCGACGCCGCCATCGCCCGCTACGCCAGCGACGAGGGCCTCGCCCTCGGTGGCAGCGGGGGCGAAGCGGGGGGCGCCACGGTGGACGCCGCCGCGCTGGAGAAGCTCCTGGCGCGCTACTTCGGCGTGGGCGGAGCCTTCCTGGAGAGCCTGCGCTTCGCCGAGTCCGCGCTCGGTCGCGACGTGTGGGCCGAGCTCGCGGTGAAGGACACCAGCAGCGACGAGCCCGAGCGCCTCGGCCGCTACGACGCCGAGCACGGGGAGGGCTACGAGCGGGCCATCCGACCGGCCTTCGCGAGCGAGAAGGCCGTGGTGTTCACCGGAACGTGGGCGTGGTCGCGGCGCGAGGCGCTGGCGCTCTACCACCGGCTGCGCGCGGGCAATCCGGTGCGGGTGGCAGAGTCCGTCGGGCGCATCGCGCGCGGGGCCGACGCGGCGGCGCTCCGCACGGTGCAGTGGCTGCGCGACCGGGCGACGCGCGACGGCGACGCGGCGACGGCGGCGGTGTTCGAAGGGCTCGCGGCCCGCATCGACCTGAAGGCGCTGCCGCACGCGGAGAGCGAGGCCGTCCCGTTGGCCCCGGCGGTGGAGGTCCTCGCCGACGGACGTCTCCAGGACTTCGAACGGCCGCGCGGCGGGCACAGCGCCGCGGCCGTCGTCGAGGAGCTGCTCGCGGGTCACCACGCGCGTCTACGTCTCCACACCGACGCGAGCGATCCGGGCGTGGGTGCCGCCTACGCAACCGCGCTGCGGGCGTTGGCGCGCGCCGAGGTAAGCTTCGCGGGGCGCACCGCGCTCGTCACGGGAGCGTCCGACCGCTCCATCGCGATCGAGCTGGTGAAGCTGTTGCTGACGGGCGGGGCGCGGGTGGTGGTGACCACGTCGCAGCTCACGCCCGAGCGCGTCCGCTTCTACCGCCGGCTCTTCCAGCGATACGGCGCGCGCGGCGCGGAGCTCGCGGTGGTTCCCTTCAACCAGGGCTCGCGGCAGGACATCCAGCGGCTCGTCCACTGGCTCGTCTCCACCGAGAAGACCACCGTCGGCGGCACGCAGCGCACGGTGAAGGAGCCCTGGCTCATCGACCTCCTCGTCCCCTTCGGCGCGGTGGGCGAGGAGGCCACCCTCTCGGAGATCTCCGAGCGCTCGATGGCCACGCTGCGGGTGCTGCTCTACGGCGTCGAGGCGCTGGTGAGCGAGTGCGCGCGGGCCTTCTCGCGGCTCCACGTGCGCGAGACGAGGACGCACGTGCTCCTGCCCCTCTCGCCCAACCACGGTCAGTTTGGCAACGACGGGCTCTACGGCGAGGCCAAGGCCGCGCTCGAGGCGATGCTCAACCGCTGGGGCTCGGAGCAGGCCGCGTGGGGGCGTCACACCTCCGTCGTCGGCGCCCGCATCGGCTGGGTGCGCGGCACCGGGCTCATGAACGTCAACAACGCCATCGCCCCCGGCCTCGAAGCCCGCGCCGGCGTCCGCACCTTCTCCGCGGCGGAGATGGGCCTCGCCCTCGCGGCCTGCTGCGTCGACGAGGTGCGCGCCCTCGCCACCGAGGCTCCCCTCGTCGCCGACCTCACCGGCGGCATGGACGCCGTCCGCGACCTCGCCGGGGTCGCCCGCTCGCTCCGTGCTGAGCTCACCGCCCGCGTGGCCCGCGCGAAGCGGCTCCACGGCCTCCGCGCCGAGGAAGACCGCGCGCTCGGTCGTCGCACCCCGACGCCCCGCCGCGTCACCCCGTCGCCCCGCTTCGAACGCTACTTCGCCTTCCCGCCGCTCCCGTCGCCCGCGCGCCGCGACGCGCTCGCCCCGCTGCGCGCGCTCGACCTGTCGCGCGTGGCGGTCATCGTGGGGCTCGGTGAGATCGGCCCGTGGGGCGGCGCGCGGCCGCGGTGGTCGATGGAGTCGACGGGCGAGCTCTCGGTGGAGGCCTGCGTCGAGCTCGCGTGGATGACCGGACGCATCAAGTACGAGAAGAGCCGGCAGCACGTGGGCTGGGTGGACGTCGCGAGCGGCGACGCCATCGCGGGCCACGAGGTGAAGGCCCGCTACGAGGAGGCCCTCACGCGCGACGCAGGCGTCCGCATCGTCGACCCGAAGGACCAGAACGGCTTCGACCCGCGCAAGCTCACCGTGTGGGCCGACGTCGCGCTGGAGCAGGACTTCGTCTTCCCCGTGCCCGGTCGCACCGAGGGGGAGGCCTTCGTGGCCGCGGCGG
>JBILLV010000151.1:0-21887 GCA_044375895.1 Polyangiales bacterium | reverse complement strand
GCGGGCGTGGCTCGCCGCGCACGTGCGGCCGTACGTGACGGGTGCGCTCGCCTCGCAGATGGGCACTCAAACCCCCCCGCGCTCTCCGGTCTATGGCCTCGTTAACGAGTGCTGCAAGGTCAGGTGCTTCGGGGCGAACGATGACGGCGCGTGGTGCGCTTCGTGATGTTGAACGGATGGGTGATGGCTTCGGGCGTCGCGTTCAGCACGCTCTCAGCGCCGTCGGTGGACGACTGTGTCGCCAACGCGATCCGACGCTGGCAGTTCGCGGGGGGGCCGGAGGGGCAGCACATCGGGGCCACCGTGGCGTTCACCCTGCGATAGTTCGCCCTACGGACGATGTCCCCACGGGTCGGGCAACAGCCCCTGTCGCGGCGGCTCCGGCCCGTACGGATTGGGCGCCAGCGGGATCGTTCGGCCCCGAACCACCGGCGCCCGACCCCCACGCCGCCGGTGTGACCCGTCCGGCTCCGGCGCAGTCGGCGTCGCAACCGTCGGCGCCGCCACCGACGGCACTGCGGCATCAGGCACCACGGGCAGTACGGGCGACGGCGCCGCCGCCACCAGCGCCGCGGGGGCCGCCGCAGGAGAGGGCGACGGCGCCGCGGTCCAGCGCGCCACCAACACCCCCACCACGCCCACCGCGACCACCACCGCCGCCACCGCCAGCCAGCGCGTCGGGGGCTTCTGCATCACCAGCGACGCATCCTCCCACGACGCTGGCGTGGCCTCCGGCGGCGCCGCATCTGAGCGCTCCACCGGCGCGGGGCCAGGCGACACCTCCGACACCACCGCCGACGCCTCCACCACCGACACGTCGAGCCGCTCGGGGATGTCGTGCAGCGTCTGCTCGTCGGCGTGCGCGCGAGGCAGGACGATGCGCATCACCTCGGTGCGGTCTTCGAGGAGCGTGAGGCACGCGCGGGCCTGCGCCAGGAGCGCCGTCATCGTCGGCGTGCGGCGGGTGAGGTCGTTCTCCAGCGCGCCGTACACCAGCGCGGTGAACTCCGCTGGAAGCCCCGGGCGGCGCGTCTCCAGAGGCTCCGGGCGATCGTTGATGATGCGGTGGAGCATCTGGTTGCGGTTCTGTCCCTCGAAGGGGCGGGCGCCCGTCACCGCGAAGTACAGCAGCGCCCCGGTGGACCACACATCCGTGCGCGCGTCGACGCTCGCGACGTCGCCGCGGGCCTGCTCCGGGGACATGTACGCCGTCGTCCCCACCACCTCGCCGATCGCCGTCCCCTGGAGGCTCTCGCCGTCGTCGTCGAAGACGCGCGCGATGCCGAAATCGATCACCTTCGCCATCGTGCCGCGCGCCGTCCGCGCAAGGAAGACGTTGTCGGGCTTCACGTCGCGGTGCACCACCCCGCAGGCATGGGCGTGAACGAGGGCCTCCATCACCGGGATCACCAGCCGCAGCGCCGCCACGGGCGACATCGGGCCCTGCGCCGCGACGTGCTGCTTCACGTCTTCCCCGTCGAGAAACTCCTCGACGATGAACACCCGCTCGCCGTCCTGCACGAGGTCGAACACCACGATGATGTTCGGGTGCTCGATGCGCGACGCCGCCCGCGCCTCCTGGGCGAAGCGTCGCACCACCGACGTGCGCGCCGCGAGCTCGGGCCGCAGCACCTTGAGCGCCACGCGCCGCGTCGTGTCGAGGTTGACGCCCTCGAACACCGCCCCCATTCCCCCCGTCCCCACCTGGCGCACCACGCGGTACTTACCGCCGCCGAGCGTGTCGCCCAACGCGGGGAGCTGGGAACCACCTTGCATGCGCCTGACCCTGCGCGAACGCTACGACAGAAGCGCCCGCGGCCGCTACGGCCTCGCGCGGATTCGGGCCGTCACCGCGGGGTGCCGAAGGGGAAGCGCGGGTTGACGCCGCCCGCCGTCCCGGGAGCGCCGCCGCCGCCGCCACCGCTGACGCGGCGGATGGGCCAGACGCGCACGATGCGGGTCACGTTGATGACCCCAGGGTCGGGGGTGAACGACGCCGTGTGGATCGCCCCGCGCATGCACGCCAGGAGCTCTGGCGGGGCCTCGCCGCCGTTGGGGGCGAGCGTCACGTCGGCCACGCGCCCCGTGCCGTTGTCGAAGTCCACCGTGCTGCGGATGTTGGTGGCGGCGCAGCGGACGCGGCGGATGCAGTTCTGCACCTCGGGGGTCACGCGGTTGAGGGCCTCCAGGGCGCGGTTGGCGTAGTCGGGCGGGGCCGCGCGACCAGCGGGAGCGGCGCCGCTCGGCGTGGGGGCCGCCATCACCTGGGAGGTGGTGTCTTCGAAGACGACGTTCACCGCCTGGTCGTCGACGGGCCGGGCCACCGGGTCGCGGCGTCCGCTCGTCAAAACCACCAGCGCGACGAGGGCCGCCAGCACCATCGTGACGATGATCCCGATGGTGGCGTAGCGGGTCACCTGGTTGCGGTCGATGGGCTTGGGCTTCGGCGGGTCGAGCGTCGGCAGGTCGCGCGGCCGCTCGTTGCCGCCCGTCTCGCGCACGGGCGGGAGCGGACCCGCGAGGGGCATCGCGCTGCCACCCGACGATGACGGTGGGAGCCCGCCGAGCATCGCCGCGCCGCCGCCCGACGGGGTCGGCGGGAGCCCGCCCAGGGGCATCGCGCCGCCGCCGCCCGACGCGGGAGGGAGACCGCCCATCGCGCCCATCATCGCGCCGCCAGGGGTCGACGGGGGCATGGTGGCCGGGCGAGGTCCTGCGCCCATTACAGGAGCGCCCCCGCGGGCCACGGTCTCGCCGTCGCCGTCGCCGTAGGGCATCGCACCCGCCGGGCCGCCCTGACCGCCGAGGGAGAACTGCAGCGACGCCGGCCGCGCCGCGCCGCCCGGGTGGTGCCACGGGATGGCAGGGAGGAGCGTCGCGAGCACACGCACCAGCTCGGCGCTGTCGAAGCCCGGCGAGATCGCGTGGACGAGCGTCTGGAGGTGCGCGGCGAGGTCGCCCGCAGTGGGGGTGCGCTGCGCGGGATCGACCGCGAGGGCCGTCATCACGATCTGATCGATGACGGGGGAGAGCCGCGGGTCGAGCGCTGACGGGATTTCGAACTGCCCGTTGCAGAGCACCTGCATCGCGAGGTTGGGGTCGTTGCGCGGCACCAGCGGGCGCACGAGCAGCGTCTCCCAGAGCACCACCGCGAGGGAGAACACATCCGCGCGGTGGTCGACGGCTGCGCCCATCACCTGCTCGGGGGCCGTGTACGAGAGCTTGCCCACCTGCGCGCCAGCGCCGGTGCGGAAGTTGTTGTCGGCCGCGCGGGCGATGCCGAAATCCGAGACCTTCACCACGCCGTCGAAGGACAGCAGGAGGTTCTGCGGGGAGACGTCGCGGTGCACGATGCCGAGGGGCTGGTTGTTCTCGTCGCGCTTGCGGTGGGCGTAGTCGAGGCCCTTCGCGGCCTCGGCGATCATGAACAGCACGGCCGCCGGGGGGATGCGTTGTTGCGTCTCCGCGCACTGCTTGAGCACGCGGGCGACGGTGGTCCCTTCGACGTACTCGAGCGCGAGGAAGGGCTCGGGCTGGTCGCCGAAGGAGAGCACCTGCACGATGTTGGGGTGCTCGAGGCGCGCGTTGGTGCGGGCCTCGGCGACGAAGCGCGCGCGCAGGGCCGGGTCGTTTTGAAAGCGCGGGAGGATGCGCTTGATGGCCGCGCGCCGCCGGAAGTTGCCGGGGCCCTCCTGCTCCGCGCGCCACACCTCGCCCATCCCGCCCCGCCCGAGGAGGTCGATGAGGCGATAGCCGCCGAGGTGCGAGGGAGGCGCACCGTCTGTGGGACCGTTCGGGTTGTAGTAGCCCTGACTCACGCCGATCGGGGATGCTCTCGCTCAACCGCCCCCGTGTGCAAGCCGCATCGTCATCGCCGCGCACTCCTCGCGCTCCTCTTGCTCTCGGTCGCCTGCTCGGTGGCGCGCGGGGGCGGCTCGGTCGCGCTGCCGGGCGAGCGCGGGGGCGCGTGGCGCGGGGGCGTCGGGGCGGTGTTTCGCTACGGCGCCTCCACCCACACCCTCACCGTCCACGAGGCGCCCTCGGGCGGGGCTGCGGCGCGCGCCGGCATTCACGCGGGCGACGTGGTGGTGGCCATCGACGGCGTGGCCCTGACGACCCTGGAGCAGCACGAGGTGGTGGCGCGGCTCCGGGGGGAGGTGGGGACGACGGTGACCCTGCGCGTCCGGCGCGACGGGGCCGAGCGCGACGTGCGGGTCGAGCGGGGACCGTACGGACGGCGAGAGCGCGATTGACCGCCGCCCCCCGGGCCGTGTAGGCGTACGCGTCGTTTCGAGAGGAGAGCGTATACCGTGAGCGTCCTGATCGTCGGGTCGATGGCGATTGACACCGTGGAGTTTTCTGGCACCGGCGAGAAGCACGACGTGGTCGGCGGCTCGGCCACCTTCGCCTCGCTGGCCGCGGGCCTGTACACCGACGTGCGCCTGGTGGGCGTCGTCGGCGGCGACTTCCCCGCGAGCACCTTCGACGTGCTGCGCGGGCGCAACGTCGACCTCGCGGGCGTGCAGGTGATCGAGGGGGGCCACACCTTCCGCTGGCACGGCCGCTACGCGCCCGACCTGTCGTCGCGCGAGTCGCTGGCCACGCACCTCAACGTCTTCGAGCACTTCAACCCGAAGCTGCCCGACGGCTACCGCGATTCGAAGATCGTGCTCCTCGGCAACATCCACCCGACCCTCCAGGGCCAGGTGCTCGATCAGGCCGGTTCGCCTGCCCTCGTCGCCGCCGACACGATGAACTTCTGGATCCACGGCACCCCCTCAGAGCTCCGCGCGGTGCTCGCGCGGGTGGGGCTCCTCGTCATCAACGAGGAGGAGGCGCGCGACCTGACGGGGCAGCGCACGATCATCAAGGTCGGCCGGGCGCTCCAGGCGCTGGGGCCGGCGCGGGTGGTGGTGAAGCAGGGCGAGTACGGCGCGTGGCTCTTCGACGGCGCGGAGATCTTCCACGCCCCCGCGTACCCCGTGGAGCAGGTGATCGACCCGACGGGCGCGGGCGACACCTTCGCGGGCGCGATGCTGGGCTACCTCGACGCGCAGCCCGCCCTCACGCCGGCGGCCTTCCGCCGCGCGGTGGTGTTCGGGTCGGCGGTGGCATCCATCTGCGTCGAGCACTACGGGACGGCGGGGCTCATGACGGTGACGCGCGAGCTGGTGGCCACGCGGGTGCGGGCCTTCGCGCGGCTCGTCCACGCCGAGCACGAAGAGGTCTGAGGGGATTAGCGGAGGTCGAGGGCCTTCGCGAGGGGCTCATCGACGACGAGCGTCACCTCACCCTGCGCGTCACGGATCACCTGACCCGGGACGCGCAGGCGGTCGTCGCCGTCTTCGAGCACCATGCGGAAGGCGCGCGCGTGGCGAGCGCCGAAGGCCACGACCATCAGCGCGCGGGCGGCGCGGAGGACGGGCGGGGTGAGCGTGACGCGGTCCCCATCGGGGGGGATGGGCGCGTCGGCGACGGCTTCCACCGGCGCCTCGGACGTGAGGGCGGGGCAGAGCGGGTAGAGCCCGAGCACCTCGGCGTTGCGGCCGACGGTGAAGAGCACGAGGTCGAACACCGGCGGGTCGCCGAGGAGGGCCACCATCGGGTCGATGTAGTCGACGGCCGCGGCGGCGACGTCGGTGCCGAGGGAGAACATCGCCCGCACCTTCGCCTCGCGCACCGGCACCTTGGAGAGGAGGTGCTGCGAGACGAAGCCGAAGGCGCTGTCGGGATCTTCCGTGGAGACCGCGCGCTCCTCGGCGAAGAAGACCTCCCAGCGCTTCCAGTCGACGTCCTTGCGGGCGCGGAGGGCGCGGTAGACGGGCTCGAGCTCGGGGGCCGCCGTGAGGGCCACGGAGAACATCCCGCGCGCGTCGATGGCGTCGCGCGAGAGGTCGGCGATGTGGGACGCCGCGAGCGCCGAGGCGCGCGCGACGTCGTCAGCGACGAGGTGCTTCATGGTGGGGAGGGAGAGTACGCGCTCAGGCGTACTTGGCGGCGAACTTCGACACGACCGGGAGGCGCGGCGTCTCGCCCTTGTGGGCCTTGAGGCCCGTGAGGACCATGAACACCAGGTACCCGAGACCCGCGAGCGAGACGAGCAGGCTCACGATCGTGCCGAGGATGCCCACGATCGACCCGAGGATGCTCGCGACGATGCTGAGCACGGTCGCCAGGATCGAGTAGGCCACCCCGGCGAAGAGCGCCTGGAAGGAGATGAAGCGGAGCCAACGGTTGTTGGGCTCCTTCTCCTCCGCGAGCACCCACACGAGGCTGAGGGGCGTGAAGTGCGCGAGGAGCGCCGCGAGGTTGTGGTCGAGCCCGAGCACCTTGGTCTTGAAGCCCGGCTGGTAGCTGATGTCCTGGCCGCCCACGTCACCCGCGAGGTTGGCGAGCCCCTGGTTGCCACCGAACCCGCCACCGCCGGGCGGGGCGCCGAAGCCGCCCTGCTGCGACGGCTGACCGAAACCCCCAGGCTGCTGCGGCTGGAAGCCACCCTGCTGGGGCTGAGCGCCGAACCCACCCTGCGGCGGGGGCGCACCGAAGCCGCCCTGCTGCGGCGGGGGAGCGCCGAAGCCACCCTGCTGCGGCGGGGGAGCGCCGAAGCCGCCCTGCTGGGGCTGCGCACCGAAGCCCCCCTGCTGCGGCTGAGCGCCGAAGCCGCCCTGCTGCGGCGGGGGAGCGCCGAAGCCACCCTGCTGCGGCTGCTGCGCGCCGAAACCACCCTGCTGCGGCTGCTGCGCGCCGAAGCCACCCTGCTGCGGCTGCTGCGCGCCGAAGCCACCCTGCTGCGGCTGCTGCGCGCCGAAGCCACCCTGCTGCGACTGCGCACCGTACTGGGGCTGCTGCGCGGGCGGCGCGCCGTACTGCGGCTGCTGCGCGGGCGGCGCGCCGTACTGCGGCTGCTGCGGTGCGCCGTAGCCACCCAGCGCGGTGGCGGCCTGCGGAACGCCCGGCGCCCCGGGGCCACCGAAGCCGCCCGGGGGCACTTCGAAGCCGCCCACGACGGTGGGGTGATGCGCGGGCTGACCGGCCGGCTGCTGACCGTACGCGCCGGGCTGCTGCCCATACGCGCCGGGCTGCTGCCCGTAGCCCTGGTTGGGGTCGGGGTATGCACCCGGCTGCTGTCCATAACCCTGATTGGGATCGGCGTAGCCACCCGGCTGCTGCGCGGGCTGCTGACCGTATCCCTGATTCGGGTCGGGGTACGCGCCCGGCTGTCCGGGCTGCTGCGGCGGCCACTGGCCACCAGGCGGCCACTGACCTCCCGGCGGATATCCTCCTCCACCCTGCATGATGATTGGTGTCCTTTCTCTCGTGCGCCGCGCACACGGCGACGCTTGGTGCCGCACCATCGCAGGGGTTTGCACGGCGCGTCAACAACCCGTTGATGTGGCCACGGGCTCGGGGAATGTACTAGGGTGCGACCGCGATGCCCCCGCTCCCCATGACCCTCTCCGTGAACGGCGAACCCCAGCGGGTGCCGCCCGACCTCAGCGTGCGGGAGCTCCTAGACCTCCTGGGCATTCGCGGCGCCGCGGCGGTGGAGCGCAATCGTGCGATCGTGCCGCGCGCCGAGCACGCCACCACCCGGCTCGCCGAAGGGGATGAGCTGGAGGTGGTGCAGCTCGTGGGGGGCGGATAGGGCGTTATGGAAGACACGTTGACCATCGGCGGCCGGACGTTCCGGTCGCGGCTCTTCATCGGGACGGGGAAGTACGCGAGCGTGGAGCAGTGCCGCGCGGCCATCCGCGCGTCGGGCGCGGAGGTGGTGACGGTGGCCGTCCGCCGCGTCAACCTCGGCGAGACCGGCGCGGGCTCGCTGCTCGGGATGCTGCGCGAGGAGGGCGTGCAACTGCTGCCCAACACCGCCGCCTGCTACACCGCCGACGACGCCATCCGCACGTCGCGCCTCGCCCGCGAGGCCACCGGGACGGACATGGTGAAGCTCGAGGTCATCGGCGACCCGAAGACCCTCTTCCCCGACACCGACGAGCTGGTGAAGGCCGCGAAGGTGCTCGTTGCCGAGGGCTTCTTCGTGCTGCCGTACACGAGCGACGACCCCATCGTGGCGCGCAAGCTCGCCGACGTGGGCTGCCCCGCCGTGATGCCCCTCGGCGCCCCCATCGGCTCGGGCCTCGGCATCCGCAACCCCTACAACCTCCGCATTCTCATGGAGACGGTGAAGGTCCCCGTCATCGTCGACGCGGGCGTCGGCACCGCCAGCGACGCCGCCATCGCGATGGAGCTCGGCGCCGACGGCGTCCTCCTCAACACCGCCATCGCCCTCGCGAAGGACCCCGTGCTCATGGCCGCGGCGATGCGCCAGGGCGTCGAGGCCGGTCGCCTCGCCTTCCGCGCGGGGCGCATGGCGCCGCGGATGTACGCCAACGCGAGCTCCCCGATGGAGGGCCTCATCGCGGCCTCAGCGTCGCCCTCGACGCTCGCCATCGAGTAGCCCGCCGTGGCGCTGCGCGCGATCGTCGGCTTCGCGGTGTTCGCCTCGCTGGCGCCGCTCCAGTGCCCCTCCACGCCGCGGCCCGAGCGGGCGCGCGAGGAGACGCCCGCGGAGGCCCTCTGGCAGCTCTCCGAGCGCTTCGGCCAGCAGGGTGACCCGGGTGCTCAGCGGGCGACGCTCACCTTCCTCGTCGAGCGCTACCCCGCGTCGCGCTTCGCCGAGCGGGCCCGCGCCGCGCTGGGCGCCGACGCCTCCGCCCCGCGGTGACTTTGCGCATCCCGCCGCTGTGGCTCTGCGCCGACCTCGATCACCCCGCCGCGGGCGAGCTCGTCGCGCGGGTGACGGCGGTGCTGGCCGTGACGCCTGCGTGTGTGTGGCTCCGCGGCGGCGCGGCGAGCGCGCGGACGATGCTCGTGGCCGCCCGCGCCCTGCGCGCTGTGACTCGGGGCGAGGGGAGCGCGCTGGTGGTGGGCGACCGGCTCGACGTCGCGGCGTTGGGTGAGGCCGACGGGGTTCATCTGCCGGGGCGCGGGGTGTCGCCGGAGGATGCGCGGCGGCTGGCGCGGGGGTGGTTGTCGGCGGCCGTTCACGACGCGGCCGATGTGGAGGCGGCGCGGGGGCGGGTGGAGGTGATGGTGCTGAGCCCCTTCGGCGCGGTGCCGGGCAAGGGGCCGGCGCTTGGTGCAGCGGGCTTCGCGGCGCTGCGGGGCCGCGCGGGCGACGCCACCGTGATCGCGCTCGGCGGCGTGGCGACCCCGTCGGACGTCGCGGCGGCGTTGCGGGCAGGGGCGGACGGGGTGGCGGTGCGGCGCGCGCTGCTCGACAGCGACGACCCCGCGACGGTGTGCGCGGCGCTCGCCGAGCCCATCGGGCGCCGCGGGGATTGACCGGCGCCCCCTCGGGATGCGAACACCATCGCGACGATGATCCGCCCCGCCCGCCTCGCGTTTCCGCTGCTCCTCGCGCTCGCCCCCTCGGTCGCGGGCGCGCAGGCCGAGCCCCGCTACTTCAACCAGCTCCGCGCCGAGCTTCAGGCGATGGGGATCGTCGCCCAGTGCGCGCCCGCTCCGTCGCAGGCCGGCGTGTGCCGCGGCGTCGCCCAGTCGGTGGCGGCGCCCGGCGCGCCGGCCGCGGGGAGGCGCTACACGCTCGTGCTGGAGTACAGCGACCAGACCGACACCATCTACGTGTTTCTGGAGCGCTACGGGACGCTGCGGGCCGACGCGGCGGGGGCGCCGGCCGCGTTTCGCCGCTTCGCCGAGATCAACTGGGAGATGCTCACGGGCAAGCTGGAGTGGTCGTCGCGGACGGGCGAGGTTCGCCTCGGCGCCGTGATGCACACCGACTCCAACTTCGACCGGCGCGCCTTCCGCGGGGTGGTGCGCTCGGTGATTCGCCTCGGCGACCGCTACGCCGCCGAGGTGGCGCAGATCACCGGGAGCCCCGTCGGCGACACCGCTCCGCCCGCCGCGGCCCCGCCCGCCGCGGCCGCTCCGCCCGCCGCGCCGACGGGCGCGATGACGCCCATCCCCGCCCGCTGAGCTACCGTACGGCGCGCCCGAGGGCGAGGTGCGTGCGGAAGTCGAGGCGCGTCGCGAGGCCGTACCACCCGTAGCCCATCGCCTCGCCGCGCGGGTCGTCGTAGTGGATCACGATCGTCCCGTACCCGAAGCCGCTCGTGTGCGCGCGAGGCCGCGTGTCGTCGCCGTGGGGGATGGACGTCGCGTCGGCGATGCGCACGCTCCAGCGCCGCCCCTCGCGGTCGAGGCGGCGGGGCGGCTCCATCACGAAGGCGACGTGGCCGGTGTTGCGCGAGGCCACCGTCGGCGGTCGACGCCACGCGATCACGTCGCCCGGGCGGAGCTCCGCGGCGCGGGCGAGGCGCGTCCAGCCGCCCCGTTCGCGCGCCACTGGAGCGGCGGCGATCACGTCGTGGTAGTCGCTCGCCACGGGGCGCCCGCGGCCGTTGCGGGCCATCACCGTCGCGTGGGCGCGGGGCGTCGCGCGGGCGAGCACCCACGCGGCCATGCCCGAACAGTCCCAGTCGAAGCGCCCCTCGGACTCCACCACGCGCGTCGTGTGGACGTAGCGCGTCGTGCGGAGGCGGGCGTCCACACGGCGGATCACGCCCACCACCGGACCCTCGTCGACCCGGACGGCGCGGAGGGCGCGCGGCGCGTGTTGGGCGAGGGCGGCGGTCGGCGCCAGCAGGCAGAGGAGCGCAAGCAGCGTACGGCGGAGCATCGCTCGCGAGCGTAGGAGAGGCGCGGGGAGAGGGGCCAGTTTCCGGCGCGCGGTCGCCCGACCCGCCGCCCCGTTGGGTGCTCGCTACGGCCGCCGGCGCGCGGATGACGGACCGTAGGCGCGGAAGCGCTCGGGAACGAACCACGCCGCGTCGCCTCGAGGGAGGGCGGAACGTTCTCGTTCGCCCCGCGATCGGAGCGACGAAAACACACACCCGATCGCTTCCGCGCGTACGGTCCGTCATCCGCGCGCCGGCGGCCATAGCGAGCACCCAACGGGGGGCGGACGGCGTGCGGCGTGCGGCGCCCGCCGTGTTATACGCCCCGTCGATGGCAGACCACGGGAACGGCACGCGGCTTATCGCCCTCGGCGGCGTGAAGGGGGGCGTCGGCGTCACCCTCTTTGGCGTCGGGCTCGCGGCCTTCTTCGCGCAGCTCGGCAAGCGGGTGCTCTACCTCGACGCGCACCCGCAAGGCCCCGCCGTGGCCGCCTCCCTCGGGGCCACCTCGTCGAGCGCGTCGCTCCCGCCCTGGGCCCCCGCTCCGCCCGATGGCCGTGGGCGCGACACCGCCGTCCCGGGCATCCGCGTCATCGAGGCCACCCGCGAAGACGGCGCCGTCCCCGAGCTCCCGCTCCGTCGGCCGCGCGAGCTGGTGAAGGCCGCGGGGGTCGACTTCGCGCTGCTCGACCTCGGCGCGGGCGTCCGTTCGCGCACGCTCGACGCGATGCTCGACGCCGACGCCGTGGTCACCGTCACCACCCCCGAGCCCGTCGCCGTGGAGGCCGTGTGGCGACTCGCGCGGCACCTCTACGCGCGGGCCGTGACGGCGCGGCTGCGCGACGCGGGCGACCACGACGCGGTGGCGGCCGTCGCCGAGCTGTCGCACGCCCACGCGGGCCCGCCGATGCCCGTCGACCTCGCCGCCGCGCTCGCCGCCCGCTCCACGGAGACGGCGGACATCGCGTGGGGCGCGCTCGCTCAGGTGCGCCTCCGCCTCGTGGTGAACCAGTCGCGCTCGCGGGCCGACCTCGAGCTCGGTGAGGCCATGGCGCGCGTGAGCGTGCGGCGCCTCGGTCCCGTCATCGACTACCTCGGGCACGTCGAGTACGACGAGGCCGCGGTGATCGCCGCCCGGCGACGTCGCCCGCTGCTGGTCGACGCCCCGTCGGCGAAGGCCAGCCGCAACATCGAGCGCATCGCCCGCAAGCTCCTGTCGCTGGAGGCCCGCCCCGCGGTGGCGCCGCCGGCCGCCGTCGCCGCCGCGCCCGAAGCGGCCACGCACTACGAGACGCTGGGCATCGACCGGGGGGCGAGCGACGAGGAGATCCGGCGCGCGTACCGGCGGACGCGCGAGGTGTTCGCGGCCGAGAGCGTGTGCCTCGCGGGGCTCCTCACCGAGCCCGAGGTGTCGGCCATGGTGGCGCGGGTCGAAGAGGCCCGCGACGTGCTGCTCGACCCGTCGCGGCGGCGCCCCTACGACCTCTCGATCACGCTGCCGGGCGAGCTCCCGATGGCGACGGGCTTCGACGACGAGCCCGACGCGCCGGAGGCCGCCGCGCCCGCCGCCCCGATGCCCGAGATCACGCCCGACACGGAGTTCACGGGGGCGCTCCTGCGGGAGGTGCGCATCGCGCGAGGGGCCGAGCTGAAGGACGTCTCGGCTCGCACCAAGGTGTCGCTCGCCTACCTCCGGGCGATCGAGGACGACGACCACGGAGCCCTCCCGCAGGCGGTGTACACGCGCGGATTTGTCGTGGAGTACGCGAAGTTTCTGAAGCTCGACGTCGACCAGGTGGTGCGAACGTGGCTCCGACGCTACCGGAAGGCGACGGAGCGATGACCCGCGGGCGTGGGGCATGTATGCTCCGCCCGTCTTGACCGCCGAAGCCGCCACCGAGTCTCCCTACCGCGCTGCGCCCGACACCGAGGGGCCGCCCGTCGTCGATGACACCTTGTTCCCCGCGGGGGGGGCGGTGTTCTTTCTGGCGCTGGGCTTCTTCGCGACGCGCGTGTTCATCGGGCTCGCCAACGACCGGCTGTGGCTGGGGCGAGCGGGCGCCTTCACGGCCGTCATGGGCGCCCTCCTCGCGCTCGCCGCGGTGGTCCGCGTCACCTTCGAGGCCACCGTCCTCCGGCGTCGCTGGGCGGCGTTCGCGGGGCGCGCGCTCGCCCTCGCGCCCATCGTCGCGCTCGCCTTCGCCGCGATGCTCACCACCTCGCTGTCGCAGAGGCTCCAGCTCGCGGCCCTCACGGGGCTCCTGGCCACGGTGCTCATCGCGGGCTTCCGCGCGGTCGCGGTCTCGCTCCTGCGCCGCCGCTGGATCGCCGCCGTGACGGTGCTCACGCTGGTGGCCGGCGAGGCGATCGAGCTGTTTCTTCCGGTGGTATCCTTCGCGTCGGTGCCAGACGCGGCGCTCGCCCACGCCGCGACCACGCTCGGGCGGGTGAGCGAGGCGTGTGCGTTTGGCGGCATCGGGCTTGCGCTGGTGTGGTCGATGCGCGCCACCGTCGCCGCCGTCGGGACGGCGCGGGCGTGGGCCTTCCTGGCGATGCCCGCGGCCTTCACGGCGATGATCCTCACGCTCCCGGCGCGGCTCCCGCGCACCACGGAGTCGGTGGCGCGGGCGGCCTTCGGGGCGCGCTTCGACCTCGCGGGGGTGAGCGGGGCCGGGCACCCGTCGCGCGGCGCGCTGATGGTGTACACGCTGCTGTTCTCGGGGCTCGTCGCGGCGGCCAGCGTGTCGCTCGCGTCGCAGGGCAACGACCGCGGCGGCGGCGCGCGGCGGGCCCTCGCGTGGACGAGCCTGCTGCTCGCGGGCTTCGGGGCCGTGGGGCTCTCGGGGCCGGTCGATCCGCTGCGCGCGGTGGCCCTGACGCTGGGTGTGGTGCTGTTGGAGCAGGCCGTCGAGCACGAGTGAGGGGCGGCGCCGCCCCTCACGCGGTGGGCGGATCAGACAGAGTCGCGGCGGCGGAGCAGGAAGCCGACGAGGCCGAGGAAGAGCAGCGTCATCCCGAAGAGGACGCCGTTGTGGGCCAGCGGGGTGTCCCAGGTGGAGAAGCCCCAGCCGCCGGAGCGGTTGCCGGTGCGGGCGATCTCGGCGACGGCGCAGTCGAACATCGTGCGGCCGCCGTAGGTGGCGACGTTGAGGTCGGCGTTGTTGGGGACGCAGGTGGCGATGCGCCAGGCCTGACGGACGGCGTCGCGCTCGGCGCCCATCACGCCCTCGAACGACCAGCGCGAGGGCATCAGCGCCATGATGAACTTCAGCCAGCTCTTGTTGCTCATCGGGACGAGCAGGCCGCCGAGCACCACCTGCGGGATGAGCGCGATGGGGGTGAGCGCCATCGCGGCCTCCGAGCTGGTGACCGCCGTCGAGATGAGCAGCCCCAGCGCGATGGCGCACATCGACGAGAGGATCATCGTCCCGAACATCGGGAGGAAGGCGTCGAAGGTGCCGTGCCCCAGGCTCAGGATCGGGTACACGATCGAGAGGAGCACGAGGCACTGCACGACGCAGAGCCCCGTCAGCAGGATGAACTTCGAGAACATGTAGTTGAAGATCGAGAGGTTCACCATCCGCTCGCGGCGGTAGATGGCGAGCTCCGAGACGACCTCGCGGGCGGCGTTGGAGACGCCGAACCAGAGCGCTCCGACCGTGAGGAAGAAGATCGCGCCCTTGTAGTCCTCCACCTGCGTGAAGCGGGTGGTGTCGGCGGCCGCCGCGCAGGTCTGCATGAGCTGCGGCGGGAGCCCGCGCTCCATGCCGAGCACCTGGTTCTGGCACCAGAGGTTGGGCATCTTGGGCGAGTCGTAGAACACCGCCGCGAGCAGGATGCCGATGATGGGCGCCTGCGCGAGGAGGATCACCATGCCGGCGACGTCGCGGCGCTTCACGATGGCGTAGCGCTGGAGGAGCAGGCCAAACTGCCGGATGAGGGGCACGGTGGAGCGCGACGGGGGCCGCTGCTGGCCGGGCTTGCCGGGCTCGCGGGCGCCCGAGTACATCTTCGCGTAGACGGGGTTGTCGGGGCGGTAGAACTCCTTGCGCCACTCCTGCGCCGAGGCCAGCCGCGCCTCGGCCTTCGACCCGAAGCGCCCCGTCTTGTTGAAGTCCTCCTCGCGGAGCTTCAGCTGGTCGAACATGTCGCGGGGGTTGTCGATGAGCCCCGCCTTGCCGCGCTGCGAGATCTCCTGGTAGCGCGAGAAGAAGTCGTAGCTGTCCTTGCCCGAGGGGCCGTAATAGACCGGCTCGCCGCCGAAGCCCATGATGAAGGCGAGGTTGAACTTCTCGTACTCCTCTCGGGCGGGCTGGTGAATCGTGACGATGATCGTCTTGCCGTAGCGCTTGGCGAGGTTCGACAGCAGGTCGATGAGCGCCACCGTGTCGTCGGCGGCGAGGCCCGAGGTGGGCTCGTCGAGGAACATCAGCGCCGGGTCGGTCACCAGCTCGAGGGCGATGTTGACGCGCTTGCGCTGCCCGCCGGAGAGCACCTTCTTCTCAGGCTTGCCGATCTGGAGGTTCTTCACGGGCTCGAGGCCGAGGTCTTTGATGGTCTGCTCGACGCGCTTCTCGATCTCCTCCGCGCTGTAGTCCGACGGGAGGCGGAACTTCGCGCTGTACGTGATCGCTTCCTTCACCGTGAGCTCGGGGTGGACGATGTCGTCCTGCGGCACGTACCCGATGCTCCCGCGGAGGGCGTCGTAGATGGCGTAGAGGTTCTCGCCGTTGACCCGCACCTCGCCCGAGGTGGGGCGGAGGTAGCCGTTGAGCACCGTGAGCAGCGTCGTCTTGCCCGCGCCCGACGGACCCATCAGCGCGATCAGGTCGCCGGGCTGGGCCTTGAAGGTCACGTGGTTGAGGAGGATCTTGTCCTTCGCCTTGTTCTCCCGGTCGGGCACCTTCAGGAGGATGTCGAGGGCCTCGATGGAGACGAGGTTGGCGCTCTCGAACTGCTGCTGGTTCTCCTGCTGCTCGACGTACGCCGACACGCTGTTGCCGACGAGGTCGACGATGACGGGGTACGGGCCGATGAACACCCGCGTCTTCGGCGGCACCGTCACGGGCTGACCGGCCGCGAGGCGCTGGCCGTTGATGTACGTCCCGTTGGTGCTCCCGAGGTCGCCGACGAGGAGGTTCTGCCCGTCGGGGGACTTCATCACGCTGGTGTGACGGCCCGACACCTGCGGGTACGGCAGCACGATGTCGCACGTCGGCAAGCGGCCGATCATCGCGATGGCCTTGCCCGCGCCCGACAGGTCGATCGACCCGAACATCGTGCGGGAGGGCGCGTGCTTCTGCATCGGCTGCTGCATCGCCTGCTGCTGCGGCACGAGGCTCGGCGGCGCGCCCTGGTGCGACGGGTGCGACGGGTGGCCCTGCATCGACGGGTGCCCCTGCATCGAGGGCTGCCCCTGCATCCCGCCGTAGTTGGGGTTGGACGCCATCGCCGGCGTCATCGGCGGCGGCGCCATCGGGGGTGCGCCCTGCGCGGTGGCGTAGCCCGCCTGCGGCTGTGCAGCAGCGCCCTGGCCCGGCGCGAGGCGCGCGAGCTCGGCGACGACGGCCGACGCCACCCACACCGCGCCCAGCGAGTAGCCGGCCTGCGCGTCGAGCAGCACGCCCTGGTTGGCCGGAAGGCGCTGCGTGTTGCGGTCGAAGGTGCCGGACTTCGAACCGAGGTCGGTGACCATCCCCGCGTTGAGGTCGACCTGGAGGTGCGCGCCCGACACCGTCGGGTGCGCTACGAGGACGTGCGAGCGCGCCGGGTCGCGGCCGAAGATCACCACGCCGGGACGCTGGTAGGGCAGCGGCGAGCGGTCGAGGAAGAGCTTCGACACCTCCGGGTGTGTCAGGGGCACGCGCGCGTCGCCCACCAGCACGTTGGCGTGGAAGCCCGGGAGCTGCACCGTCTCACCGGGCGCGAGCACGCGGCCGTCGACCGTGGTGCGACCGCCCGCGCCCGCGTCCTGGAGGAAGAGCGCGTCCTTCCACGTGAGGATCGCGTGGCGGGGGGCGACCCCGTTGCCCGCGACGGGGAGCTCGCACTGTGGTGACGACCCGATGTTGACCTGCGTACGCAACGGCATGGCGGCCGCGGAGTGTATCGAAAGATCCGCCGCGGGGAAGGCCAGACTTCAGCGCCCGCCGCCCCGCGCCGTCCCCCTTGACGACTCGGCCCCAGCGGCGTCCCAATGCGAGGCATGCGCGCCCGACTCCTCGGACTCACGGCCCTCCTCACCGTCACCGCGCCCGCTGCCGAAGCCTGTGCGCCCGCACCGCAGGCGGGCCAGATGGTTCGCATCGCGGCCGAGGAGGCGATCGTGGTGTGGGACGCGGCTCGGCACGTCGAGCACTTCATCCGCAGCGCCACGTTCGACACGACGGCGAAGGATTTCGGCTTCCTCGTCCCGACGCCCACCGTCCCGACGCTCGCCGCGGAGGAGCCGTCGCTCTTCTCCCGGCTCGCGGCCTTCTCCGTCCCCGAGGTGATCGAGCGCCACCCGACGGTGCTCTCCCCCACGCTCAGCTGCGCCGCCTTCGTGCTGTCGCGCGGCGCCCCGCGGGCGGTGACGAGCGCGATGCCCGCGCCCGCCGCGGTGCGGGTGCTCTCGGCGCAGCAGGTGGCGGGCTACGACGCGGTGGTGCTCGAGGCCGACAGCGCCGACGCGCTCTCCCGCTGGCTCGACGAGCACCACTACGCCACCACGCCGACGCTCACCGCGTGGCTCGCCCCCTACATCGCGCGGCGCTGGAAGATCACGGCCTTCCGCGTCACCGCGCCCGACCCGAACGACCCGTCGCCGCCGCGCACCGCGCCCGTGCGCATGAGCTTCGCCACCGACGCTCCCTTCTACCCCTACCGCGAGCCCGAGGATCAGCGCACGGGTCACCACGGCCCGCGCCTCCTCCAACTGCACGTCCTCTCCGACGCGCGCCTGGCGGGGACGATCGGCGAGCGCGGCGCCTGGCCGGGGCGGGTGACCTACAGCGGCTCGCCGCGCGGCCTGCTCGACGGCGCGCGCGTCGCGTCGTGGGGGCTGTCGGCCGGCGTCACGCGCCTCACCACCTTCGAAGACGCGTCGTCGCCGCGGCCCGGTACCGACGAGGTCTTCTTCCGCCGCGCCGACGATCAGGCGCCGTGGACGCCCCCGCCCGTCTACCTCGACCACCCGAACACCATCCCCGTCCCGCTCGACCTGATCGTGCTGGCAGGCATTGCTGGGACGTACTTCTGGCGCCGTCGTCGCCGCGGGGCCGCGTGACCCGGCGCTTCGTGCTGTGTGCAGAGGACATCCTCTCCGCGACGCTCGCGCGCGACCTCTGCGACCGCGTGGTGCGCGAGCGGGCCCGCGCCGAGTGGCTCCGCGCGCTGTGGTCGCCCGAGCTGTGCGACACGCAGCGGGTGTGGACGGGGGTGTACGACCACGCGTGGTGGTGCGATCGGGCGGTGGTCGATCGGGCGGCGCGCGAGGCCGGAGTGCGCGGTCACGTGCGGGTGCTGGAGACCGGGCGGCTCCGCGCGATGCACGGCGCGTCGGGGACGGCCTTCAAGGCGATGCGGGTGACGGCACAAATCCGGCCGCTGCCCGACCTCGTGGTGATCTCCGGCGACACGGAGGGGGTGACGGACGCCGACCGGTTGCGCGCCGAGGGCGTGGCGGTGGCCGCGGAGGCGTTGCCCGCCGTGGTGGCCGAGCACCACCGTGAGTCGGAGGCGTGGGTGGTGGCGGGCTTCGTCGCCGAGAACGACGAGGAGCGCGGGCGGCTCGCGGCGGTCACGCGCGCGTTGGGCTTCGACCCGACGGAGAGCCCGCACAAGCTGCTCGCGGGTGACGCGCACGACCCTCGCGACGCGAAGCGCGTGTGCAAGGCGCTGCTCGGGGTGGATCACGTGACGCCCTCGGCGGAGCGGGCGCGCCGGTGCTGGCTCGACACGCCCTTGGAGGTGATGGAGGCGCGGGGCGAGGGGACCGGGCTCGCGCGCTACCTGCGGGCGGTGGAGGCGGTGGTGCTGCCGATGCTGGGGGACGACGCGCGGTAGCGGGGGCTCACTCGATGATGGCGGCACCGTTGGCGCCGCGCTCGGCGTCGCCGCGCCTGCGCTGACGTCGCACCTCCCGCCGATCGGGTACGGCGGGCGGCGGGAGCGCGGGCGAGACGACCCGCGTCGGCACTGCCACGGGCGCGGGCGGCGCCACGGGTGCGGGTGGCGCGACGGGAGCGGGCCGCGCGACGGGTGCTGGCGGTGCCGTCACGCGCGCGGCGGGCGTCGGCATCGGAGCCGTCCGACGGGACAGCCCGACGACGAGCACCGCCAGCAACAGGAGGGCCGCGGTCGCTGCGACGACCCACCGTGCGCGGGGGGCGGTCGGTGCGGTCGGTGCGGTCGCGGGCGGCCCTGCCAGCGTCTCCGCGCGCTGCTTGCGGAGGGTGTCACGCGCGCGCTTGCCGACCCCCGTGGCGGCGAGGGCGTCGTGGAACGACAGCATGTCGGGGAAGCGCTGTTCGCGGTCGCTCCGCACGGCCCGATCGACCACGGCGCACAGCTCGGGGGACGCGGCGGGGGCGAAGCGCTCGAGGGGCTCCGGGGCCGACGTGAGGACGCGCGCGAGCATCACCTGGACGTTCTCGTCGTGGTCGAAGGGGAGCCGTCCCGCGAGGGCCTCGTAGAGCACGACGCCCATCGCCCAGACGTCTGCCCGAGCGTCGATGTCGACGTCGCCGCGCACCTGCTCCGGGGACATGTACCCGGGCGTGCCGATGGTGCGTCCGGTCAGCGTGCGAAAGCCCGATTCGCGCGGTCGCAGCTCCTTCGCGATGCCGAAGTCGATGAGCTTCGGCGCGAGGCGCCCGGTGCGCGACTCGACGAGGAAGATGTTCTCGGGCTTGAGGTCGCGGTGCACGACGCCCCGCGCGTGGGCCGCGACGAGGCCGTCGACCACCGGCAGGAGGAGCTCCATCGCCTCCTCGGGCGGGAGCGCGCCCCGCGCGTCGAGAACCTCCCTGAGCTCCCGGCCGACAAGAAACTCCTGCACGATGAAGAGCGACCCCGTGGCCGCGTCACGCCCCAGGTCGAGGACGCTCACCACGTTGGGGTGATCGATCTGGGCCGCGCTCTGCGCCTCGCCCAGAAACCGCTCCACGGACTCCGGGTTTCGCGCGTACTCCGGGCGCATCAGCTTGAGGGCGACGCGACGTCGGGTCCAGGTGTTCTCGGCCTCGTAGACGGCCCCCATGCCGCCTTCGCCCAACAGCCGCGTGACCTTGTACTTCTCGCCGAGGAGGGTCTCCGGCGCGACGTGAGGGGTCGTGGGGGCGTCGGGGAGGGTCGACGGGCTCATGCCGTGCCGCACCGTATCGTCGCGTCTGCCTCATTGGCAAGCATCGCCACGCGGCGCGGCGATCACGGGCGGGGGACGACGCGCACCTGGATCTCGCTGAGGACGAAGTTCCCCACCTCGATCCCGCCGCCCGATCCGGGGCCGCCGCCCGGGATCGCGGTGTTGCGGAGCGCCTCCAGTCGGAGGCCCGTGAGCAGCGTCGACTCCGTGTCGAGGGTGATCGTGTAGGTCGAAACCGTGCGCCCACCCGAGGCGGTCACGACGTCGCCCGCGGTGGTGAGGGTGATGCCCGACGACGCGGTGGCGGAGACGACCCGGTAGGGGACCATCCAGATGCCCAGCGACCCGACGTTGCCACCTTCGGGCGCCCCGTCCGCGAACATGCCTCGGTCGGCGGTGGTGAGTCGGATGCGGAAGTTGAGGAGGCGGACCGAGTCCGTGTTGTTGGTCAGCGTGACGACGACGCGCGTGCCGTTCGTCGACATCGGCGTGGTCTCGGTGAACTCGAAGGCCGCCGTCGCTTCGCCGACCGAGCCGACAGGGAGAAACTGCCCGATTGCCCAGCCCGCGCCGCTGGCCGTCGTGCCGTCGATCGCGCGGCCCACCCCGTAGGTCGCGTAGGGCATCTGGGAGCGGGTCGCCGTCGCGTTGGCGAGCGTGACGTCCCGCGGCGCGAAGGGCACCATCGCCTCCGTCGCCGCATCGACCGCTGCGTCAGGCGAAGCGTCCGGTGGGTCGGTCGCGTCGGGCGGGGCGGGTGCGTCCTCTGCGACCGTCGCATCGGCATCCGTCGATGCGTCGGCGTCGAGCGCGTCGGACGCATCGCGGATATCGGGGACGTCGCCCGCATCGGACGCGTCCGCCATGGTCGGCAGGTCGGCGCCCGCGTCGGCGTAGCGGAGCTCGGTGCATCCCAGCGCACCCAGCGCAAGAAGGCCGAGGCATCGAGACGACCCGCGCATGGTGCTCCTCGCGCGCATGGCTAGAACGTGACCTCGCATCCCAGGGAGAGCCCGTCGCGCGCGGGGGCGACCGCGCACGCCCGGAGCCCCGCGCTGGCGAGCGGCGCGCGCGTCGGCAGCGTCACGAACAGCACCGCCGAGGCGATCGCTGCGGCGCCCCCGACGACGAAGCCCACCACCGAGAGCGTCTCGCGGGTCGACACGCCGGACTCGAGGTCGCGGCACGCGCTGCTCGTCGCGCCGCGCGGGCAGTCGTTGCGCGGATCGGCGTCGGCGTTGCGCGCGTTGAAGGTGTCGGCCTCCACGTTCCGTAGCACCAGCGCGACGGCGCCGAGCGCGAGGCCCGCGACCGCCACCCCGCCGCTCGTCCACGCCAGCGCGCGCTGCACGGAGCCACGAGACGACGGCACGGGCGCAGACGGCGGGCGGATCGCTTCGCCGCGCATCGGTGGCTCGGCGGTGAGGGACTGCGTTCGCGGCACGGCGACGAGGTCGATCTGCTCGCGCGTGGTGCCGCCCGCGGTGAGCACGGCTTGACGGGTCACCTCCAGGTAGCCCGCGGCGCCGATCTGCAGGGTGACGGTGCCTGTCGGGAGTCGCAGCGGCTCACGGAGGGGGGTGGTGCCGCGCTCGGTGCCGTCGACCCGCACGGTGGCCCCCGCGACGTTGCACTGCACCTCCAGCCGCCCGAGGTGCGCGCCGATCTCCCCCAGAGAAGCTTCGAGTACGGCGCGGCGCTGCGACACCCACGCGTCGCTCGTCGCGGCGAGGGCCTCCCGCAGAAACCGGTCGGCGTCGGGCCAGCGGCCGAGCGCTTGCGCGGCGAGGCCCATCTGCGCGCGGGCCCGGGGGCTTCGCGAGAGGCTCCAGGCGCGATCG
>JBILLV010000473.1:0-5628 GCA_044375895.1 Polyangiales bacterium | reverse complement strand
GCCGCGATGCAGCGCCTCGTGGGCCTGCCCGCGCACCGCGCCGCCGTGGCCGACGCCACCCGCGCGCTCCTCGCCGACGAGAACCTCCCCGCCCGCGCCGCGACCCACGTCACGCGCTGGGCCCGGCGCAACCGCCTCCCGCTCGCTCCCTCCGCCGCCGCCACCACGCTCGCCCGCCGCTGATGCTTCGCCTCCGAACCATCTCCCTCGCCGCGGCGCTCGTCGCCTGCCGCGCCGCCACGCCGGCGGTGTCTGTCCGCGCGCCCCTCGCGCCGCCTGCGCCTGCACCAGCGCCCGCGCACGTCACGCCGCCTGAGGCACTGCCCGAGGTGGTCAGCGTGGCGGCGGGCTTCGGCGCGACCTGTACGCTGCATCGCGACGGAACGGTGTGGTGCTGGGGAACCAACGACCACGGGGCGCTCGGCGACGGCACCCGGCATTCGCGCGCCGAAGCGCAGCCCGTGCCGGGGCTCGCGGGCGTCACGCAGCTCGTGGTGGCGTCGTGGACGGTGTGCGCGGTCACGGGAGACGGCCAGGTGTTTCGCTGGGGCCAGCCGCTCGATCAGCCCTCTCATGAGCTGCCGCAGGACGCCGTCCTCGCGCCCGCGCCGCTCTCCTTCGGGGCGCCCGTCGCCGAGGTCGCGGTCACCCCCTCGGGCATCTGCGCGCGGCTCCAGCGCGGCGGCGTGAAGTGCCTCGGCGCCATCGCCCCCGATCACGTCGCCGGCGAGCTCGAACCGTTGCGCGCGGCGGTCTCCCTCGTCGCGACGACCACGGCGATGTGCGGGCGTCTGCCCGACGGCGCGTTGCGGTGCGTCTCCGCGACGGGGGCCGTGGTGGACGTGCCCGAGGCGCAGGGGGCGACGGCGGTGGTGAGCGCCGGGGAGGTTGTGGCCATGCTGCAAGCGGATGGGGCCGTGACCCGCGCGATCCCGTGGACCCCTGGGGGCAGCTTCGGCGGTCGGCCCGTGGCGATCGAGGAGGCGCGCGGCGCGACGGCGCTGTGGGGCGGCATCGACGGGTGGTGCTTCGCCCGCGCCGATCGCCTCTGGTGCCAAGGACGGACGGGGGACTTCGCCATCGGAGGCCACGGCGTCGCTGCGCGGGAGCCGGTGTCCCTGCCCGTGTCGGGGCTCCGCGGCGTGCGTTCGGCCTCCGTGGGGTACCAGTTCGCGTGCGCCCTCGTGGAGGGAGACGACGCGCCGCGGTGCTGGGGCGCGCTGTTCGAAAGTGTTCGCGGTGAGGAGCGGCGCTTCGAATCGCTCGTCCCGCCGGGCGGGTCGGCGCTCACCGAGGTGGCCGACGTGGTGACGCGAGGATCGCAGAGCTGCGCCCTGCTGGCGCACGAGCCGCCGCGATGCTGGGGCGACAACAACGAGCGCGCCGTGCTCGGCGCGGCCCGTCTCTGGAGCGGGTTGCCGATGACGCGTGCGGAGTTCGGCGCGCCGGTGGAGTCGATGGCGTGGCGCCGCGACGTGGGGTGCGCTGTCGTGCAGGGCGCCGTGCGGTGCGTGGTCGCCGAAGGGCGCTACACGCGTGAGCGCGGCGAGCGGGTGCTCACCCCCGACCGCGTGGTGACGCCGTCGCTGCCCGCGGCGGCTCGTTCGTTGGCGTTCGCCCAGGGGGCGGTGTGCGCCGCGCTCGTCGACGGCCGGGTGGCGTGCGCGCCTGCCCAGGTGTTCCGATCGACGCGCCTCGAACCCGTGCCCGCGGCGGCGCCCGATTTCGTGCTCCTCCCCGAGCTCGCGGAGGTGTCGCGCGTCGTGGCCCTCGGGGAGCTCCTCTGCGCGCTCTCCGACACGCGCCCCGCGCGCTGTTGGGGCGACGCGCCGGAGTGGGATCTCCTCCCGACGCACACCGACACGCCCGTGGCGCTGCCGCAGCTCGGTCCGATTCGCTCGCTCGCTGCGGGCGAGGGGCACGCGTGCGCGGCAGACATGGCGGGGGCGGCGTGGTGCTGGGGGCGTGGGCGCGCGGGTCAGCTCGGGAGCGGGGTGTTCTCCGAACGTCCGAGGCCGACGCGGGTTCCGTTGGAGGGGGAGGTGCGGGAGGTGGCCGTCGGGCGCGCCCACTCGTGCGCGCGCGTCGGCGGCGCGGTGTGGTGCTGGGGCGCCAACGACCACGGACAGCTCGGGGACGGGACGAACGTGACGCGCACGGCGCCGGTGCGGGTGGCGGGCGTCGAGGGGGCGACGCGGGTGGTGGCCGACGGCGATCGGACGTGCGCGGTGAGCGGCGACGGGCGGGTGCACTGCTGGGGCGCGGGCGGCGGTCACGCGCTGGGCAACGGCGAGGGGCGCGATCGACGCGAGCCGACGGCGGTGCGGGGGGAGTGAGGGCGGGAGCGCTGAAGGCGGTCGCTACACCACCACCCGCGCCGTCGTGACGGGCTGCTGGTACTTCTCCAGCGTCGCGAGGAAGGTCTGCTCCGCCGCGTCGATCCACGCCGCCGGGAGCTCCGCCGCCGTCGCCGCGATGGCCTCGCTCCAGCGCTCGATGCGCGAGAGGCCGGGCACGTCGTTCACCTTGCGCACGGGCAGCATGGCCTCGTCGGCGATGGCCTTCGCCTGGTCGAGCTCGAGCACGTCGAGGGCCGCGCGCATGCCGGCCCGCACGCGCTCGGCCTCGATCTCGCCCATGACGGGGTCTTGCTGCGGGCGGTGCACGGTGAGGTAGCGCAGCATCAGCGCGCCCGCCCCCCACGTGCGCAGGAGGTTGCCCGAGGCGTCGACGAGGCGCGAGTACGGCACGAAGCGGTCGACCAGCCAGCGCACCCCCTGGGTGACGTTGCCGCGGATGGTGGTGGCCTCCTCCAGGTCGACGAGGATGCGCCGGGCGCCCGCGGTGAGCGTGACGCCCTGGGCGCGCGCCATGCGGTCGAACATGGCGGCCCGCAGCGTGCGCACCAGGGGAACATCGAACATGGGAGGCAGCAGGAGCCGCGCGCCGCCGGCCAGCACGCCGTACATCACCAGCACGCCCTCGTTGAGCGAACGTTGGGTCATTTCCCTGGGGAGGCTACCGCGTCGCCCGCCGCGAGAGAACCGCGAAGTCCCGCCGCGATGAGCGCGCACGCCGGGGTGAGCGCGTCGTCCGGGGGGTCGTAGTCGTAGCAGGTGGTCCAGACGTTGACCTCTAGGAACACCGGCGCCCCCTCGGCCAGCGCCACGTCCCAGCCGAGCGAGACGGCCTCCGGGGCGAGGCGCGCGTGGGCGTCGAGGGCCATCCGCTTGCCCTCTTCGAACCACGGCACCGTGAGCCCCGCGAACGAGCGCTTCGTGTCCGGGTGCGCGCGGAAGCGCACGGGCTCGTCGCCCACCCAGGTGCCGAAGGTCTTCTTCGTCACGCCGGGGAGGATCTCGCCCGTCTCCCGGTCGACCTGCGCCCAGATGCCGCCCTGCGCGGTGTTGTCGGCGACGGCCCCCGCGCGCCCGATGCGGATCGCGCAGCGCGACACCCGCGGCGCCCGCGTCGCCGGGTCGAGCGTGGTGATGACACGAAACGAGCACAGCGGCGCCGTCTCGGGCAGCGCGCGGAGGAGCGTCGGGTGGTTGCGCAGGCGCTCTTGAATGATGACGTCGCGGGCCTCGTCGCCGGCCTCACGGAGCTCGTCGGCGGTGAGGGCGGTGACGCCGAAGCCGAGGTCGCGCTGCGGGTCTTTGACGATGTACGTCCCGCCCTTCGCGATGGCCTCCGCGGCGGTGAGCGTCGGCGGCAGCGGGAGCCCCTCGCGCGCGCACACCTCGAGGAAATGGCGCTTGTCGTCGAGGAGAAAGTACGGGTCGCGGGCGCGGTGGTAGCGCCACGCGTGGTACATCGCGAGGGAGAAATCGGGCCGCGACCCGCGCGCCTCGCGCTCGGTGTAGTCGCTCCACGGGTGGAAGACGGAGAGCTCGGGGAAGGCCAGCGCGTGACGCCAGTAGGCCGCCGCGCGCCGCCCGCGACGGAGCGATCGCGTCGCCGCCACGAGGGGCCACGCCAGCACGAAGAGCAGGTACAGCGCGCGCAGCGGCAACACCCGACGCAGCCACGAGGGCACGGATGGCGCCTGGAGGTCTTCGAAGGTGCGGCCGTCGTAGCGGACGACGTCGTTCCAGAGCTGGTAGGGGACGGTGAGGGCCCAGACGGGGACGTCGCCGGGGTCGTCGGGGAGTTGGCGCGCGACGGCGAAGCGCCACGCGCGGCGCCAGTACCCGAAGGGGGTCACTGGAAGCGGAAGGAGGTCCCGTTGAACACGCCGCACGACTGGGCGGCGCCGCTGCACACGACGTTGCCCGCCACCCCGGCGGGGCTCTCGATGCCGACGGCGGCGTTGTAGTACGGGGGCGTCGGGGCGACGGTGCGGTAGAGCATGTCGATGGCGTTGGAGCCCTCGTTGAACACCACCTCGAAGTCCTGCGGGGTGCCGCGCGGGCTGAAGAAGAGCACGTCGCGCCACTCGACCACCACCGCGCGGCTCGGGGGCGCGCCGATGGTGGCGACGCAGACGCCCGTCGTCGAGGTGAAGAGGTCGAGCATGTAGACGGCGACGACCCCGTTGGGCGCCACCGGGTCGGGGATGAAGGCGCCGAGGTTGTTGGCGAAGGTGCTGGTCATGTTGACCCAGCCGTTGGAGCTGATGCCGATCTGCGCGCCCGCCGCGACGGTGTTGGTCCAGTAGCGGAAGTTGAAGGGCATGGTGAACGGCGCGGCCGCGTCGTCCGTGCTCGGCAGGAGTCGCAGCGAGCCCGGCTGCGCGCACGCGTCGAGGAAGGTGCGCGGCGAGGCGACGCGGGTGTACGCGCCCGCCGCGATGCCCGTGCACACGCCGCCCGCCCCGCAGGTGAGCGAGCAGAAGCGCCCGCAGGCCCCGCAGGCCGTGTTGGTGGTGAGGCTCGTCTCGCAGCCGTTGCGGGTGTTGCCGTCGCAGTTGGCGTAGCCCGTGTTGCACGCGGGCACGCAGGCGCCGGCGCTGCAGGAGTTGGAGCCCGTCCCGAACCCGGCGGTGCAGCGGAGGCCGCAGGCGCCGCAGTTCTGCGCGTCGGTGAGGGTGTTGACCTCGCAGCCGTTGGCGGCGACGCCGTCGCAGTTGCCGAAGCCCGTCGTGCACGCGGCCACGCCGCAGGTGCCGGACAGGCAGCGGGCGCTGCCGTTGGGGACGTTGCAGCGGTTGCTGCAGGTGCCGCAGTTGCCGATGTCGGAGCTGAGGGGCGTCTCGCAGCCGTTGGCGGCGACGCCGTCGCAGTTGCCGAAGCCCGGCAAGCAGGCCCCGAGCGCGCAGGTGCCGCCGACGCAGGTCGACGCGGCGTTGGGGAAGTTGCAGCGGTTGCCGCACGATCCGCAGTTGCCCGTGTCGGTCTGGATGTTGGCCTCGCAGCCGTTGCTCGCGTTGGAGTCGCAGTTGGCGAAGCCCATGTTGCAGGTCGCGATGCCGCAGGTGGCCCCGACGCAGCGCGGCGTCCCGTTGGCCGTGGTGCAGGTGCGCCCGCACGAGCCGCAGTTGGTGACGCTGGTCATCAGGTCGACGCAGGCGGCGCCGCACATGGTGTCGGCGCAGACGGTGGTGCAGGCGCCGCGCACGCACGACTGGCTCGTCGGGCAGCGGTTGCCGCAGCGGCCGCAGTTGGCGGTGTCGTTGACCCCGAGCGT
>JBILLV010000472.1:0-5662 GCA_044375895.1 Polyangiales bacterium | reverse complement strand
ACCACGAAGTACAGCAGCACCGGGAAGAGCAGCGACATCAGCGGCCCGGCCAGCACGATGACGAAGCGCTTCCACAGGCGCTGCTTGTGAAACGAGCGGGCGATGTCTTCGGGGGCCACGTGGTCGCTCGGGTCTTCGCCGAGCATCTTCACGAAACCACCGAGCGGGATGAGCGAGACGCAGTAGTCGGTCTCCTGGTGGCGGTAGCCAAACACCCGCGGCCCGAAGCCCAGCGAGAACTTCAGCACCTTCACCCGGAACGCCTTCGCCCACACGAAATGCCCGAGCTCGTGAACGAACACCAGCGCCCCGATGAGGGCCACGAACCGAAGGAGATTCACCAGCAAGACGGCACCAACCGCGGCGACGGTATCACGGAGCGACCGACACAACCTCCGCGAGCGCCACGCTCGTCACCCGCCCGTCCTCCCCGCGCAGGTCGAAGCGAACCTCCTCGCCCCGCGCGTACACCACCCCTGGCGCGCCCCGCAGGGCCTCCCCCGTGGCGAGATGCACCGTCACCATCGCCCCCTCGCGCCGGGCCACGCGCAGCCCGCCAGCGGCCGCGGGGAGGGCCATCACCCGACGCACCGCCCCCTCGAAGCGCCACGGCCCGTTCCCCTCCGTGGCGAGGGCGTCGAGGGTGGCGAGGGAGGTGCAGTCGGGGAGGCGGTCGCAGCAGGCGAGGAAGAGCATGCGGGTGAGCTCCGCGTCGGCGAGGGCGCGGTGCGACGACACGGCGGGGAGCTGCAGGTGCTTCGCGAGGGCGATGAGCCCGTGCCGCGGCGACTCGGGGACACCGTGCTTCGAGAGCCGCCAGGTGCAGTACATCGGGTTGCGCGGCAGCGGGAGCCCGGCCCGCACAAACTCCGCCGCCAGCACGTCGCGGTCGAAGCGGGCGTTGTGCGCGAGGAGGGTGGCTCCTTCGCAGAAGCGTTCGAGCGCGGTGAGGGCCTCCACCGCGGGGGGAGCGTCGCGCACGGCCTCGTCGGTGAGCCCGTGGATGCCCCGGGCGCTCTCGGGGATGGGTCGCCGCGGGTTGACCAGCGTGCGCCACGAGGCGATCACCTTGTCGCCGCGGAAGCGCACCGCGCCGAGCTCGACGATCCGGTCGTGCCAGGCGAGGCCGGTGGTCTCGGTGTCCACCGCGACGAAGTCCCCGTCGCGCGCGGGGCCCTGGGTGGAGCCGCGCGGGGTGCGGGGGGAGGGGTCGGGCTGGCGCATGGTGAACATCGCAGACGCCGCTACCCTGCGGTGTGCCCCCCCGGTTCGGCAATACGTCACCGCGCGGAGGTGGACATTCCCTGACGGAGCGGGGGTTACGCCTTGCCCTCGGCGAGCATCTCTTCGAGGAAGCGCGTGGTCACCTCGCCGCGCTGGAATCTCGGGTGATCGAGGATGCGGCGGTGCAGCGGGATGTTGGTCTTGATGCCCTCGACGATAAACTCATCGAGGGCCCGCTTCATGCGGGTGATGGCCCCGGCCCGATCGGTCGCGTGGACGATGAGCTTCGCCAGGAGGGAGTCGTAGTGGGGGGGGACGTTCCATCCGGCGTAGATGCCGGAGTCGACGCGGACGCCGAGGCCGCCGGGCGGGAGGTAGGCCGTGATGCGACCCGGCGAGGGGGCGAAGGTGATGGGGTCTTCGGCGTTGATGCGGCACTCGATGGAGTGCCCCCGCGGCGTGATCTTGTGGGACTGGACGCGCAGGCGGGCCCCCGCGGCGATGAGGATCTGCTCGGCGACGAGGTCGAGGCCGGTGACCATCTCCGTCACCGGGTGCTCCACCTGGACGCGGGTGTTCATCTCCATGAAGTAGGCCTCGCCGCGCTCGTCGAGGAGAAACTCCAGGGTGCCCAGCGACGTGTAGCCCGTCTCGCGCACCGCGTTGGCCACGAGCTCGGAGAGCTGGTCGCGGAGCTTCGGGCGGAGGTTGGGCGACGGCGCCTCCTCCAGCACCTTCTGGTGCCGCCGCTGCAACGTGCACTCGCGCTCGCCGAGGCACACCGCGTTGCCGTGCTGGTCGGCCACCACCTGAAACTCGACGTGCTGCGGGTGCTCGATGAAGCGCTCCATGTACACGTCGGGGTTCTTGAAGCCCGCGAGCGCCTCGCTCTGCGCCGTGCGGAAGGAGTTTTCGAGCTCCGACTCGGCGCGGACGATCTTCATCCCGCGCCCGCCGCCCCCGCCCGAGGCCTTGATGATCAGCGGGTACCCGATGCGCCGCGCCTCTTCGCGCGCGTGCTCGGGGTCGCGCAGCACGTCGGTGCCGGGGAGCATCGGGAAGCCGAAGCGGGCCGCGTTGGCGCGCGCCGACACCTTGTCGCCCCACGCGCGCATGGCCTCGGGCGACGGCCCGATGAAGGTGATGCGGCAGCGCCGGCACACCTCGGCGAACTCCGCGTTCTCCGAGAGGAAGCCGTAGCCCGGGTGGATGGCGTCGGCGCCGGTGATCTCCGCCGCGGCGATGATCGACGGGAGGTGGAGGTACGACTTCGTGGGGGCGGCCGGGCCGATGCACACCGACTCGTCGGCGAAGCGCACGTGGAGGGCCTCGGCGTCGACGGTGGAGTGAACCGCCACGGTACGAAGCCCGAGCTCCTTGCACGCGCGGATGATGCGCAGCGCGATCTCCCCGCGGTTGGCGACGAGGACCTTCTTGAACATCGAACGCCCCTCAGCCCGAGCGGCGCACGCGGATCAGCGCCTGGCCGAACTCCACGGGCTTGCCGTTCTCCACGACGACCTCGGCGACGACGCCGTCGACCTCGCACTCGATCTCGTTCATCAGCTTGAAGGCCTCGATGATGCAGAGGACGGTGCCCTTGCGCACGAGGCTCCCGACCTCGACGAAGGCGCGGGCGTCGGGCGAGGGCGAGCGGTAGAAGGTGCCGACGAGGGGCGAGGTGACGGTGACCAGGGCGGGGTCAGCCGCGGGCGACGCGGGGGAGCGCACCTCGTCGATGCCCGTCGCGCGCTCGCGCTCGCCGGTGGGCATCGGGAAGGCCGAGATGGTCGGCGCCGCGCTCACGGCGACGACGCCGCTCCGCCGAAGCGCGATGCGCTCCTCGCCGTGCTGGATCTCGACCTCGTGGAAGTCGTGCTCGCGGAGGGCCTGCATGAGGCGCTCGATCTGTTCGATGTCGATGTTCACGGGGGCGGCGTTTCTAGCGCAGCCCGAGGTGTTCGATCAATGCGTCCAGCGCGAGGAAGTAACTTCGCGGCCCGAAACCCATGACCCGCCCGAGGCACACCGCCCCCACCAGCGACCGGTGGCGAAAGGGCTCGCGCGCCTCGGTGTTGCTCAAATGGGCCTCCACGACGGGGATCCCGATGGCCGCCACCGCGTCGCGCAGGGCCACGCTGGTGTGGGTGTACCCGCCCGGGTTGATCACCACGCCCTGACAGCGCCCCATCGCCCCGTGGAGCAGGTCGATGAGCGCGCCCTCGTGGTTGGACTGGTGGCACTCCACGGTGACGCCCGCGGCCTCGGCGCGCACGGCGAGCGCCGCGTCGATCTCGGCGAGCGTGGTGTGCCCGTAGATGCCGGGCTCGCGGGTGCCGAGGAGGTTGAGGTTGGGCCCGTGGAGTACGAGGAGGCGAGGGCGCACGGGCGGAGCCGTGGGAGGCATCACTTCAGCCGAGGGCTTCGATGAGCTTCGGCGCCGCGATGCGCAGCAGGAAGCGCCCCTTGCCGTGGTTGCCCTGCGGCGCCATCGCGAGGGCGACGACGTACTCGCTGGTGATGGTGCGCACCACGGTGGAGAGCTTCTCGCTCTGGAACATGAACTCCCGCATCGCCCCCGCGTCGAGCTGCTCGGCCGCCCGGCGCACGTCCTTGAGCACGACGGACAGCTCCATCCCCACGGTCTGGATGTCGATCTCGGCGTCGTCGCGGGAGAAGGTCTCCACCGCGAAGCCCTCGTAGTCCATCAGCACGCCGGCGATGCCCCCGTCCGTGCCCTCCACGACCTCTCGAAGCGTCTCTTTGAACATCACGCGCGCCCTTTCCGGCAGCGATTGATCGTGACACCGTCGCGCGCGCAAGGTCAACAGCGATGCAGGCGCCCCCGATGCTCACGCGCGCGCAATTTCTGGCGCTGTACGCGATCGCGACGTTCGCGGCGTGGGCGATCGGCCCGGACGGCCCGTTGTATTGGGACTCGCACGGTTATGTCATCCAGGCGATCACGGGGCGCGCCGGGGGATTGATGCTGGGGCGACCGGCCTTCGTGCTGGTGTCGCACGCGGTGGCGCGGGCGTGGCTCGCCGCGGGCGGATCGCTCCGCGCGGTGGAACCTCTGCTCCGCGCGTGGTGGATGCTGGTCTCGGCGATGGGGGCGCCAGCACTCGCGGCGTTGGCGCTGCGGGTCGAAGGCTCCGCGCGGGTGGCGTGGACGGCGGGTTTGCTCCTCGCGCTCTCACCCGTGGTGGCCCACACCAGCCAGGCGGTGCTCACCGACGGACCTTCGATGGCGCTCGCCCTCGTTGCGCTGGCACTCGGCGCCAACGCTTCACGACGCGGGAGTGCGGCGCGGATGGGGTGGGCGGGGGTGGTTCTCGGCGTGGCGGGCGGGATGCGGGAGCCGACGCTCGCCCACGGAGCGACGTTGCTTGCGCTGGCCGCGGTGAGCCGTGGGCCCCGATGGCGGTTGGGGGCGATGGCGGTGGCGGGCGCGGGGCTGAGCTTCGCCGCACCCGTGTTGTGGTTCGTCACGACGCAGCGGGGCTACGTCGAGGCGGTGATGGCGTGGTCGCGCGAGATGGCGCGCGAACGGACGGGCCACCCCTACGGCTGGCGAGACTTCGGGATGTTTGTGGTGTGGTCGCTCGCCGCGGGGCCGGCCCTGTGGGTCGGAATCGCACGCTACGGGCGGGCGATGGTGCGCGGCCTTCGGGCGTCGCCACGGGCGCTGGTCGTGGTGGGGGTGAGCGTCGTGCAGTACGCCGCGTTGGCCTTCTACCAGGACATCTCCTTCTCCCCGCGCTACCTGCTCGCGGCCTTGCCTTGCGCGGTGGTGTTGCCAGCGGCCTGGGGCCTCGGGGCTGGAACACGCGCGTGGCGGGTGGCGGTGGGGGCGTCGGTGGTGATCGCGGTGGCGGCGGCGCCGGTGTTGCGCTGGCGGGAGCGCCCGCTTCGAGGTGCGTTGCGGGAGCTGCCCGCTCGGCTCGCGGGGGCGGATGCGCGTGCGGTCGTGGTGACGGGTCAGATCTGCCCGGCGGTCGTCTATGAACGCGAGCTGCGACGGCTCGAAGGGAGCCGTGGCGACCAGGTGCAGGTGTGTCCGGGGTGGCGCTGGCCCGCGAACCTCGAGCAACGGTTGGGGATGTTGCGGCGTGAGGGGCGGCCGGTGGTCATCGACCTGCGCGAGGCGGTCTGGGTGGGGACGCGACAGCGGGTCGCCTACGTCGAGGCGAGCAGCTACGCCCGACAGCACGCGGGGGAGGCAGGCGTGACGGTCTGGCGTTGAGCCTGCTGGGCGGCGGGCAGGAAGCGAGGCGTGCGATGATTCGAAAGTCGAAAGCCCCTGCGAGCGCTTTTGAAGGCGCCCGCAGGGGCTTATCGAGGGTTTAGGACCCCGGCAGCGTTCTACTCTCCCACAAAGTCACCTTTGCAGTACCATCGACGTTGGAAGGCTTGACGACCGAGTTCGGGATGGGAT
>JBILLV010000471.1:0-5668 GCA_044375895.1 Polyangiales bacterium | reverse complement strand
CGCCGCCGACCTCTACGCGGCCAACCTCACCTTCGACGGCGACCTCGACCGCTGCGCCCGCGCGCTGGCGGCCTTCCAGCCGCGGTGTGTGCTCGCGGGCTCGGAGCACGGCGTCGAGCTCGCCGATCAGCTCAGCGAGGCGCTCGGGCTCCCGGGCAACGGCACCGCGCTCAGCGCCGCGCGGCGCGACAAGCTCGCGATGCAGCGCGCCATCGCGGCCGCGGGCCTGCGGTCGATCCCCAGCCAGACCGCCGCCCGCTGGGACACGATCGAGGCGTGGGTGAGCGCCAACCTGCCCGTGGTGGTCAAGCCCCGCGCGAGCGCCGGCACCGACGGGGTGTTTCTCTGCGACGACCTCGCGCAGGCCCGGCACGCGTTCGAATCGATCGTCGGTCGCAACAACGTCCTCGGCGTGACCAACGACGAGGTGCTGGTGCAGACCGCGATCGAAGGCACCGAGTACAACGTCAACTTCGTCTCCCGCGAAGGCCGTCACCGGCTGACGGACATCTGGCGCATCGACAAGCTCCGCGGGAGGCACCCGCTCTACGACCGCGGCGTCGTGCTTCCCTGTCGCGGCGAGGTGCAAGACCAGCTCGTCCCCTACGTCGCCGCCGTCCTCGACACGCTCGGCATCCGCTTCGGCCCCTCCCACGCGGACGTCATGTGGACCTCCACCGGCCCGGTGCTCATCGAGGTCGGAGCCCGCCTCCACGGGCAGAGCGTCCAGCCGCTCTGCGAGGTCGTGACGGGGGTCAGCCAGCTCAAGGTCGCGCTCGACGCGTACCTCGCCCCGGAGCGCTTCGCCGAGCCCTCGAGCGACGCGTACGCGCTGCACCGGCACCTCCAGCGCGTCGAGCTGATCAGCCCGCGGGCCGGCACCCTGCGCGCGCTGCGGCACCTCGACGAGATCCGCGCGCTGCCGTCGTTCTACGGGATGAAGCTGCTGGTGGAGGTCGGGCGCCCGATCGCGCACACGACGGACCTGCTCACCATCCCGGGCTACGTCGACCTCATCCACGCCGACCCCGCGGTGGTCGAGAGCGACCACCAGCGCCTCCGCGCCTGGGAGCGCGACGACCTCTACGACATCGGCGCGACCTGACGGCCGCGCGGCGGCCCACCGACCGTGGAGCGCGTCGAGCGCGCGACGCGCCCGCTCCCCCAGCGACGGCGCGGGCGTGAGGCACGGAGGGTGGTCACGCGGCGCGGGCGAGCGCGGGCGAGAGGAGCGACGACACGCGCTCGCGGGAGGCGGCCCGGGCGGCGCGGCGCGCTTGGGCGAAGGCCCCAGGGAGCGAGCGCCCGTGCGCGTCGCCGACGATGTCTTCGAGGCGGGAGGGCGCGTCGGAGGGCGCATCGACCCAGACGCGGAGGACGGGGGCGACGAGGTCGGGTGCCGTGACGAACGCCCACGCGACCACGTCCCACGCGAGCTCCGCGTGGCGCGCCTCGTCGTCGGCCATCGCGCGGAGTACGTCGCGGACGACGGGGTCGCGGGCGGAGCGTGCGCACGCGGCGAGCACGCGGGCGGAGGCGGCCTCGTCGACGCAGCCGTCGCGCAGCGAGGCCTCGACGAGCGACCCGAGCGTGACCGCGGGAGCGACCGCGCGCGCCTCAGGGAAGGCGCCGGGGCCCACGGGAGCTCCCGCGTAGGCGGCGGCGAGGGAGAAGCAGCGGCGCGCGTGGTCGACCTCGTCGCGGGCGGCAACGTGGGCGTCGTCGACGAGCGAAGCGGGGGCGCCGAGCGCGATGAGGTCGAGCGCGAGGTGCGCGAAGGCGGCGACGGAGGCGTGCTCGGCGAGGCCGTCGCGGCGCCACGCATCCGCGAGGGAGGCGCGCTCCTCGGTGGTGAGGTCGTCGAGCGTCGGGGCGAGGTCGTCCGTCCATGCCGAGCCCTCACGCAGGGACGCGACGCGGGCGACGCCGCCCGCCCGGAAGGGGCGTCCGTGGGCGCCTGCGCCGGAGAACAGCAACCCGAGGAAGGTGGCCGCACCCGTGGCTCCGAGGGCGGTGAGGCCGATGACGATCGCGGCGATGGCCTTGCCAAACGGCTCGTCGGCGCGCCGCGCGCGGACGAGCGCGGCGATGGCGACCCCGACGGCGACGAGCGCGAGGAGCCCGAGGGCTCCGCCGAGGAGAAACACCGCGCCGAAGAGGACGGCGGAGTTGAAGCGCTGCGCCGTCCAGCCGAGGAGCGGGAGGGCGAGCGGGACAAGCAGCGCGATGAGGCTGAGGCGGAGCGCGAGGGAGGGCGTCATCGAGGCGAGAGGTTACGGGGCGAGCCGCGGGCTTGTCTACGCGGGGCGCGGTGTGTAGCGTCCGTCGGCGATGACGCGACGAGGAATGTCGGTGCTGGGCTTCGTGCTGCTCTCGGTCGGGGCGACGGGCGCGTTCATGGGCGTTTGCCTGCTCGCGTTCGACGTGGTCGCGGGGCCTTGGATCGGCGCGACCGGGGGCTTCGCGTGGGCGGTCCTCGCGCTCGGGGTCGCCCTCGCGGGGATGGGACTCATGGCGCTGCTGCGCGCGCGGAAGATGTCAGCGTAGCGTCCCGTCGTCGCGCAGATCGGATACCGTCACCGCTCCCGTCCGAGAGGAGATGCGCACCATGGCTTCGAAGCACGCGATCGATCGACCTCTGGCCTCGGCGAGGCCGCTGGCGACCTGCGGCGACCCCGCGTGGTGTCCGGGCGAAGCCTTCCACGGCGGCGGGTCGATCGACGTGCACCCTGACGGCCACCTGATCGCCCTCGGGTGTGACCGCTCCGTGGTGCTCCTCGACGCCGCGACCGGGCTCCCGACGGCCCGCGCGGAGGGGGGCTGGTCGGTGCGTTCGCTGCGATTCTCTCGCGACGGGGCGAGCCTCTGGGTCGCCTGGGAGAGCGGCGTGTCCCGCTTCGCCGTCCCGACCCTCGCCCGCACCCTGCACGGCCACGAAGGCGTCGCCATCACGGATGGGGTCTGGGACGCGCTCGACGCTGGCGTCATCGCGCTCAAGGGCTCCACGGAGCCCCTCGTGCTCACGGTCGAAGCGTTCGCTCGCCCCCCGAGCGATCTGCGCGTCGTGGAGGTCGTGCGCGCGACGCTGGGGGGCGCCTTTCGCTGCGAGGTGGCGCTCTCGCCCGACGGGCACCACGTCGCCCTCTTTCTCCCCCAGGCGCCGGTCATCACCCTACTCGACCTGCGATCGCCCGCGGTGACCCGGCGCTTCCTGATCCCGTCCCGCGCGTCGCTGTGGCTGGCGATCTTTACGCCCGACGGCGCGCAGCTCTGGCTCTTCGACACCCAGGGACAAGTCTGGACGCTCCCCACCTCCGCGCCAGACAACGCCGCCCCCGACCTTCGCTGCACCGTCGAGCACGCGCCGCGGTGGGAGCGAGCGCGGTGGTCCCTGGACGGCCGCTCGCTGTACGTCGCGTCGCGGAGCGGGGTGTTCCGATTCGACCGGGAGGGCGGCGAGAGCCCCGATCACTTCGCGATTCGTGACGCCCTCGGCGTCGTCGCCGCGCCCGACCAGCGGACCCTCTACGTCCTGCCGGTGCAGGGTGGCATTCACCGCATCGACACGACCTCGCGGGAGGTCGCCATGGCGCCGCCATCGGGCGAGTGTGCGCGACTCGTCTGGCAGGACGACGACACGCTCGTGCGGGTCTCCAGGCGGTTTGGTTCGGTGCTGTGGCGCGGCGAGGTGACGGTCACGTGTCGCGTCGAGAGCGCCGAGAGAGAGCCGGTGGCCGCGTGGCCCGCCCTGCTCGCCTCGCCGGAGGGCCGCTATGTCGCCTCCGCGCCAACAAACCTCGTCACCGTGCAGCGCACGGACGCCGCCGCCGGTCGCCGCGCGGTCTTCCTGGCACCGCTCACCCCGAGCCCATTCGCGGTCGACGACGCCGGGGCGCTCTACGTGTGGTCCGCGGGATCGATCCTCGAACGCTGGCCGCTCACCCGCTCCGCCGCGATGTCCCCTCCCGAGACCTGGAAGCTCGTGCGAGCCGCGAAGAAGAAGGCGAAGGTGATCCCCGAGGGGCCATTGGATCCGTGGCGAATGCACGTCGGCCTCCGAACGCCCCACGGCCCCCGCGCGAGCTGGAGCCCGGATGGTCAGCGGCTGGTGCTGTTCAAGCGCGGCGGCCCGCTGGTCGTGATCGACCTCGCCCGCTGGGAGATCGTCGCGACGCACGGGTTCGACCGCCTCGTCGACGCCCGCTTCGCCGGCGACGATGCGCTCGTGATCGTGCGAGACAAGCGCGTCGAGTGGCGCGACGTGCGCTCGGGGACGCTCCTCGACGCCAGCGATCCGTGCCCGTCGAAGGTCGGGTTCGTCGCGGCGACGCGGGACGGCGAGCATGTCATCGTCGGCGACAACTTCAGGGAGGTGGCGGCCATCCGTCGCGGGCCGCCGTGCCGCGTCGTGTGGTTCGACCTCGGCCCGTCGTGCGGTCAGCTGGCGCTCTCCGCCGACGGCCGCAAGCTCGCGATCTCGTCCGCTCTCCCGACGGTGTCGACCTACGACCTCGAGGCGATGTTCGCGACGCCGTCGCGGTGACACGGCGCGCCATCCAAGCGACCTCAGCCGTCGACGGAGACGGCGTCACCCAGCGCGATACACCCGGGCGCCTCGACCTCGGCGTAGACCCCGAAGCACGCCGCGGACTCTCGGGCGACGGCCCGCAAGACGGCGGGGTCGTCCGGCAGGTCGCCTTGCGGCATCGCCGTCATCACGCAACGCTCGGTGCGCCGGGTGACGCGCAGGCGGGTGGCGCCCACCACGATCGTCTGGCCGATCCAAGCGTCTTCGAGGAGACCCACCCCCGGCGCGTCGAGGACCAGGTTCGGGCGGAAGCGCCGCGGGTCGATCACGCTGCCCGGCGACGCCGTGCGCAGCCAGTCCAGCGACGCGCGCGTCACCAGGTGAATCGGCGCCGCGTCGAAGTGCGACACCTTCGCCTCGCGCTGGACGCTCACCGCGAAGCCGACGGCCTCGGAGAGTCGCGCGTCGAGCGCGGCGTCACCGACGTCATGCACGCTCCCCTCCGGCGTCGTGACGCGCGGGACGTCGCCCTCCGCCCCGAGCGTCGCGCCGAAGCCCAGGAGCCCGCTCATGCGCCGCATGCGGCGGGTGTCCTTGCCGCTCCCGAGCTTGCCGGCCGCGTCGCAGACCGCGAACAGCCGGTCGCCCCGCAGGCCCCGCGCGTCGACCCGCGCCGACACGACGCGCTCGCCGCGCATCGACTTCACCGGGTAACACCAGATCTCCGAGACCGTCGCCAGGGTCATGGCGCCACTCTGCAACACGGCGCGCGGCGCGCCAAGGGTCGCCCCACGCGTGGTAGGCTCCGCGCGATGCGACACGCCCTCACGCGGTGCGCGCTGCTCGTCGGGGCGGCGCTCGGCGCCTGCGCCCCGCCGCCGACGGACGCCGACGACTTCAACGCCGAGCAGGACGCGGGTGACGCCGCCGTCGAGGCGACCGTCGACGCGCCGCGCGACGCCGTGACCGACGCGCCGCGCGACGCCGTGACCGACGCGCCGCGCGACGCCACCGTGGACGCGCCCGACGTCGCGCCCGACGCCGCGCCTGACGCGGGGGCGCGCGTCTACGAGCGGGTGTACCTCTACCGCATGGCCGCGGCGGCCTTCCCCGCGCAGGCCGGACCCTCGGTGGCCGTGC
>JBILLV010000470.1:0-5698 GCA_044375895.1 Polyangiales bacterium | reverse complement strand
CTGAGCCCGGCTCGGCGGGCGATCCAAATCCAGCCCAGGGTGAGCGCCCGGCGAACCCTGGGGCGTTGGGGACGACGACCCACACGTTGCAAGGGCTAGCGACCCTCCGCCCTCTGCCAGGAAATTGACGGTGGCGCCCCAGATGCGCTTTGTACGTCGGCGTTGACTCCACCGCCCCACAAGACCGTGCTCCTCGACGAGGTCGTCGCCCACCTCGCGCCGCGTGATGGCGGGCTCTACGCCGACGTCACGCTCGGTCGCGGCGGTCACGCGGAGGCGATCCTCGACGCGTCGTCCCCCGGCGGTCGGCTCATCGCCATCGACCGCGACCCGACGGCCATCGAAGCGTCGCGCGAGCGCCTCGCCCGCTTCGGCGACCGGGTGGAGCTCCACCAGACGGCCCTCTCGTCGCTGAAGACCGCGCTCGGCGGCCGGCTGCTCGACGGGCTCGTCGCCGACCTCGGGGTGAGCTCGCCGCAGCTCGACGACGCGGCGCGGGGAATGAGCTTCCGCGCGGAGGGTCCCCTCGACATGCGCATGGGCGACGACGTCGACGCGACGGCCTGGCAGCTCGTGCGCGACCTGCGCGAGTCCGAGCTCGCCGACGTGATCTACGAGTACGGCGAGGAGCGCGCCTCGCGCCCCATCGCGCGGGCCATCAAGCGGGCCATCGAGCGCGGGGAGATGGAGACCACGCTCCACCTCGCGGCGGCCGTCCACCGGGTGCTCGGCCCCGCGCGCTACGGGCGCATCGACCCCGCGACGCGCACCTTCCAGGCCCTCCGCATCGCGGTGAACGACGAGCTCGGCGAGCTCGACCGCCTGCTCGCGGCGCTCCCCGACGTGCTGACGGATGGCGGCGTGGCGGCGGTGATCTCGTTTCACTCGCTGGAAGACCGGCGGGTGAAGCACGCGCTGCGGGACAGCGACGCGCTCGAGGCGCTGACGAAGAAGCCCATCGAGGCCAGCGAGACCGAGTCCCAGGAGAACCCCCGCGCCCGCAGCGCGAAGCTCCGGGTGGCGCGCCGGGTGCCGCGTGACGCGGCGGAGGACGTGGCGTGAACGCGACGCGCTTCATGGTGATGTTCAGCCTCGCGGTGGTGTCGTCGGTGGCGGCCTTTGTGGTGCACCTCGCGCTGCGCAACCAGAACATCGCGATGGGCTACGAGGTCGAGCGGGCCCGCAACGACGGCCTGCGGCTCCGCGGTCAGATCAACCAGGTGCGCCTGGAGCTGGCCGCGCGCCGCTCGCCGCTCACGCTGGAGCAGATCGGCCGCAACGAGCTCGGCATGGTGGAGCCCGACCGCGTCCCGACCCTCATCGCCGGCGGGGCCACGCGCCTGCCGCGCCTCAGCGGAGCCCCCCGATGAAGAACCTCGAGCCCACGCGCGCCAAGTGGATGCGCCTCCGCCTCGGCATCCTCGTGTGCATCCTCGGCATCGGCTTCACCCGCCTCGTCGGCGCCGCCTGGGACCTCCAGGTGCGCCGCGCCCCTGCCCTCCGCGAAGAGGCCGAGCAGCAGTACACCCAGCGCATGGAGTTTTCCCCGCGCCGCGGCACCATCTACGACCGGCACCACAACCCCCTCGCCGTGAGCGTGGTGTCGCCGTCCCTGTCGGCCAACCCGCGGCGTCTCCGCGCGATTCGCAACCTCGACCTCCGCGCCCTCACCGCCCGCCTCGCCGCGGCCCTCTCCATCCCCGCGGCCGACCTCGCCGAGCGCATGGCCTCCGACCGCGGCTTCGTCTGGGTGAAGCGCCACATGACCCCGCCCGAGCGCGACGCGGTGCAGGCCATCATGCGCGAGCTCCACCTGCGCAACCGCGACAGCCTCACGCTCATCGAGGAGAGTCGCCGCTGGTACCCCAACCGCGAGCTGGCCTCCCACGTCGTCGGCTTCGTCGGCTCCGACGGCCACGGCCTCGAAGGCGTCGAGCGCGCGATGGACGAGACGCTCCGCGGCCGCGTGGTCAACATCCAGGGCATCCGCGACGCCCGCGGCAACCTCGTGTACGCCGATGGTCTCACGCCCGCGATGGGGCAGGCCGGCGACGACGTCACCCTCACGCTCGACTCGACCATCCAGCACGTCGCCGAGCGCGAGCTCGCCCTCGCCTGCCAGGTGTACGAGGCCCGCGGCGGCAGCGTGATCGTCACCGACCCGCGCACCGGCGAGATCCTCGCCCTCGCCAGCTACCCCACGTACAACCCCAACGAGTTCGGGCTCTCCGACGCCGAGGGGCGACGCAACCGCGCCATCGCCGACCGCTTCGAACCCGGCTCGACGCTCAAGATCTTCTCCGTCGGCGCGGCCCTCGACGCGGGCGTGGTGCGCCCCGGCCAGGAGATCGACTGCCACGGCGGCACCTTCACCATCAACGACCTCACCATCCACGACTCCCACCCCGAGCACATGCTCACGCCGATGCTCATCCTCGCGCGGTCGAGCAACATCGGCGCGGCGCAGCTCGGCCTCGCGCTCGGCCCCGAAGGCCTGGAGCGCGCCTACCGTCGCTTCGGCTTCGGCGAGCGCACCGGTCTCCCGCTCCCCGGCGAGGCCCGCGCCCGCTTCGGCGAGCGCCGCTGGTACGAGGTGGAGGTCGCCACGGTGGCCTTCGGTCAGGGCATCGGCGTGACGGCCGTGCAGCTCGCGCAGGGCCTCGGCGCGGTGGCCAACGGCGGTCGCCTCGTGCGCTCGATGCTGGTGTCGCGCGTCACCGACGCCACCGGCGCCCTCACGCAGGACAACGCGCCCGACCCGGGCCGCCCCGCGATGCGGCCCGAAGTCGCCCGCCTCGTGTCGGAGTTTCTCACCGCCGTCACCGAAGAGCAGGGGACGGGCACCGAGGCCGCCATCCCCGGCGTGCGCGTCGCCGGCAAGACCGGAACCGCCCAGAAGGCCCGCGAGCACGCCCACGGCTACGACGACCAGCGCTGGGTGAGCTCGTTCATCGGCTTCGCGCCCGCCGACCGCGCGCGCCTCGTGGTGACGGTGGTCATCGACGAGCCGCAGATCACGCACGCCGGCGGCACCGTCGCGGCGCCGGTGTTTCGCCGCGTGATGGAGCAGTCGCTGCGCTACCTCGGCGCGCTCCCCACGGCGCAGCGGGCCATCGATTTTCCGCGCGCGGCACCGACGCCCGCGGCCCCGCGCCGTACGGCCCGCGAGCGCGCCGAGGCCCGCAACGCTCCGTGCGTGGTCCCCGACCTCACGCGCCGCTCGATGCGCGAGGCGCTCCGCACGCTCCACGAGCTGGGCCTCGAAGGCGACCTCTCGGGCTCGGGCATCGTGGTGCGTCAAGACCCGCCCGCTGGCACGGCCTGCGCGGGGGTTCGCGTGACGCGCGCGTGGCTCGAACCGGGCGGCGGCTACGTGCCCGTCGCGACGCAGGCGCCCGCGGCCACCGAGGTGCAGCCGTGACGGGGGACGGGCCAATGGTTCCTGGCACCTGCGGCGCCACGCTCGCCGAGATCGCGCGCGAGCTCCCCGAGGCCACCGTCGTCGGTGATGTGACGACGCGCGTCCGCGACGTGCGCCACGACTCCCGCGAGGTGGAGCCCGGCGACCTCTTCGCCGCCCGTCCCGGCACGAAGACCGACGGGGCCCGCTTCGCCCACGACGCCATCGCCCGCGGGGCCGCCGCCGTCCTCACGCCGCGCGCGCTGGACGTCGCGGTGCCGCAGGTGGTGGCGCCCGACATCGAGCGCGCCCTCGCCCTCGCGGCGAGCACCGTGTGGTCGCACCCCACGTGGCACCTCGACGTCATCGGCATCACCGGAACCAACGGCAAGACCACCACCGCGTGGTTGGTGGAGCACGCGCTGACGAAGCTCGGCGCGCGCCCCGGGCTCCTCGGCACGGTGGCGCACCGCTTCGGCGCTCACGCGTGGCCCGCGCTGCACACGACCCCCGAGGCCGACGACCTCGCCCGTCGCTTCGCCACGATGCGCGACGCCGGGGCCTCCCACGCCGTGATGGAGGTGAGCTCGCACGCCATCGCGTTGCAGCGCGTGGGGGCGGTTCGCTTCCGCGTCGCGGCCCTCACCAACATCACGCAGGACCACCTCGATTTCCACGGCACGATGGAGCGCTACATCGCCGCGAAGCGCGCCCTCTTCGAGAAGCTCGGCCCCGGGGCGTCGGTGGTGAACGCCGACGACGCGACCGGCGCCGACCTCGCCCGCACGCTCCCGAACGTGCTCTCGTACAGCCGTACCGGGGCGGCGTCCGACCTGCGCGTGCTGGAGGGAGGCGCTCGCCATGGTGGCATCGACGCGCGGGTGATGACGCCCGAGGGGGAGGTTCGCCTCCGCTCACCGCTCGTCGGCGCCCACAACGTCGAGAACCTCCTCGCCGCCGTCGGGATTCTCGGAGCGCTGGAGTTCCCGTATGCGCGCGCCGTGGAGGCGCTGGAAGACGCGACGGGCGCGCCGGGGCGACTCGAACGGGTGCGCCCCACGGCAGGTGAAGCGCCCTTCGAGGTGCTGGTGGACTACGCCCACACGCCCGACGCGCTGGAGCATGTGCTCGCCACCGTGCGGGCCACCACGCCGGGGCGGGTGATCTGCGTGTTCGGCTGCGGCGGTGATCGCGACCCGGGCAAGCGTCCGTTGATGGGAGCCGCCGTCGCGCGGGTGGCGGACTACGCGTTCGTGACCAACGACAACCCGCGCACCGAAGACCCCGCGCGCATCGCCGAGGCGGCGGCCGAGGGCTTTCGAAGCGTGCGTTCGGACGGCTATGCGGTGGTTCTCGACCGGCGCGAGGCCATCGCCGCGGCGGTGGCGATGGCGCGCCCGGGCGACGCGGTGCTCATCGCGGGCAAGGGCCACGAGCCGTACCAGGAAGTCCACGGCGTGCGGACGCCCTTCGACGACCGTGACGAGGCACGGGCGGCGCTCGACGCGCGGGGGTGAGCGCGCCACGGCGTGACCCTGTGCGCTTGGGGGTGTCCGTGGTAGAAGGGCGTCCATGCGGCCGGTGTTCGCGGACCTGAAGTCAGACTTCGTCTTCAAGAAGGTCTTCGGGACAGAAGAGCACAAGGACATCCTGATCGCGCTGCTCAACGCGCTGCTCGACCTCACCGGCCCCGCGACGATCGTGGACGTGACCTACCTCTCGGAGGAGCAGCGTCCGAAGGTGGAGGAGCTGAAGCACTCGGTCGTCGACGTGAAGTGCAAGGACAGCCGCGGGCGCTTCTTCGTCGTCGAGATGCAGGTGCTCCAGGTGGAGGGCTTCGACAAGCGCGTCGTCTACAACGCCTCCAAGGCCTACGTGAGCCAGATCGCCCGCGGCGAAGAGTATCTCGGGCTCGACGACGTGGTGGCCATCTCCATCTGCGACTTCGTGCTCTGGCCCGACGCCCCGCCGCAGCCCGCCGTCCCGCTGGTGAGCCACTGGCGGATGCAGGAGCAGCACGGGGGGCGCGTCGGCCTCTCGCAGGTGCAGTACGTCTTCGTCGAGCTCCCGAAGCTCCCCCTCGACCGGCCGCCCGGCGACCTCGCCGAGGAGTGGGCCTACGTCTTCCGCCGCGCACCCGCGTTGCGCGACGTGCCCGCCCACGTGCAGCACGAAGGGCCGCGCAAGGCGCTGGAGGCCGCCCGCAGCGCCCACTTCAGCGCCGACGAGTGGGAGGCCTACGACCGCGAGTCCGTCGCCATCCAGGACGCACGCGGCGCCATCGTCTTCGCCGAGCGG
>JBILLV010000469.1:0-5710 GCA_044375895.1 Polyangiales bacterium | reverse complement strand
TTGCCGCCCACCTTCTCCAGCGCCTGGTAGATGGGCACGGTGCCGATGGGGACGGGGCTGTTGCGCACGATCCACTCGCGGGTCTCGTGGATGTTGCGCCCGGTGGAGAGGTCCATGACGGTGTCGGAGCCCCAGCGGATGGCCCACACCATCTTCTCCACTTCCTCTTCGATGGTCGACGCGACGGCGCTGTTGCCGATGTTCGCGTTGACCTTCACGAGGAAGTTGCGCCCGATGATCATGGGCTCCACCTCAGGGTGGTTGATGTTGCACGGGATCACCGCCCGGCCCCGCGCCACCTCGTCGCGCACGAACTCCGGCGTCACCTTGCGGGGGATGGCCGCCCCGAAGGACTCGCCGCGGTGCGAGCCCTGCGCGTCGAGGGCGTCGACCCGCTGCTGCTCGCGGATGGCGATGTACTCCATCTCCGGGGTGATGATCCCCTTGCGGGCGTAGTGCATCTGCGTGACGGCGCGGCCGCCCTTGCCGCGCAGGGGGCGACGCTCGCCGGGGAAGCGCAGGTCGGCGAGGGCGGCGTCGCCGAGGCGCGCGCGGCCGTACTCCGAGCTGAGGCCGGGGAGCTCTTCGACGTCGCCGCGGGCGACGACCCACTCGCGGCGCGGGGCGCTGAGGCCCTTGCGGAGGTCGATGGCGACGCTCGGGTCGGTGTAGGGCCCGGAGGTGTCGTAGACGGTGACGGGGGGGTTGTCGGCGAGGCGGGTCGAGCCGTCGGCCTCGCGGACGCGCGTCGGCGAGAGCGACACCGCGCGCATCGGGACGCGCACCGACGGGTGCGTCGCGCCCTGCGCGTAGACCTTCTGTGACCGCGGGAACGGCCCGCCGGAGATTCCCTGGAGCCGCTGCGCGTCGACGCCCTGCTGCCTCGTGTTCGACATTCCGGTGCTTCCTCTTGTGGCGGCGGAGCTTCGTGCCGCGGGGCCGCGGTGTCAACGCGTACGGTGCGTGGCGGTTTGCGTGTAGGCTCCGGGGCCGAGCGATGGAAGCCCTTGACCCGGCGCGCGTGTTCCGCGTGCAGATCTACTACGAGGACACCGACCACTCGGGCCTCGTCTACCACGCCAACTACCTGAAGTACTTCGAGCGGGCCCGCGAGCACCTCCTCGGCGTCGCCGAGCTGGTGCGGCTCTACCGCGAGGAGTCGCTGGGCTTCGTGGTGTACAAGTGCGAGCTGACGTTCCGCGAGGGGGCGGTGTTCGGCGACGCGCTGGAGGTGCGGACGACGCCGCGGCTGGAGAGCGAGTACCGCGTGGCGTTTCAGCAGGACGTGTACCGCGGGGAGAAGCTGCTGGTGCAGGGCCAGGTGCAGATGGTGTGCGTGGATGGGAAGCGCCAGTTGGTGAAGCTGCCGCCGTCGGTGGTCGCGCGGCTGTAGCGCGGGGAGGCGGGCGCGCGGACGTACGCCGCGCTGGCGCTCGTCGCCCCGCCGCTTCGTAGGGGGCGCCCGTACGGCCTCGGCGCGCTGGCGGAAGACCGCCGGGCGTAAGCCCGCGGGAGAAATCGCTCGCCGCTTCTCTCGCGCTTCGGCGCGACGACGGAGGGAGAAGAGCCCGAGCGGCGGGCGACGATCGACCTTACCCGCGGGCTTACGCCCGGCGGTCTTCCGCCAGCGCGCCGAGGCCGTACGGGCGCCCCCTACGAAGCGACGGGGCGACGAGCGACGGGGCGACGGGCGGCGCGGCCCGGTTGACACCGCCGCGCCGGGGCGTTGTGCTCGCTGCATGCGCCCGCTCGCCCTCGCGTGTCTGCTCGCGCTCGTGGCGTGGGCCCCCGTCGCCCGCGCCGACGACGCACCGTCGCCCGACGACGTCCGCCCGCTCGAAGCCGCCGCTCGCTTCGACGAGGCCGCCGCCCTCCTCGAACAGCGCGCCACGGTGCCGGGCCTCGCGCCCGACGCCGCCCGCGCGTGGCTCGACCGCGCGCTCGACTACCGCCTCGCGCTCGACGACACGGAGGCTGCGATCCGCATCCTCCGCGCGCTCGCCGCCGTGGCGCCAGTCGCGCACGTCGCGGCGCGCGAGCTCGACCTCGGCGAGCTGCTCACGCGCGGGCAACGTTGGCGCGGGAGCGCGGCGCTCCACACCGCGTGGGTTGCGCGCTACGGGCGGCGAGTCGACGCGACGCTGCGAGCGCGGGCCAACGTGGCGCTCGGCAACGCGTGGCGCGAGCTCGGCGACGCGGCCCGCGCCGCCGACGCGTACCGGCGGGTGCGGGCGGTGCGGCTCCCACCGCCGCGACCGCCTCTTTCGGGCGGCGGTGCACGCAGCATCGTCTCGCCCTACGGCGGCATGACGGAGACCGGCATGACCGAGACCGCAGACCAGCCCGAGCCCGACGCGCTCTCGCTCTTGGCGTCGAGGGCGGAGGCGATGTTCTGGCAGGTGGAGCCGCGATACCAGCGCTTCGTCAGGCAGGCCCTGCCGATATACCGCGGACCGCCGACCCGTCGCAGCTTCGACCGCTGGGTCGAGGCCGTGCTGAATCCATGGTTCAACGCGTCCGAGAGCGAACTCTACGGCCCCTTCACGTCAGCATACACGGGCGTCGTCAACGAGCACGCTCCTCAGTGGGAGATCGCCGCCTACGAACATCTGGCGACCGCGTCCCGGTCCCATGCAGCGCTCATGAGCGGTGTCCCGCCCCCGCCGGACATCACGCACCCGGAGCTGCTGGACATCTGGCGGTACTTCAGGGGCGCGCACCCTGCGTGGTCGCCCTTCATCGAGATCGCCATGACGGGCTTCCACTTCTGCATCCGCTCCTCGACACACTACCGCGAGACACGCTCCCTCGCGCGTTGCGAGCGTGGCCTCAACGACCTCGATTCCGCCCGCTTCCCCCTCCCCGACGAACTCACCCCTGCCCTCGCCCACCGCGCACTCGCCGCCCGCGACCTCCCCGCGGCCCCGCCCGTCCCCCGCCCCTGAGACCGGGTTCGCGCGCCGCGTTCAGGCGCCGTCGGGGATGATGTCCTCGCCACGGGTGGCGGTGACGGCGCTCGCAAGCCACGCCTCCAGCGTGGGCAGGTCGGTGCAGGCCAGCACCCGCGCCCGCTGCGCTTCGGTGAGCGAGAGGCCGCGCAGATCGGCGACCTGGAGGACCGCCTTCGCATGCCCCTTCACGATGCCCCGATCCTCGCCGAAGTAGACGAGATCTTCGATGATGATGGGCTCGACGCCCGCGGCTGCCATCGCGCGTGTCATGACTTCGTAGCGTCCTTATCTCCTCCGCGCGCTCGACGCGGCCGAGGCCGTCGTCACCGAGCGCGCCGCCCGCCAGCGCGAGGCCGCCGTCCCCTCGGAGCCCACCGCCGAGAACGAGACCGAACCCACCGAGAATCCCCTCGCCGCCGTCGTCTGAATCGCCCGCGTCGCCCCTGCGCGGCGCCACCCTCCTCGAAACCCCCGACAAAACCTCTCCCGGGAGCGCTCCGCGACGAAGCCCATCGTCCCGAAAGCGCTCCTAGGAGCACTCTCCGGCCGAGCGCCTCGCCCGCCGACCGCTCCCGGGAGCACTTTCCTCCGCGATCCGTTGACGCGGTGTCCCTCCGCGCGTTGCAATCTCGTCCATGCGACCGACCCGCTTCCTTCTCCCGCTCGCCCTCGCGTCGCTCGCCGCCTGCGCGGAGAACAACGACGCCCTCGTGTACGACGTCGACGCCGCCACCGACCTCGGCGTCGATCGCACCCAGCCCACGCCCGACGCCACGCTCGACGCCGCTTCGTCGAAGGACGGCGCCACCGCCCCTGACGGCGTTGTCCCCACCGACGACACGGTCGCCACCGACGGCACTGTCGCCACCGACGGCGCTGTCGCCACCGACGGCACTGTCGCCACCGACGGCACCACGCCCGCCGACGGCGCGATCACCGGCCCCGGCTGCGGCGCCGCGGAGGTGTGCGGCAACGGCCTCGACGACAACTGCAACGGCCGCGTCGACGAGGGCTGCGCGTGCGTCCCCGGCATGACGGCGCGCTGCTACGCGGGGGCACCCGGCCTCGCCGGCCGCGGCCTCTGCGCGCAGGGAACCCTCCGCTGCGAAGGCACCGGCGAGTTCGGTACCTGGAGCCCGTGCACGGGCTCGGTGCTGCCGACCCCGGAGGCGTGCGACGGCGTCGACAACGACTGCGACGGCATGACCGACGAGGAGCTCACCCGCACCTGCTACACCGGCCCCGCCGGAACCATGGGGATGGGCCCCTGCCGCGGCGCCATGCAGACCTGCACCGCCGGCTCGTGGGGGACGTGCACGGGCGACGTCACCCCGAACACCGAGGTGTGCGACGGCGTCGACAACGACTGCGACGGCATGACCGACGAGGGCCTCTCCCGCATGTGCTACGGCGGCCCCGCGGGGACGATGGGCGTCGGCGCCTGCCGCGGCGGCACCGAGTCGTGCGTGATGGGCGCGTGGAGCACCTGCGCGGGCGCCGTCACCCCCGCCACCGAGACCTGCGACGGCGTCGACAACAACTGCAACGGGAGCGTCGACGAGTCGGTGACGCGACCGTGCTACTCCGGCCCCGCTGGCACCATGGGCATCGGCCGCTGCCGCGGGGGGACGCAGACCTGCGCGATGGGCAACTGGGGGCTGTGTGACGGCCAGGTGCCGCCCGTGACGGAGATCTGCCGCAACGGCGTCGACGACGACTGCGACGGCATGATCGACGAGGGCTGCGCGCCGTGCATCATGGCGATGGCGATGGCGTCGCCGTGGCAGATCCACCGGGTGATGGGGCCGGTGTGCTTCGGGCGCACCTTCACGCAGCACGGCGACCCGGGCGAGTACGCGCTCGCGACCATCCCGAGCGAGGGCGACGGCGGCTGGCGGGCGGTCACCTCGCCGACGATCGATTTCGCCGAGTCGTCGGCCCTCTGCGGGCGCGCGTGCGAGTGCCTCAACGGCGGGGAGTTCACGTACTTCCAGACCTTCTTCGACGTGACGCCGGGCTACGCGGTCACCTCGCTCACCGTGTCGATGGGCGGCGTCGACGACGGGGCGCGGGTGACGGTGTTCAACAGCATGTACCCCGGCGGCGTGGTGGAGGCCGGGTCGCACATCCTCCTCGGCGGATCGAGCGTCACCACCAACCTCGCCCGCTACGTCGTCCCGGGCCGCAACCGCGTGGTCATCACCCACATCGACGACTGCTGCTCGGCGCGCAGCCTCACGGGTGTGCAAGTGGTGCTCAACGGCGCGCCCCTCGCCACCTGCCGCTGAGTCACCAGAATGATGTTCGCGTTCCTCACGGCCTTGCGTTAGCGTCGCTGCGCGATGGCACGGTCGCTCGCGTTCGCTCTCGAACCTTCGGACGTCTTCCTGGCGTTGCTGCGCATTCGTGCGGCGGCCGAGGCGGGTCGCTGGCCCGTGGGCATCTCCCCTCGCTTCGCCTCCGCCACCAGCCGCGAGTTCGCCGCGCTCGAGCCCTGCGTCCGCGCGATCGGGGTGTGCTACTCGGAGCTGGAGGCGCGCCGCGTGGCCGTCGTCGACCGCACGCCCCAGTCGCGCTTCTCTGACATCGACGGCGCGCTCCACCTCGCGGCCTGCTCCATCGACGTCGCCCTCGAGCTCGATCACGTGCGCGTCGCGGTCGAGCGCGGCGACCGCGCGGTGCGGGAGAACGGCCGGCTCCTCGCGAGCGCGCTGCGTCAGCTCCTGTGGTACGCGGTGCAGTCCGACCTGCTGGTGTGC
>JBILLV010000150.1:0-22163 GCA_044375895.1 Polyangiales bacterium | reverse complement strand
CAGCAGCAGCCCCGACTCGCGGGCCACGCGCTCGGCCGCCTCCGCCGCGCCGCGCGCGTGGCGGTGCTGACGGCGCGCCATGAGCACCCGCGCGTCGCCGAGGCACACCCGATAGAGCGTGTGCCGCGACTCCACCGCGCCGACGCTCTCGCGCGCGTGGTCGATCGCCTCGGCGGCGCCCTCCACGTCGCCGCGCTCCACCAGCAGCTCGGCGAGCGCGACGTACACCTCGGCGGCCACCGCGGACGGGCCCGCGCGGCCGAGGGACGCGAGGGTGTCGCGGGCCCGCTGGACCCACGCCAGCGCCCGGTCGAAGAAGCCCAGCGCCCACCACGCGGCCGCGGCCCGCACGAGCGTCCCGGCGATGCGGCTGCGCCCGCCGACTTCGCGCTCGGCCGCCAGGCTCGCCCGCAGGAAGCGCAGCGCGTCGGCGTAGCCGCCCTGCGCGAGGCACGACATCCCGAGCTCGTCGTACACCGGGCCGAGCAGCCGACGGTGCCCGTGCGTCACCGCGAGCCCGTAGGCCGTCGCCGCCGCCGCCACCGCCTCCGACACCTCGCCCGTCCACCGCAGGAACGACGCCTTCGCCAGCAGCACCTCCACGCGCAGCGCGCGGGCGGCGCGGAGCGTCTCGTCAGGGGCGCCGTGCTGGGCCGTCTCGGCGTCGGCCTTGTCGAGCGCGCCGAGGGCGGCGTCGAGCTCGGTGAGCGCCTCGCGCAGCATCCCGCGACGTCCGCGGTGGACCGCCAGCACCCAGCGCGCTTCGGCCTCGGTGCGCTGGTCGTCGGCCCGGCGCGCGGCGCGGACGGCGGCCACCGCGTCGCGGTCGACGTCCGAGGCGTAGGTCTCGAGCTTGTAGCGGGCTTGCCGGGTGAGGGCCTGCGCGACGAGGCGCGGGTCGCGGGCCTCCACGGCCACCTCGCGCAGCAGCAGGAGCTCCGCCCGACGCGCCCGCGTGCTCCCCGAGGCGCGGGCGAGGTCTTCGCGGCCCGCGTGCGCGGAGGCTCGGAGCGCGTAGCCCTCGACGTCCGTCGCGCCGCGGCAGAGCGACAGCACCCGGCCGTAGGCGCGCATCGCCTCCTCGGGCGAGGCCCCCGAGGCGACAAACTGGGCGGCGGCCTCCAGCCAGGAGCGAGCGGCGGGTCGGTCGGCCCCTGCCGCCTCGCGGTGACGCGCCAGCGCGGCGAGGGCGGTCGGGGCGGCGCGGGCTCCCTTGCGCCGTTCGAGCAGCTCGGCGACGCGCGCATGCATCGCGGGGATCACCGTGGGCTCGATCGACGCGCGCGCCACACGGGCGAGCATCGGGTGCGCGAAGGCGAGGACGGCGCGGCCCTCTTCGTTGGTGTCGTTGCCCGTGTGGACGAGGATCCCGTCGGACACGAGCCGCGCGCGCACGCGGGCGCCGCCGTCGCCGCCGAGCTGGTCGATGAGGTCGACCGAGAGCTCGGCTTCGCAGAGCGAGCACCAGCGCAGGAGGTTGCGCGCCTCCGGGGCGAGCGCTTCGAGGCGGGCCGTGAGCACCTCCTCCAGCGAGGGGGGCAGCGACTCGTCTTCGACGGGGGCTGGGGCGCCCGAGCCGTCGGGGTCGGTGCCCGAGCGGCGGGCCCGGTTGCGCTCCCGATCGGCGAGGGCCTCCACCACCTCCAGCAGCGTCAGGGGGTTGCCGCCCGCCACGGACGAGACCTCGCGGACCACCTCGTCGGAGGGCTCGTCGGTGCCGAGCGCGCTCGCGATGAGCCGCCGCCGCGCCTCCTGGTCGATCGGCCCGAGCGCGATGGTCTGGAGCCCCTGAAGCTCTTGAGTGAGCGGGTCGTCGTCGCGCAGGGCCGCCACGAGCAACACGAGCCCGGAGGGGGTGCGGCGCAGGAGCTCGGAGACCACCGTCCGGCTCGGCGCGTCGGCCTGCTCCAACGCGTCGAGGAGCAGCAGCACGGGGCGCTCGCGGGCGACGTCGGCGAGCATCGGGCGGAGCACCAGGCCCAGCTCGCGCGTCGTGCTGGCCTCGGCGCCGGGTTCGTCGGCGGCGAGGCCGAGGCACACCTGGAGCACGTGGCGGGCGGCGTGACGGCCAGAAGGACCCTGGCCGTAGCGCTCGGCGACGCCGTCGAGGAGCTGCTCCATCGTGTCGACAGGGAGGGGATACTCGCCCGATCCGCGGCGGCGCGGGAGCGGCGGCGGACCCTTGGGGCGGCCCTCGGCGTCGCGCTGGGAAGGCAGCGGCGGCGGCAGGCGGGCGGTGGCGGCGTGGCGCAGCGCGAGCGACTGGCGGACGAGCTGGCCGATGAAGCCGTACCGCACGCCGTTGGCGGTGATCGAGCCGTCGCAGCGGATGACGCGGCTCTCGCCGAGGATGCCGGGCATGGACGACAGCGCGGCCGCGAAGGCGCCGAGGACGGTGGTCTTCCCGATGCCGAGCTCGCCCGTGACGAGGACGGCGCGGCCCTGGCGGGTCACCGAGGCGCTCACGAGGGCGTTGCGGAGCTCGCGGAGGGAGGTCTCGCGGCCGAGGAGGCGCCAGCCCTGGGCCTCGGCCGAGCGATCGCGCTCGGTGCGGGAGCGCGAGCGTTCGAGGGCGAAGGCGCGCACGGCGGAGGGGCCCCGCGGCGCGGCCTCCCGGAGCACGAAGGCGCGGCGGACGATGCGGTAGAGGGCGCCCGACACCAGGGCCTCGCCGGGGCGCGCGACGGCGGCGAGGGAGGTGGCGAGGGGGGCCGCGTCGTCGACGAGTTCGAAGCTGAGCATCGTGCCCTCGCCGTCGCGCGCGCAGCCCGCTACGCCGCGGGCCAGGCCGAGGGAGACGCTGGGCACCTCGCCGGGCTCATCGTCCGCGTCGGCGGCGATCGAGAGCGTGGCGTCGAGGATCTCGAGCGCGAGGCGCGCGGCGCGGAGGGCGTCGTCGACGTGAGGCCGCAGCACGCCGATGACGAGCGTGAAGCCGTCGTCGCGCGTCCACTCCAGCGTGGCCTCGGCCTTGAAGGCGAGCTCGCCCACCATGTGGACGATCTGGCGCGCGGCGGGCGCCGAGGAGGAGACGTTGAGGCGCCCGGCGATCACCGCGACGTGCCCGCGCTCGCGCACCACCGCGGCCGTGTCGACCACGGGGACGCGCGGCGCCGGGACGCTGGGCATCAGCATCGCGGGGAGGGTGATCGCGTTCTTCGCGGGGAGCGGCGTCGGCGGCGTGCGCGCGCGGCCCGGCACCGTCGCCGACGGGAACGACGCCCCCGAGTCCGGGGAGAACGGCGGCGGTCGCGACGAGTTGGACGGAGGCGGGATGGACGGGTGACGCGGCGGGAGCGCCCGGTGGAGGTAGTGCTCCAGCGCGCCCGCGTCGGCCGGCGTCTCCAGGCCGTGGAGGTAGTGCGACAGCGCGTGGACGACGTCGCGGGCGGTGGGGAAGCGCTCCTCCCGGTCGACCTTCATCGCGCGGACGGCGATGGCGCGCAGGGCGTCGGGCGCGGCCGTGAGCAGGGCCTCCGGGTCGGGCACCTCACCGCGGCGCACCCGCTCGTGAATCTCCGCGCCCTCCGCGACGCCGTGAAAGAGCGGCCGCCCGAGGAGGAGTTCGGTGAGCAGCACGCCGAGGCCGTAGAGGTCGGCGCGGCGATCGACGGCCTCGCCCCGCGCCTGCTCGGGGGCCATGTACCCGAACTTGCCCTGCACCACGCCCGGCGAGTCCGAGGCCGAGCGCACGCGCGCGATGCCGAAGTCCCCGAGCTTGACCGCGCCCTCGTACGAGAGGAGCACGTTGTTGGGGGAGACGTCGCGGTGCACGATCTCCAGGGGGCGGCCGTGCTCGTCGAGGCGCTCGTGGGCGTAGTGGAGGCCGCGGGCGACCTCGCGGAGCACGTACGCGACGAGGGGCGGCGGGAGGTGCTCGCCCTGCCGCGCGAGGGCGTTGGCGAGGGCCCCGAGGTCGGCGCCGTCGACGTGCTCCATGATGAGCAGCAGCGTCGGGCCGTCGGATTCGAAGCCGTACACCTGGACGATGTTCGGGTGGTTGAGCCGCAGCGCGACGCGGGCCTCGTCGACGAACATCGCGCGGAAGTGCGGGTTCTCCGCGAAGTCCGGGAGGATGCGCTTGACGACGAGGAGCTTGTCGACCCCTTCGGCGCCGCGCGAGCGGGCGAGGTACACCTCCGCCATCCCGCCGACGCCGAGACGTCGGACGACGGCGTAACGGCCGAGTCGCGTGGGGCTGGGTTGCGGCGCGGGGGCCATGCGCGGCGCGAGCATACCAGGGGGAAGGGTCCGTCCGCGCAGGAGAATTCCATTCGCGCGAGGCGCCGCGGCGTCTGGTAGTCTCGCGCCGAGCACCCGGTGGGGCGCCCGATGACCATGTTCCGCATGCCGATCGACAAGAGCCTCGACCTCGTGCTGCTGGAGCACCGTCACGCGGGGATGCTCTACGCCCTCGTGGATGAGAACCGCGACCACCTCCGGCGCTACCTCCCGTGGGTCGACGGGACGCGTTCGGTCAACGACTCGATGGTCTACATCCAGATGACGCTGGAGCAGTTTGCCCGCTCCCAGTCGCTCAACTGCGGCATCTTCCACCAGGGCGCGCTCGCGGGGATGATCGGGTACCACACCTTCGACTGGGTCAACCGGCGCACCGCCATCGGGTACTGGCTGGCGTCGGCGTGGCAGGGGCACGGGCTGATGGTGCGCTCAGTGAAGGCCCTCACCGCCCACGGCTTCACCGCCCTCGGGCTGCACCGCCTGGAGATCCGCGCGGCCACGGAGAACCGCCGCTCGCGCGCCGTCGCCGAGCGCTCGGGGTACCACTTCGAAGGGATCTGTCGGGGGGGCGAGTGGCTCCACGACCGCTTCGTCGACCACGCGGTCTACGGGGCGGTGGCCACGGAGTGGAAGGCTTAAGGGGCTCAGGCCTTGACGTCGCCGCGGGCGAAGATCGACGAGACGAAGTCGAGCACGTTCTTCGCGCAGACCTCGCAGTAGCCGTAGTTGCGAATCATGCGGGTCTTGACCGCGTCGATCTTCTCCTGCGTGTCGCGGTCGACGACGTTGGCCACGATGGACGTGAACTTGATCGTGTCCTTCTTGTCCTCGAAGAGCTTCAGCTCCAGCGCGCGGCGCAGCCGGTCGTTGGTGTCGTAGCTGAACTTCTTGCCCTCCAGGGCCAGCGCGCCGATGTAGTTCATGATCTCGCGGCGGAAGTCGTCCTTGCGCGACTCGGCCACGTCGATCTTCTCCTCGATCGAGCGCATCAGCCGCTCGTCGGGCTCCTCGTCGCGGCCCGTGTAGCGGTTCTTCACCTTCTCCTTGAGGGTGTGGGCGCGGACGTTGTCGACGTAGTTGGCGGCCAGCTTCGCGATCTCGCCCTCGTCGGCGCTGATGGCGCGCTGCACCTCGTTCTTCACCACGTCCTCGTACTCGCGCTTCACCACGGAGATGAGGTCGGAGAAGCGCTTGCGCTGGTCGTCGTTGTTGATGAGGGAGTGCGCGCGGAGGCCCTTCTCCAGCTCGTTCATCACCATGAAGGGGTTGAGGCAGCCCTCCTCGTCGCGCACGAGCGCGTTGGAGATCTTGTCCTGCACGTAGCGCGGCGAGATGCCGTCCATGCCCTCGCGGCGCGAGTCCTTGCGCAGCTCCTTGACGGTGTCCTGCGTGTACCCCGGGAGCATCCGCCCGTCGTAGAGCTTCAGCTTCTGGAGGAGCGTGAGGTTGTGCTTCTTCGGGTCCTCCAGCCGCGTGAGCACCGCCCACATCGCGGCCATCTCCAGCGTGTGCGGCGCGACGTGCTTGCCCCGCACCTTCCCCGAGGAGAAATCCTTCTCGTAGATGCGCGTCTCCTCCGACAGCCGGGTGATGTACGGCACGTCGATCTTGATCGTGCGGTCGCGGAGCGCCTCCATGAACTCGTTGGCCAGGAGCTTCTTGTACTCGGCCTCGTTGGTGTGCCCGAGGATCACCTCGTCGATGTCCGTCTGGGCGAACTTCTTCGGCTTGATCCGGTGCTCCTGCGAGGCGCCGAGGAGGTCGTAGAGGAAGGCCACGTCGAGCTTCAGCACCTCGACGAACTCCACGATCCCGCGGTTGGCGATGTTGAACTCGCCGTCGAAGTTGAAGGCCCGCGGGTCGGAGTCCGAGCCGTACTCGGCGATCTTGCGGTAGTTGATGTCGCCCGTGAGCTCGGTCGAGTCCTGGTTCTTCTCGTCCTTGGGCTGGAAGGTGCCGACGCCCACCCGGTCCTTCTCCGAGAGGTGGATGCGGCGCACCTTGACGTGGTTGGTCACCACCCGCGACCAGTCGCCCTTGTAGCGCTCCATCAGGCTCTTGAAGATGAAGCGGCAGGCCGGGTCGAGGTCGCCCTCCACCTTCACCGGGTAGCGCTCGTTGCCGAGCCCGAGCTCCTTCACCGCCCGGTCGCGCCACTCCATCGGGATGATGCGCAGGGGCTCCTCGTGCATCGGGCACGGGAAGCTGCCGCCGCCCTCCGCCTTCTCGCCCACCAGCCCGGTGCCCTCCAGGTTGGTCCAGGTGAAGGTGTAGAGGGCCCCCTCGGGCGTGCGCGAGTAGTCCTCGACGCCGCGCTTGAGGAGGCGCGCGATGGTGCTCTTCGACGAGCCGACGGGGCCGTGCAGGAGGATCACCCGGCGCTCGGGGCCGTAGCCCTCGGCGGCGGCGCGGAGCACCGTCACCAGGCGCATGAGCTGGATGTCGAGCCCGAAGACCGCGTCGCGGCCGCTGCCCGTGTCGTCGCGGAAGAAGCCGTAGCGCACGATCTTCTTCTTGTTGTCGATGTACTCCTCCTGCCCGGCGCCGATCACCATGTCGTAGATGCGCTGGAAGGCGTTGCGCGTCACCGACGGGCGCTCTCGGACGATCTGGAGGTACTCCTCGAAGGAGCCCTCCCAGTGCAGCTCGCGGTAGTGGTCGTAGTCCTGGAGGGCGGCGACTTTCTCGATCATCATGGCGGTGCGCTCCTGCGGTCTGTCGAAGGGAGGGCGAGTCTAGGGGCAACCCCCCGCGCGGCGCCAGCGGAGACTACGCCGCCGCCCCCGCCGCCGGGCGTCCGTTTCTGGCGCACCCCGCGCCCGGCGCGCTATGCGACCGCCATGAGCGACCCCCACCGCGCTTCCTGGGACGAGTACTTCATGAAGATCGCCGAGACCGTCGCGTCGCGCGCGACCTGCGACCGCAAGCACGTCGGCGCCGTCATCGAGCGCGGCCGCACCATCCTCGCCACGGGGTACAACGGCTCCATCGCGGGCCTCGAGCACTGCGACGAGGTGGGGCACATGATGGAGGACAACCACTGCGTCCGCACCATCCACGCCGAGGCCAACGCCGTCATCCAGGCCGCCCGCAACGGCGTGCGCATCGAGGGGGCCGGCATCTACGTCACCGCGTCCCCGTGCTGGCAGTGCTTCAAGATGATCGCCAACGCGGGCCTCAAGCGCGTGGTGTTCGGCGAGTTCTACCGCGACCGGCGCATCTTCGACGTCGCCCAGCGCATCGGGATCGAGCTCGTGCACCTCGAGGCGCGCCCGACCGTGTGACAGAGAATGTCCCCGGTTTCGAGGCGCGCCGCGCGTGATTTCGCGGGCGTCGTCGGCCGTGACCGCGCGGGCCGCGGGCGGTCGCTTGACAGATGTTCAGTGGCCTTCTATTTCGCCGTCTACCCGAGGAGCGACGCATGACGACTGAGGTGACCGTAGAGGAGACGAAGGTGACGGGGCGGCGGGCCACCGCGGAGGCGATGGCGACGAAGCAGCGCGAGATCTCGGTGAGCGAGTTCTTCACGAAGAACCGCCACCTCCTCGGCTTCGACAACCCCGCGAAGGCCCTCCTCACCACGATCAAGGAGGCGGTCGACAACGCGCTCGACGCCTGCGAGGAGGCCGGCATCGCGCCGTCCATCGAGGTGAGCATCGAGGAGCTGGCCGAAGGCCGCTACCGCGTGCGCGTCGAGGACAACGGCCCCGGCATCGTGAAGGAGCAGATCCCGAAGATCTTCGCCAAGCTGCTCTACGGGTCGAAGTTTCACCGCCTGCGCCAGTCGCGCGGCCAGCAGGGCATCGGCATCAGCGCCGCGGGGATGTACGGGCAGCTCACCACGGGCCGCCCGGTGGTGTGCGTGAGCAAGATCGGGAAGGGCCGCCCCGCGTGGCGCCTGGAGGTGCGCATCGACGCCCGCACCAACAACCCCGAGGTGCTCAACAAAGACCGCGACACCACCGTCCCCTGGGAGAAGGACCACGGCACCGCCGTCGAGATCGAGCTCACGGGGCTCTACCGCGGCGGACGCACCAGCGTCGACGCGTACCTGGAGCAGACGGTCGTCGCCAACCCGCACCTGGAGCTCACCTACAAGCCCCCGCGCGGCAACCCGATGCACTGGCCGCGCGTCGCCGACCAGCTCCCGCCCGAGGCGCAGGAGATCAAGCCGCACCCGCACGGCGTCGAGCTCGGGATGCTCATCAAGATCCTCCACGAGGCCACCGGCCGCACCGTGAAGGACACGCTGATGGAGGAGTTCTCGCGGGTGACGCCGCAGGTGGCCGACGAGCTGTGCGCGGCGGCGAAGGTCGAGCCAGCGACCCTCGCGCCGAAGCTCGACGGCCCGCAGATCGAGGCGATCCACGCGGTGATGGTGAGCTCGCAGGCCTCGCTCCCGCCGGTGAAGAAGTTCTTCTCGCGCCTCGCCAAGAGCGACAAGACGCTCCGCGACGAGATGCTGGAGGAGGGGAGCGGCTTCTCCCAGAGCCTCGCCGAGGGCGTCGCGCGCCGCGCGGACATCGAGCCCGCCGTGAAGGCCCGCCTCGTCACGCCGGCGCAGCTCGACAAGCTCTACGCGTCGCTCGCGTCGTCGCAGGTGAAGATCGCCGCGCCGCCCGCCACCTGCGTCGTCCCCGTCGGCGAGGAGCTCATCATGGGCGGCCTCAAGCGGCGCTTCAAGGCGGAGTTCTTCGCGGCCCACACGCGCCCGCCGGCGGTGTACCGCGGCAACCCCTTCGTCGTGGAAGCGGGCATCGCCTTCGGCGGCGAGCTTGGCAAGGAAGACGCCGCCGACCTCATGCGCTTCGCCAACCGCGTGCCGCTGCTCTACCAGCCCCGCGCGTGCGGCATCACCGAGGCCGTGCTCAAGGTCGACTGGAAGAGCTACGGGCTCACGCAGCGCAAGGGCGAGCTGCCCGTCGGCCCGCTGGCGATCTTCGTCCACCTCGCGAGCGTGTGGGTGCCCTTCACGAGCGAGGCGAAGGAGGCCGTCGCCCACTACGACGAGATCGTGAAGGAGATCCGCCTCGCGCTGATGGAGTGCGGCCGCAAGCTCGGCACCTGGGTGAAGGCCAAGGACGCGGAGAAGTGGGAGAGCGAGCGCAAGAGCCTCTTCGAGAAGTACATCAAGGAGCTCGCCATCTCGATCCACGCGATCACGGGCGTCGCGGAGACGCGGGTGGCGGAGGACTTCCAGGCCGCGCTGTCGAAGCACGTGCGGCTCCCGGCGCCGCCGCCTGTCGACCCGGTGGTGGGCGGCGCGGCGGAGGTCGACTCGCTGCGGAGCCCGAGCGACCTGCCGCCGGTGCCGACGGAGGCGGTGGTGGAGGCCGCGGCGGAGACGGAGGCGCCGGTGGCCGCGGTGCGCGCGGTGGCGACGCCAGTGGAGGACATGGAAGACGAGTCGGCCTTCGGCTTCGGCAGCGGGTCGGCCTTCGAAGACGTCACGCAGAACAAGACGCGGCGCCTCACGCGGCCCACCGCGGCGGCGTCGAAGCAGCTCACGATGCTCGACGACGAGCCGAGCTTCGCGCCCAGCCCGGCCGCGAAGAAGCCCGCGAAGAAGCCCGTCGGCAAGGCGAAGAAGTGAGGACAGGGGAGAGCCATGGCGATCGATGAACGTGACAAGAAGACCCTGAAGAAGATCGAGGAGATGGCCTTCCAGGCGCTCGCCGCGGTGCGCGTCGGGAAGAACCCCGCCCTCGACATCCCCGTCCGCGCCCTGTCCAACGTCAATTTCGACAAGGACTCGCGGGTCATCCGGATGGGCGACGCCCGCCAGTCGCGCGCCTTCTTCCACTACAAGCAGGCGAAGAACTACATGCAGACGTTCCTCATCGCGGAGCGCTGCAAGAAGCTGATCGAGGCGGGGGCCACCACCTCGATCCGCGACATCTACTACGACGCGAAGCACTCCATCGCGGGCACGAAGGAGAACACCTTCGAAGAGCAGGCCGAGAGCGACCCGATCATCGAAGACCTCGAGGTCACCATCGACATCCTCCGCGAGGAGCTCCACCTCCGCGCCGAGAACCGCGGCGCCATGGTGGGCCCGATGACGGTGCGCGACTCGGGGGACGACATCGACCTGCGGCGCATGGGTTCCGGCGGGTGGAGCGTGCCGTCGATTGTCGAGGACAACCGCATCCAGTTTCGCGGCCACGAGGCGGAGTTCGTGCTCTTCGTCGAGAAGGGCGCGGTGTGGTCGCGCCTCAACGAAGACCGCTTCTGGAAGACGCACAAGTGCATGCTCATCCATGGTGGGGGCATGGCCGCGCGCGGCACCCGGCGCCTCCTCCGCCGCATGCACGAGGAGCTCAAGCTCCCGGTGTACGTCATCACCGACAACGACCCCTGGGGCTTCTACATCTACTCGGTGATCAAGCAGGGCAGCATCAACCTGGCCTACGAGTCGATGCGCATGGCGGTGCCGAAGGCCCGCTTCCTCGGGCTCTCCAGCTTCGACGCCGACCGCTTCAACTTCACCGCCAACGTCTCGATGGCCCTCACCGACGAGGACGACAAGCGGGCCGACCAGTTGCTGAAGTACGAGTGGTTCGCTGACAAGCGCTGGCAGGATGAGCTCACGAAGATGAAGAAGACGGAGAAGAAGTACGAGATCGAGGCCCTCTCGTCGCTCGGCATCCGCTTCATCACGGAGGAGTACATCCCCCACAAGCTGAAGAACCGCCTCTGGCTCGACTGAGCGCCGCTCAGAAGGTGACGGGGGTCGGCGCCGTGCGGTTGGTCATGGTGCCGTCGCCGAGCTGACTGGTGGCGTTGAGGCCCCAGCACACCAGCGTGCCGTCCGTGCGACGGGCGCAGGTGTGCCCGTTGCCGCGCGTCGTCAACTGAACCACCTGCGAGAGGCCGGGGACGGTGACCGCGGTGCTGCGGTCGCTGGTGCTGCCGTCGCCGAGCTGGCCCGCGACGTTGTCGCCCCAGCAGCGCACCGTCGCGTCGGCGAGCACCGCGCAGCAGTGGGCGCCGCCGCAGGAGAGCCCCACGGCGGTCGACACGCCGCGCACGAGGGTGGGCAACGGCTGATCGGCCGTCGCGCCGTCACCGATCTGGCCGTTCTCGTTCTCGCCCCAGCAGAGCACCGCGCCGCTGTTGAGGAGCGCGCAGGAGTGCTTGTCGCCCGCCTCCACCTGCACGACGTCGGTGAGGGTGTTCACCATCGTCTGCGTGCTGCGGTCGCCCGCCACGCCGTTGCCGAGCTGGCGTCGGTCGTTGCGCCCCCAGCAGCGGGCGCTGCCGTCGTTCAGCGCCGCGCAGGCGTGCTCTTCGCCGGCCGCGATGTCGAGCACGCCCGTCAGGCCCATCACGGTGACGGGCGCGTTTCGGTCGGTGGTCATCGCGTTGCCCAACTGTCCGCGCCCGTTCTCGCCCCAACACCGCGCGGTGCCGTCGGCGAGGCGCGCGCAGGTGAAGTTGGCGCCGGCGACCACCTGCACCACATCGGCGATGCCGACCACCGCGGTGGGTGTGGCGCGGGGGGTCATGGTCCCGTCGCCGAGCTCCCCGGTGGCGTTGTCGCCCCAGCAGCGCAGGGCGCCGCTCGTCAGCGCCGCGCAGGTGTGATCGACGCCCGCCCCGACGCTCGTCGCCGTGACATCGCTGACGGTCACGGGACGCGTGCGCAGCATCATGGACCCGTCTCCGAGCTGCCGCGCGGCGTTGCCTCCCCAGCAGCGGATCGCGCCGTCGCGCAGCCTCGCGCAGGTGTGGGTGAGCCCCGCGCTCACCTCGACGATGTCGAGGCACACGCCGTCACGACAGCGCGACCGGCACCCCAGGTTGCAGCCGCCGCAGTGCTCCACGTTGGTCGTGGTGTCGACGCAGACCCCGCCGCACGCGACGAACGGCGCCGAGCAGGTGACGTCCACCGGGCCCGCGTCGGCCGTCACGAGCGCATCACGCACATCGGCCACATCGAGCGTCGAGGCATCGGCGTCGGGCGTTGCGACGTCCGGCGACGCGGCGTCTGCGTCCAGCGCCGCCGCATCCGCGTCTCGGGACACCACGTTGGCGTCGGCCACCGCGACGTCAGCGTCGGGCGTCGCCGCGGCGTCTGCGTCCGGCGGCGCGGGCGCATCCGCCACATCGGGCGATGCCACCTGGTCGAGCGGCACGACCGCGTCGCGCGCGTCATCCGTGCCGAGGTCGCCCGCCCCGTCCGCGTCCGACGCCGCGTCGCTACCACCCGAGAATCCGGGGTGCTGGAGCGAACACCCCACCAGGGCCAGCGCCGCGGCGAACCTCACGGAAGTGCGGGGACGGGAGCGGTGCGGCTCTCGGAGCATCGGCCCGCGACGGTACCCCAGATCGCCGCCGGACCGCCGCAATGGACCTGTTTTTCAAGCCTGCGCAGGCTCTTCACACCCCGCCCCGCCGGTCCCCTTCGCTTCGCGGTACCGCTCCGCCGCGGTCCCCTGGTAGAAACGCCCCGTCGATGGCCCGCAAGCTCGCCCTCCTCGCCGCGGTGGTGGCCGCCCTCATCGGTGTGCAGTTCGCCACCAGCGCCGCGCTCGATCCCTATTTTGTCCGCATCCTCTCGGTGTGCGGCATCAACGTGATGCTGGCCGTGGCGCTGAACCTCGTCAACGGCACGACGGGGCAGTTCTCCATCGGGCACGCGGGCTTCATGGCCGTCGGGGCCTACGCGGGCTCCATCGCGTCCACCGCCCTCGACCATCGCCTCGGGCCGACGCTGGCGCCCGTCACCCTGCTCCTCGCGGCCCTCACCTCCATCGTCGCGGCGGGCGTGGCGGGCGTGGCCGTGGGGGTGCCTTCGCTGCGGCTGCGTGGGGACTACCTCGCGATCGTCACCCTGGGCTTCGGGGAGATCATTCGCATCTCGATCGAGAGCACCGACGCGCTCGGCGGCTCGCAGGGCTACCCCCTCGGCGCCGACAGCATCCCCGCGTATGGCACCCTCGCGTGGGTCTGGGGCGCGGCCATCCTCGGCACCGCGGCCGTGTGGAACCTCACCTACAGCTCCTACGGCCGCGCGCTCGCCGCGATCCGCGAGGACGAGATCGCCGCCGAGGCCGCGGGCGTCCCCACCACGCGCTACAAGGTGCTGGCGTTCTCGATCAGCGCGATGCTGGCGGGCCTCGCGGGCTGCATGTACGCGCACGACGCGACGGGCGGGCAGCACATCGACCCGGGCACCTTCCGCCTCGACAAGTCCGTCGACATGCTGGTGATGATCATCTTCGGCGGGCTCGGGAGCATCACGGGGGCCGTCCTCGGCGGGATCTTCGTCGCCGTCTCCCTGGAGCTTCTCCGCGGCGTGCAGCAGTACCGCCTGCTCGTGTACGCGGTGCTGCTCATCGGGATGATGCTCTGGCGACCGCAGGGGCTGCTGGGGACGCGGGAGTTTTCGTTCGCCGCGCTGAAGCGGGCGGTGTCGCGGCGCAAGGCGGGGGTGACGCCGTGAGCGTGGCGCTCAAGCTCGACGGGGTGGAGATGGTGTTCGGCGGTCTGCGGGCCGTCGCCGACGTGAGCTTCGAGGTGCCGGAGAAGTGCATCTTCGGGCTCATCGGTCCCAACGGCGCGGGCAAGACCACCGTCTTCAACTGCGTGACCGGGGTGTACGCCCCGACGCGCGGCGCGATCACCTTCGCGGGGCAGCGCATCGATGGGCTCCCGGCGTGGAAGATCGCCGACCTCGGCGTCGCCCGCACCTTCCAGAACATCCGGCTCTTCGGCACGATGTCGGTGATCGAGAACGTGCTCGTCGCCAACCACCGCACGGCGAAGCACAGCCTCGTCGACGCGCTCCTGCGCACGAAGCGCTACGCCGACGACGAGCGGGCCATGCGGGCGCGCGCGATGGAACTCCTGGAGATCTTCGGGCTCCAGGGCGTGGCCGACGCGCGGGCGTCGTCGCTCCCGTACGGCGACCAGCGGCGGCTGGAGATCGTGCGGGCGCTGATGCTCGCCCCCAAGGTTCTCCTGCTCGACGAGCCCGCGGCGGGGATGAACAGCGCCGAGGCGCAGGTGCTGAAGCGGCAGATCCACGAGCTGCGCGACCGCTTCGACCTCACCGTGGTGCTGGTCGAGCACAACATGCAGGTGGTGATGAACGTCTGCGAGCTCATCCACGTGATGGACCGCGGCGAGACCATCGCCCACGGCCCGCCCGCCGAGGTGCAGAACCACCCCAAGGTGCTCGAAGCCTACCTGGGCAAGGGGGGCGACACGCCTGCGCCGCCGAGCGCCGATGCGGCCTCCGCGAACGAGCCCGTGCTCACCGTGAAGGGGCTGGAGGTGGCCTACGGCGGCATCCGCGCCGTGAAGGGGATCGACCTCGAGGTGCGCCGCGGCGAGCTCGTGGCCCTCATCGGGGCCAACGGCGCGGGTAAGACCTCGACGCTCAAGGCCATCGCGCGGGCGCTCCCGATGAAGGCCGGGACGATCACCTTCGAGGGCCGCGACCTCGGCCCGCACGCGCCTCACGAGCTCGTCTCGATGGGTATGGCGCTGTCGCCCGAAGGCCGCGCGATCTTCCCCAACCTCACGGTGCGCGAGAACCTGGAGATGGGCGCGTACACGGTCGACGACCCGGCGGCCATCGCGAAGGGCCTGGCCCAGGCGGTGGAACTCTTCCCGCGGCTCGGCGAGCGGATGGCGCAGCTCGGCGGCACGCTCTCGGGCGGCGAGCAGCAGATGCTGGCCATCGCGCGGGCGCTCATGTCGAAGCCGAAGCTCCTCCTCCTCGACGAGCCCTCGCTCGGCATCGCGCCGGTGCTGGTCGATCAGATCTTCGAGGCCATCGGGCGCATCCGCGCGCAGGGCACCACCATCCTCCTCGTCGAGCAGAACACCCGGCGGGCGCTCGGCGCGGCGCAGCGGGCCTACGTGCTGGTGACGGGCGAGGTGGCGCTTTCGGGCGACGCGCGCACGCTCGCGGACGATCCCCGCGTGCAGGGCGCCTACCTCGGCGAGGCCGTGCACTGACGCGGGCGATGCGCGTGTCGCTGGTCGCCGCCGTCGACGAGGACGACCTCCTCGGCGTGGACGGTCGCCTCCCGTGGCGCCTCCCCGCGGAGATGGCCCACTTCCGCGCGGAGACGCTGGGGCGGCCCGTCATCATGGGTCGGCGCACCCACGAGGCCGTCGGTCGTCCGCTGCCGGGGCGCGTGAACATCGTGCTCTCGCGCCGCGCCGAGCTCGCGATCGCGGGCTGCGTGGTGGCCCGCGACCTCTCGGCCGCGGTGGCGGCGGCGGCGGCGACGGGGGCGACGGCGTGCGCGATCATCGGCGGCGCAAGGGTGTTCGAAGAGGCCGCGTGGCGGGCCGACCGGCTCGTGTGGACGAGGGTTCATCACCGGTTTGACGTGGCGGGGGCTCGGGAGGCGACGTACTTCCGTCGCGGCGCGTGGTGGGAGGCGCGCGGTGCGCAGGTGGTGCGGGAGGTGCGCCACGAGGCCGACGCGGACAACCCCTGGGCGTGGACGGTGCGCGAGGTGCTGTTCTCGGTGGGCGCGTGACTGGCGCCGCGCGGCGGTTTTTGGTGGCGTGGCCATTGAAGCCCACGGCGCGGGCGTGGCATGGCACCATCACCCCGGAGATGCCTATGTCGCGGACCTTCCTTGCGCTCGCCGTCCTGGCGCTCAGCGCGGCCTGCTCGCTCAATCACCCCGCCGCTGGGGGATCCCCCGACGCGCCGGTGTCGCCTGACGCGACGGAGGTGGCGGTGGATGCGCCGGAGGTGTCGCCGCCCGACGTGTCGCCGCCCGACGTGTCGCCGCCCGACGTGACGCCGGCCGACGTGTCGCCGCCCGACGTGCCCGACGTCACCCTCGACGTCGCCGACGCACCCGATGTCGCCGCGGATGCGAGCGACGCGCTCGACGTGGCTGTGGACGGGAGCGACGCGGTCGATGTCACCGACGCGCCCGATGTCGCCGCGGACGGGAGCGACGCGGCCGATGTCGCCGACGCGTCGTGCCCCATGGGACGCACCCGCTGCGGCGAGCTGTGCGCCGACACGCAGGTCGACCTCCAGCACTGCGGCGGGTGCGGGCGGATGTGCGCCGCGGGGCAGACCTGCACCTTCGGCCGCTGCGTGTGCCAGACCGGCGCCGCGGACTGCGACGGGAACACGGCCAACGGCTGCGAGGTCGACACCACCACCTCGGTGATGCACTGCGGCGCGTGCGGGACGGCCTGCGCGATGCGTCCCAACAGCACCCCGGCGTGCGTCGCCGGCGCGTGCTCGCCCGTGTGCAGCACCAACTTCGCCAACTGCGACGCCATGGAGGCCAACGGCTGCGAGGTGAACACCGCCACCGACGTCGCCCACTGCGGCGGCTGCGGGATGGCGTGTCAGACGCGCCCCAACACCGCCCCCTCGTGCGCGATGGGCGAATGCGGCTTCTCGTGCGCCGCGGGCTTCGGGGACTGCGACACGACGGAGGCCAACGGCTGCGAGGTCGCGCTCGCCACCGCGTCGACCCACTGCGGCCGCTGCAACAACGTGTGCATGTCGGGGCGCGCTTGCACCGGTGGATTGTGCGCGACCGCGGCCTCCTGCTCGCTGCCGCGGCTCGACTGCATGGGCACCTGCATCGACTCCACCACCGACGCGCGCAACTGCGGCCGCTGCGGGGTGGTCTGCGGGATGGGCCAGACCTGCGTCTCCGGGATGTGCCAGTGCCCGGCGGGGCAGTCCGTCTGCGGCACCGCCTGCACCAACCGATCGACCGACCTGCGCAACTGCGGCACATGCGGCAACGTCTGCGCTGCCGGGGCCTCGTGCAACTCCGGCGTGTGCACGTGCCCGATGGGGCAGACGGCCTGCGGCGGGCGCTGCGTCAACACCCGCGACGACAACAACAACTGCGGCGCGTGCGGCCGCGTGTGCGCGGTCAGCGGGGCGTGCGGCGGCGGCAACTGCGTGTGTGGTGGCCGCGACCAGGTGTGCTGCCTGATCGGGCGGTGCGGCGCGGGGCTCAACTGCAGCTGGGGCTTCTGCCGCGGGTGATCGGGGCGCTCGTCGCCTACCGCGAGCCGATGCCCAGCACCGCCCGCACCAGGCGCCGCGTCGCCCGGAGCGCCGCCGTCTCGCCGATCGGCGGAAAGGCCACCGGGTCGACGTCCGGCACGAACACCGCGCCGCGCCCCGACCACGACGCGTACACGGGCTCGGCCAGCGCCGCGAGGGGCGCCGAGAGAACGCCCGCGTCGGCCGCGTCCCAGTCCGCGATCGGGGTGGTGTCGCCGCGCACGTCCGTCCGCTCGGTCGGGTCGCCGAAGCACCCGAGGGCCGCGCGCAGGTCGGGCGCCCGCCACGGGTCGCGCTCGCCCATCAAGCGGAGCGCCGTGTGGTCGACGGCGAGCACGTCCTCGCCCGCGACGACGAGGCCCGGGTGCTTCGGCGTCGGGTCGGCCAGGACGCCGAGGAGCCCGTCGGCCGCGTACGCGTAGCCGTCGATGACCCCGAAGTGCGGCGGCAGGTCGTGGAGCACCGCCGTCACCAGGTGGGTGAAGTCCGTCAGCCGATCGGAGAAGAAGTGCTCGCCGGTCTGGGGGATCACCGTGCCGGTGTTGCGCAGGCAGAGCTGGGCCACCGCGGAGGGGTGCGTCTTGAGCTTCGCGAAGCTCACCCGCGCGTCGGCGTCGCGCCACGCGCGGCCCACGGCGTAGACGCCCATCGCGCGGGCGAAGGTGAAGGGTTCGGGCTCAGCGGCGAGGTCGACGAGGCGGTAGCCCGCGGGGCGGAGCCCGACGTAGCGGCCCACCGACGCGATGTCGCGGTTGGCGTAGAAGCGGGCGTAGACGTTCTGCGCGTCGCACACCACGACGTCGCCGAAGCCCCGCGCGAGGAGGCGGGCGGCGAGGTGTTCGATGAGGGCGGGGTCGACGTGGGAAGACGGGTCGTCGCGGTGCCACGCGAGCATGAGGTCGACCTTCACCGCCACCGTGGCCTCCGCGAGCGTCTTGCCCCGCGCCGCCACGCGCCGCGCGAGGGCGTCGTCGAAGCCCGCGTCGTCGAGGGCGCGGTCGAAGGTGGCGAGCTTCTCCGCCGGGCCGTCGCCGCGCGCGATCACCACCACGCCGCCCGCGCCCACGGGGTGAGAAGAACCCACCGCGCGGGCGCCGCCGAAGGTGGGGAGGTCGAGGTCGCGCTCGATCGCGGCGAGGGTGCGTTCGAGGCCATCGGGGGTGGCGCCGGGGACGAAGCCGTCGTCGTCGCCGAGGGCCGCGGCGAGGGCGCCGAAGATGCGCGCGTGGGCGCCTTCGTCCCGTCGCATGCGGGTGAACTCCTCGGTGAATCCCGCGAGGAGGTCGAGGGCGGGGGAGGGCATGCGGGCCACCTCCGCGGCGAGGGCGATCATGCGGTCGAAGGAGATCACCGCGCTCTCCTCGGCGTCGACGCTGAAGGCGCACCAGTCGCGGATGGGCGCGTAGGTGAGCGACGAGCGCACGGCCGCGGGGATGCGTCCCGAGAGTCGGCCGCCCACCTCGACGAGGGCCGCGGCGAGGCGCTCGGCGGGGGCGTCTCCCCAGGTGGCGTGCTGCTCGACGGCGGTCATCCAGCCGCCGACGCCCCCCTCCGCGCTCTGGGCGGCGCCCGCGAGGCGCGTGGCGAGCTCGGGCTGACGCTGGAGGACGCCGAGGACGTAGCGGGCGTGCATGTTCTCGTCGAGCCAGATCTGCCCGATGGCGCGGGCGATGGTGCGGCGTGAGGCTTCGGGCAGGGGGGCGCGTCGCAGCCGCTCGCCGAGGCGCTCGGTGTCGTACCCGACTGCGGCGATGCGCTCGCGCTGGACGGCCACGAGGAGGTGCTCGAGCAGCTCGCGGTCGGGGCGGTCGGGGTGACGGGCGTGGCGCTCGTCGAGCTCCTCGCGGATCGAGTCGGTGATGGCTCCCATGGATGACCGTGGAGCGTAGTCGAAGCGCCCGCGCGCGCGAAGGTGGCGCGGAGGGGGGCGGGTCGTGCACCATCGCCGCCCATGGAGACCGTGACGCCGACCGACCCCCGCGACGAGGCCCGCGCGCGCGGCGCCGAGTACGCCCGCTTCCACGCGTCGCTGGCCACGCGGCGAGCCCCCGCGACGCCCGTTCTGCTCGCGGTGATGGTCGGCCTCTTCGCGCTCCAGTCGTACTGGGGCGACAGCGCCTCCATCGCGACCTCCGTCCGCATGGGGGCGGTGGCGCCGGGCGAGGCGTACGGGCAGCCCTGGCGGCTCCTCGCGTACGCGCTGCTCCACGTCAACCTCCAGCACCTCCTCGCCAACGGGGTGAGCCTGCTCTCGCTGGGGAGCTTCTACGAGCGGCTGCTGGGGACGGGGCGCTTCCTGGTGGTGTTCACGCTGGCTGCCCTCGGTGGCGGTCTGGCGGCCCGCCTGGTGGGGGCGCAGAGCGTGATGGTGGGCGCGTCGGGGGCCATCTGGGGGCTCCTCGGCGTCTCGTCGGCGCTCGCGCTCCGCCCGGGCGACACGCTCCCCGCGGAGGTGCAGGCGAACTTCCGGCGGAGCACCGCGACCAACATGGCGATCCAGGTGTTCGTGTCGTTTCTGCCCGGCGTGAGCTGGCAGGCGCACTTCGGCGGGGGCCTGGTGGGCTTCGCGCTGATGCTCACGGGGCTCGTCCGGCCGAGCGAGGCGCGGCGCGCGGTCTGGGGAGTCGCCGGAGGGCTCGGTGCGCTCGCGCTCGCGGGGGCGATGGCTGCGGCGCTCGCGGTGGGTCGCCCGTGGGAGCTCGGTGAGCCGCCCGCCCTTCACGCCGAGGCGCTCGTCGGCACGACCCTCACGCTCGACCTGCCCGCGCGCCCTCGCGTGGAGGGGAGCGGCGAGGCGCGGGAGTACGTTGCGGGTGATGCACTCGTCGACGGCTTCGTGGTGAGCGTGCGGGTCGCGCCGCACACCTTCCCCGCGACCGCGGAGCAGCTCCCGGGGCTCGCCGCGGAGACGCTCGCGGGCCTGTCGAGCGTGGCGCTGGGCGAGGGGATGACCGCCGACGGCGCCGCGCGGAGGGAGCGCCTCGCCGACGGGACCGTGATGGTGGCGCGCGACTTCGGCATGGCCAACAACACGCGCCTCGAGCGTCGGATCGCCGTGCGCCCCGGCGAGCTGGTGATCGTGGACGTCGCCCGTCGGCGCGACGACGCGCGCACCCTCGAGCTCGGGCAGCGCATCCTCGTCAGCGTGCGCGATGGGGCGCCGCGGTGAACGTCACCGCCCGCCGCCACGCGCTGGTCACCTCGGTGGCGCTCGCCCTGTTGGGGGGCCATGTCACCGCGATGGCGCTCGCGGGCTTTACGCGCGGCGGCGTCGCGGTGGCCTGGGTCGCGACCGCGATGGGGATCGTCTCGGCCTCCCTGTGCTCGTTCGAACTCGTCCGCGTGGTCGACGCGCGGGTCGAGGCGCAGCCCTGGGTGGCGGTGAGCGGCGGGCTCGCGCGCATCCTCGTCGGTGTCGTGCTGGTGGCGGTGGTCCCGGTCGCGTACGGGGTGCTGTCGGGGCTCCCGCTGCCGCTCATCGGCCGCGTGCTGGAGCTCGGGTCGCTCGCGATCACCATCGCGGTGCTCTCGGGCCTCGGGCTGTTCACGCTGGGCGTGGCCGACACGCTCTACCGCGTCACCGCGGGCTTCCGTCGCCTCTCGACGCGGCTCATGGTGCTGCTGCTGGTGTCGTCGCTCGGGACGTTCTTCTGGCTCACCTTCGTGGGGATGCAGGCGCAGGCTGTCCTCGCGTGGGCCATCCGGGCGGGGCGCCTCCAGGTGTACGTGCACCTGTTCGAGTGGCTCTCGCGCTCGGCGAGCGTGGTGCTGGGCGGCCTCGCGGGCGCCATCGGCTTCGAACTCCCCTTCGCGGCGCTGATGGCGTGGCGCTTCGGCGCGCGGGCGACGCAGGGCCTCGCGGTGCTGCGGGCGGGCTTCGACCGCGTGGCGAAGGGCGACTACGAGCGTCCCGTGTCCGTGGTGGGCAACGACGAGTTCGCGGCGATGCAGCGGGGCTTCAACGAGATGCTGGCCTCGGCGCGCGAGCGGCAGTTTCTGGAGCGGGCCTTCGGGCGCTACGTCTCCCCGGTGGTGCTCGACCGGTTGCGGGGCGTCGGGGCCGGGGCGATGCTCGTGGGTGAGCGGCGCGTGGCGACGGTGATGTTCTCCGACATTCGCGGCTTCACGGCGATGTCGACCACGCTCGCCCCCGAGCAGGTGATCGCCGTGCTCAACGCGTACATGTCCCTGATGATCGAGACGATCGCGCGCTACGACGGGTACATCAACAAGTTCGTCGGCGACGCGATCCTGGTGGTGTTCAACGTGCCGCTCGACCAGCCCGACCACGCGCTGCGGGCGCTGGCCTGCGCGCGGGCGATGCAGCGGGAGCTGGCGGCGGCCAACGCGCGCGGGGCCTTCGGGGCGCAGCAGCTTCGGATGGGCGTAGGGGTCAACACGGGGCCGCTCGTCGCGGGCAACCTCGGCAACGAGCGGCAGGTGGAGTTCACCGTGCTCGGCGACACGGTGAACGTCGCGAGCCGCGCGTGCAGCAAGGCCGCGGGCGACGAGGTGGTGCTGACGGCGGAGGCCCGCGCCGCGGCGCTGGAGACGCTGCGCCCGGCGGAGTCGGTGGTGACGCGCGACCTCGGCAACGTCGCGCTCAAGGGCAAAGGGGAGGTCGCGCTCTACGCGCTGGCGCTCGACGAGGGGGCCTTCGACCGCTGGGGTTGATCGCGGGAGGGACTACGGGCAATGCCAGTCAGTTCGTGGGGGTCAAGCTCGATCCCGCGTCGTGCCCAGGGTTCGCCCGACATGGATCGATGTGCGCGCGAAGGCTCACCCTGCGCTCGCAGCATGCCCACGTGATGTGCATCAACGTCGGCGACGAGGCTGCGAGTCCTCCCTCCCCCCGGGGGGGGGGGGGGGGGGGGGGGGGGGGGCCCCCCCCCCCCCCCCC
>JBILLV010000149.1:0-22165 GCA_044375895.1 Polyangiales bacterium | reverse complement strand
GTCGGTGTCGGTGTCGGAGACGAAGAGCACCGTCGCGACGGAGGCGTTGCGGGCGAAGTTGCGCAGGGCGGCGTTGTAGGCGCCGGCGGCGGTGGGGGTGGTGGTGGTCCACGCGGCGTGAGCGCTCGTGGGCCCCGCCTCGCCGTTGGAGACGTAGGCGATGAGGCCCGTGCTGAGGGTGCGCAGGACCCACTGCCCCTCGGTGGTCGAGCCCATGGTGGGCACCACGATGACGGTGCCGGCCATCACGCCCGTGAGCGCGTCACGGTCGCCCGAGGCGCCCGTCGGCGTCACGCCGCGGATGTCCACCACGCCCGTGGTGAGCGCGTTGGCCACGCTGGCCACCGGCCCCGGCTCGCCCGGCACATCGATCGACCCGGTGCCCCCCAGGAAGCCGATGAGCGGCGGGTCCGTCGGCGACGCGATCGAGTCGTAACCCGTGACGAACACCCGCCCGCCCCCGTTCACGTACGTCGTCAGGTTGGTGATCGTCGCCGCCGAGTGCACGCTCCCCGTCCCGCCGCCCGTTGCGCTCCAGAAGACGGCGTTGTAGGCGCCGATCGGCATCTGCAGCCGGGCATTGTTGGTCGTCGTTGCGTTGTAGTCGTTGATCACCACGTCGACCGTGTGACCATCGCCGCGCAGCACCGTGGGGATGTTGTTGTCCGTGTTCGTGTCGGACACGAACAGAAACCTCCCCGCCAGCGCCACGCTCGGCGTCACGAACACCATGGCGGCGAGCACGAAGGCCACCGCGTTGATCCATTTGCGCATCCTGTCACTCCTCCATCCCGATCCCCGCAGGCTGAACGCCATGCGTCACGGGGGCAGAAACGCGCAATGATATCGACAACGATCCGCGCGAGTAACCCCCGTGAGCGGGCCCTGCGTGGCTTTCCTTGCGACATCGTCCGACAACGGAACCGACGCGCGAGCGAGCTACCCTCGACCGCGCCGTCAGGGCGGGGTTGCTGCGGGGCACCCGAACGCCGCAGCGAGGACAACGCCGCCCGACTCTCCGCGGACGCGCTCGCACGTCGGGCCGAAGAAGGCGATCTCGCGGTGCGAGTCGTCCGACCAGCCCCAGCCGTCGCGGCGGGCGGGGTCGCGAACGAGGCGCGAGTCGCCGAGGCGGACGTCGACGAGGTCGGGGTCGGGCGGCGCGGCGTCGAGGCGGAAGCGGCAGTCGACGAGGGCGGAGGTGATCCCGCGCAGCGCGCTTGCGAGCGCCGTGCCCGAGGCCGCGCTGTGAAAGCGCCGCGGGCCCTCCAGGGGGTGTCCCCCGGCGACGGCCATCGCGTCGAGGACGCCCGCCATGCTCTCCACGCCGAGGAGACCGACGACGAAGGTGCCGATGCCCCGCGCGGAGAGGGCGCGGAGGGCGGCGAGGGTTCGTACGTCGTCGAGGCAGCTCTCCCGGTAGTGAGGCCAGGTGGGCTGACAGGCGAAGTCGGGCGCGGCGCAGACGCAGGTGCTGGGGTCGAGGTCGCGGTTGCAGTTGGGCGCGCCGTCGGTGGCGAGGAGGACGTAGCGGCGCCCCAGCGGGTCGGGTGCGGCGGTGAAGTACCCCCCGGCCGCGTTGACGGCGGCGAAGGTGGGCGTGCCGCCGCCCGGGGTCACCGGGTCGAGCGCCGCGAGCACGGCGGCGGCGTTGTTGAACGCAGGGCTCACGGCCACCGTGGGGGCCCGCGTGCACGCCACCTTCGCGCCGCCTTCATCCTGGCCCACAGGGAACATCAACAGCCCCACCGCCACGTTGGCCTCGACGCGCGGGAGGACGTCGCGCAGGACGGCGACGAGCGTGGGCCACTTGCGGCTCCCATCGGCATCGGGCTCGTTCATGCTCCCGGAGCGGTCGACGACGAGCATCACTTCGGCGCGCTGCTGGACGAGGGCGACGCGCGTGCCGCCGCAGTCCGAAGCCGGGCGCACGGGGAGGGCGTCTCGGGGGCCGAAGCTCGGGACATCGTCCGGGGGCGGGGGGGCGCCGTTGGTGGGCGGTCGCAGAGGCTCCGCACAACCGAAGGCGCCAAGCAGCAGCGCGACGAAGCCGACCGCGCGCACAGCCGTCGTACGCACCGCGACATTCACCGCCTCGCGGGTCAGGTCGCGTCCGCCCCGACAGGCGCCGAAGAGCGCCGTTCCCTCGGGGCGCTCCGCCTTCCAGTACACGCGCAACGCGTCGAGCGCCTTGAGGGGCATGTCGACGATGCGGTCGTTGTGATTCTTGATGTCTCGCATGTGCGCCACCATCCGCTTGCTGTCAATGTCCGCGACCTCGAGGGATCGCATCTCGGAGATGCGCAGCCCCGTGGCCTTCTCGCGGTGCTGCGCGCAGTGTTGCTGGCGTGGCGTCGCGCGAGCGACGGCGCCCTACTCGATCATGCCAGCGACGATCCCCGCGCTCGCCGGCAGGCGGAAGCCCAGCGCGAACACGACGCTCCACCACGACGCGTCGCCGACGGCGCGGTAGGTCGCCAGCACCGACCCGGTGACCCCGACCTCGCCGAGCGCCCACCCACTCACCCCGCCGCGAGACGACTGCGAAGTGAAGGCCCCGTCCGCCGTCCCCACGAACTCGACCTCGGGGCCCGCCATCACGCCGAAACCGACGTCTTCAGCGTGCGGCGTGACCTGCCCGACCAGCAACTCTCCCCGCACGCTCAGCCCGATCCGAACGACGCGACGACCCGACTGCAACGGGATGCGCCAAGGCCACAGCGACGCGTCGAGGCACGCGCCGTGGAGGTCGCGCGACGTAGGACCCTCGCGCTGCGAGGGAGGCGTGTCGAACACGTAGCCGACGCCCACGTCCGCAGGGCGACGCAGCAGCGTGCGCACCATCGCCAAGGGGTGCACCGTGACCCGCACGCCCGCGGTGACCGCGTCGGACGACGGCGACGGCGGCGCCGTCCCGCGTGGAGGATACGCGCGCCCGACGGTCGCCGAAGCCCGTACAGGCAGCGTCGCGAAGGGCGCCGCGAAGCACCCCGCGCAGCCGCACGCGCCAATGAGGGCGAGGGCACGGACGATGTCAACGGGGCGTGTGGGCCAAAGTACCGTCATGGACGGACGACCGCTTCGTCAGAAGTCTTGCGTGAGTGTTCGGCTGTGATGGACCGGGGGCGTGCCGCACAGGTTCGAGCGAGCGCACCCCGAGGCCTCCACCCACCGTACGCCGCGTGGTGGACCCTCAACCCCATCCGCATCGAGGCCGTCGCGGAGGATCTTCGGGTGCTGCCGCGGCAGCGGGACCTCGACGTCGGCATCGTGGTCATCTCCGGGGTATAGGGCATCCAGTGGCCCGTGCCCGTCAAGCACCCCCACAACGGCCCTCCTGCGCCCGGCGGCTTTGTCCGCTCGGACGGTGTGGGTACAGCCCAGCGGCCCGTCGTGCGGTGTTGCGGTCGTGGTTGACATCGTCGTCACCTCCGGTGTCCGATCGCGGCCTCTCCGGGAGGAAGCACCGAGATGCCTGGCCGCGACGATCCAAACAACACGGGACCTGCCGCGTTCGGCAACACGACCGAGTACATCGAGTCGCGCCCCACCCGGGCGCCCGCCCCCGAGGCCGAGTTCGCGTTCAGCGCCGCCTCGCTCCCCGACGCGCACCTGCGCGTGGTGTCGGCCCGCGTGCGCGAGGCGATGGGCGAGCTCTACGAGGCCGTCGTCGAGGTCTGCACGGCCGACCCCGCGCTCGACTCTGACGCCATGCTGGGCGCGCGCTGCCTGCTCGAGATCGGTCGCGGACCGCGGCACCGGCGCGTGTGCGGCGTGGCCCGCCGCGTCGAACGTATGGACTCCTGGGGCAGCCACCGCCGCGCGCGGGTCTTCCTGGTGCCGGCCCTCTGGGCGCTCTCCCAGCGCTTCGACAGCAGGATCTTCCAGGGCAAGACCGCCGTGGAGATCATCCGGGCGGTGGTCGACGAGGCGGGCCTCGACGCCGCCCACGTCGACGCGTCGGGTCTCACGCGCGAGTACGCCAGCAGGGAGTACTGCGTGCAGTACCGTGAGACCGACCTCGCGTTCGTCATGCGTCTGCTCGAGGAGGAGGGCATCGCGTCGTGGTTCAAGCACGACGGGGGCAACGAGGTGATGGTGCTCTCGGACTCGCTCCCGACCGCGCTCTGCCCCACGCTCGACCGGCGCCCGGTGCCCTACTCCCCGGCCCAGTCCGCGCTCGCGCCCGTCGAGGTCGTGCAGCGCCTGGAGTTCGCCGAAGAGCTGCGCTCCACGGGCTTCACCGGCCGCGACTACGATTTCACCCGCCCCCAGGCCGAGCTCGACCTGACCCGCGCGCAGCCCCGCGGCGATCAGGGGCCCAGGGCGCGGTACGAGTACCCCGTGCGCTCCACCCTCGGCGACTACGACGACGGGTCGTACGTGTACACCTCCCACGACGGCGCGCGACGGGCCGAGGTGCGCCACCAGGAAGAGCGCGCCGCCGAGGCGCGGGGCGAAGGGGCGGGCAACGTCACCGGCTTCATGCCCGGCCGGGTGTTCGAACTCGTCGGCCACGAGCACGGCGACCTCGACCGGCGGTATGTCATCACCCGCGTGACCCACCACGCGCACGCCCCAGAAGAGCTGGTGACGCAGGGCGAGCCCGCGAAGCCCGCCGCGGGCCTCGACCGCTACCGCAACGAGTTCGAAGGCGCCCCGGCGGAGACGCTCCAGACGCCCTCGCGCAAGACCCGGCGGCCGATGATCCTCGCGGCGCAGACGGCCACGGTGACGGGACCGCTCGGCGAAGAGATCTACGTCGACCACCACGCGCGCATCAAGGTGCAGTTTCACTGGGACCGCAAGGGCAAGCGCGACGCCCAGAGCTCGTGCTGGGTGCGGGTGGCCCAGGTGTGGGCGGGGGCGGGGTGGGGCTTTCAGTTCATCCCCCGCGTCGGGATGGAGGTGGTGGTGACCTTCCTCGAGGGCGACCCCGACCGGCCGCTCGTCACAGGCTGCGTGTACAACGGCGTCAACGGTACGCCCTACGCCCTCCCCGAAGAGAAGACCCGGAGCACCATCAAGAGCAACAGCTCCCCCGGCGGCGGCGGCTACAACGAGCTGCGCTTCGAAGACCTCAAGGGGTCGGAGGAGGTGTACTTCCACGCCCAGCTCGACCACAACGAGGTGATCGAGCGCAACCACACGGAGACGGTGAAGGGCAACCAGTCGATCTCCGTCGGCGGTGATCAGTCGATGAGCATCGGCCACGACCAGACCATCACCGTCGGCAACGACGAGACCATCACCGTCGGCAACAACCAGACGATCAACGTGGGCGCCAACGAGGTGATCACCGTCGCCGTCAACCAGACCATCAACGTGGGCGCCAACGAGGAGATCAACATCGGCGTCGACCAGACCGTCACCGCGGGGGGCAACATCGCGATTACGGCCGTGGGCGGCGACTGCGACGTCGCCGCGGGAGGAGACATCACCGTGACGGCCCGCGGGGGCGACTGCGACATCGCGGCCAGCGGCGACGTCACCGTCAAGGCCAACGGGGGCGACTGCGACGTCGCGGCCAGCGGCGACGTCACCGTCTCGGCGAAGGGCGGCGACTGCGACATCGCGGCCAGCGGCGACGTCACCGTGAAGGCCAACGGCGGCGACTGTGACATCTCGGCCAGCGGCGACGTCACGGTCACGGCGGCCGCCGACTGCGACGTCACCGCGGCGAGGGTCACCATCCTGGGGTCGGGCGAGGTGCACATCGCGTCGGGCGGCGCGTCGATCACGCTGACGCCCGGGATGATCTCGATGAGCGCGCCGGTCATTCAGCTCAACGGCGGCGGCGCGACGCTCGTGCTGGCCGGGACGGCGACGCTCAAGGGCTCCACCGTCAACCTCAACTGCTGATCCGCCCCGGCGCATGGACTTTACCAACCACACCCCCTACGCCGCGCGGCTCTTCACCGGCACCATCGGCGAAGACCTCAAGGGCGCGTGGGTCGTCGCCCGCGCCACCTGCCGGTGGACCGCCGCGAGCCCGGAGCTGGTCGCGGCGGACGATGCGTGGCCGGTGTTCGTCCAACCCGTCAAGACCGACGTCGGGGTGTTTCCCTCGGACGAGTTCCCGTACCGCCGCGGCTGTGAGCTGGTGATCACCGGGACGGTGCGGTCGCCCACGGCCGTCCCGAGGCTCACGATCGAGGCGCGCGTGGGTGATTTCACCGATCGCATCGCCGTCGTCGGCGACCGCGTGTGGCGGCGGGAGCCTGGCGGCTTCGTCGCGAGCGACCCGACGCCCTTCACCGAGATGCCCATGGACTGGGCGCGCTCGTTCGGCGGCGAGAGCAGCGTCCACGGCCTCCCGTCGGCGTACGCGCTCAACCCCGTGGGGCGCGGCTTCAACGCGAGCGCCGAGGTCGCCGAAGGGACCCCCCTCCCCAACTTCGAAGACCCCGCGGCGCCCATCGAGCGCTGGGACGACTGCCCGCTGCCCGTCGGCTGGGGTCCCATCGAGAACGCCGCCGCGTGGCAGGTGGCGGACTTCGCGCGCGACCGCGCCGCCCGCGGGGTGCGCGACGATCCGTCCCCCGAGGAGATGGTCGACCTCGGGATGAGCCTCAACCCGACGGCGTCCCCGCCCCGGCTCGTGCTGCCCAGGCTCCAGGGCGGCGACGGCGTGCACATCGTCGGGTTGGAGCGCGCGCCGATTCGCTTCACGGTGCCCGACCTGCGCCTGCGAATCCGCGCGACCGTCGGCGCGCAGGTCATCGAGCGGACGCTCGCGTACAGCGGCCTCTGGGTGTTCGCGCCGCACGGCCTCGCGGTGCTCACGCTCCGCGCGGCCTTCTCGTATGCGACGCGCGTCGAGGAGACGCGGGTCGCCACGCTCGAGGTCACCTGAGCGCGCCCGCGGGGCGCCCTCACCGACGGAGCCAACGCCGCCATGCCTGTCCCCTGCAACCTGATCAAGCCGTACACCCTCATCCTCTCGGTGGACAAGCACGACGCCATCCTCGTCGGGGCCCTGCCGCCGATTCCCTCGCCGGTGCCCGCGCTGTTCAGCAACGTGAAGTGGGTCTCGCTCAACACGGTGTACTGGCCCTCGTGCGACGACCACTCGCCCGACGTCAACGCCGACGCGCACCCGATCTACAAGCGCGACCACGCGGTGAAAAACTACCGGGTGCACGTCATGCTGCCGCCCGTGCCCGAGGGGCCGCCCGTGCCGCCGGTGCTCCCGCCGTGGGCGCCGCCCGCGGTCACCGACCTGGGCTTGATCGTCAAGCACATCTACAACGGCAACTCGAAGTGCCGCTTCGGGCCGTTCTCGGTGAAGGGGAACATCACGGCGCCGGGCGACCCCGTGGGCGTGATCAACATCCCGTGGTCTCCGATCGGGCTCCTCAACTCCGAGTCGTGCGGCGCGCTCGCGCTGGGCATGGCCATCATCGACGTGCCCTCGCCCAACTCGGTTGTCGCGGGGATGAGCCTCGGGGACTACCTCGGGTGCATCGCGCTGATCGCTATCGACCGCTTCACCGACTGGCTCAAGGGGAAGTTCGACGGCCTGCCCGACTGGGCGAAGGACTACGTCGTCAACCCGCTGATCGACGGGCTCAACGCGGCCCTGGGCGAGGCCGTGTCGCAGTTTCTGGTCCCCGCCGTGGACATCGCGGTCGCGCGGTACACCGACGGCCCCCTCGGCGACCTCCTGGGCCCCGCCGTGGCGCCGGCGCCCATCGCCGTCAGCGACGCCAGCGCCGCGGTGACCCAAGCGTTCGCCGACGCCGTGGTGGACGCCGAGACGAAGGCGGTGAAGAAGGCGATGGACAAGGCCCTCCCCGGGCCCACGCCGAAGGGGCTGGACAAGGCCGTCGACGACCAGGGCAAGGCGCTGAAAGACCGCGCCCAGCGGCGGATCAACGAACATTTCGGCGTCCCCGACGGAGCCACGCGGACGGGGACCTAGGGACAGAACCTCCAATGGCCGAACAAGCAGTCCTCTCGCTGGTGATCCCGTCCAAGAGCGGCACCCGCTCGTACCTGAACGTGGTGGCGAAGCGCACGTACACCCTCGTGCCGGGAGGGCGCTGCGAGGTCGCGCCGTCCCAGGCGCCGGTCACCTTCAAGCCCGAGTACTACCAGGCAGGCCCGAGCGGATATCCGGCGCCCAGCGCCGACCCGGACGTGTTCTCCCATCTGAAGACCGGCACCGACCTGGTGGTGCAGGGGTCGGCGTACAGCCTGCGCGGCCCGGTGGAGAGCTTGGACGTGAGCGTCGGGGTGCAGACCTCCGACGCGCCGAGCGAGCGCGTGCTCCAACGGCTGCGCGTCTTCGGCGACCGCAAGGCCGAGCACCGCGGGGACGGCAACCTCCCGCGCTTCCTCCCCGCGACGCCCTTCACCGAGATGCCGCTCACGTACGACCGGGCATACGGCGGCAAAGATCGCTGGGCCGACCGCCACCACGGCGACGAGGTGATGGAGTGGTTCAAGCGGTACTCGCACGTCCCGCGCGATCTCCTGTCGTCGTACGTGTACGCGCGCAACCCGGCGGGGAAGGGGTTTCTCGTCTACGGCGACCGCGACGGCGTCGAGGGCGTCGAGCTCCCCAACATCGAAGACCCTGACGACCTGCTCACCGCCGCGCGCCTGTGCGTCGGCCACCCCGACGCGTGGCCGCGCGCCCCCGTCCCCGCCGGCTTCGACTGGTACGAGCAGTCGTGGTTTCCGCGCGTCGCCCTCGCGGGCATCTGCCGTCCCTACCAGGGCGTCCCCGCGGACTTCCAGGAGGTTCGCTCGGGGCTCCTCTCCGAGGAGGCCGTGACGGTGGCCATCGAGAAATTTTCGATGCCCACGCGCGACGACCGCTTCTTCCATGGGGCCTCACCCCGGCTCGTGCTGCCCGCGCTGACGGGGGCCGAGACTTTCGTCGTGACGGGGATGCACCCGCAGGTACAGCGCCTGGAGGTGCCGTTGTCGCACGAGCGGCCGCAGATGCTGGTGGAGCCGCCCGGCGCGCGCGCGACCGAGGTGTCGGCCGCCCTCCGCAGCGTGGTGATCCAGCCCGCGCGCCACCGGGTGATGACCGTCTGGGTCGGGCGAATCGAGGTCCAGTGGCCCCTCGAATCCCTCGCGGGACGACAGCTCCGGCACGCCGTCCGGTGGACTTCGTAGAGGCCTGAAGAGGAGACATCTGATCCCATGTCCAACGCTCCGTCCGGGCGCGACGCGCAGCCCACCACGCCCGCGGCAGACACCGACGAGGCCGCGCCGACGTCGCCCCTCGAAGAGCTGGTCGATCGTTCCGCGCGGGCCCACGGGGCGGTGGACACCTTCGCGCTCCCCTCCGGCCGACGCGTCCAGTTCGAGCAGCGCCCCGACGGCGAACGGCTCGTGGTGCAGGCCAGGGGGGGACGCGTCGAGCTGACGGTGCTGCTCACCGACCAGGGGCCGCGGCTGGTCTTCGAGTCGGCCGAGCTCGAACTCCGGGCGGCGCGCAAGGTGTCGGTGGTCTGCGAGGACTTCGAGGTGCGCGCCGACAACGCGGTCGACGTCCGCGCGGCCCGGGTCAACCTCCGCGCCGAGAAGGGTAACATCGACGCGAGGGCCAACGACCACGTCGTCCTCGTGGGGGAGCAGGTTCGCCTCAACTGCGACGCGCCGGACGCGGTGCCGCCGTGGATGCAGAAGGCGCTCGGCGCGCAGCTCGTCCCGGCGCCCGAGGCCAACGTGTTTCTCCCTGCGCAGGAGGTGGTCGGCGACGCGGCCCTGGTCGAAGCGTACGACGCCGACGCCTCAACCCGCCGGTGATTCGCCGGTGAGCGCGAGGGCCAGCGCCAGCGTGCTCGCGTTCTCGGGGACGCGCTCCAGGAAGCTCGCGCGCTGCGCGCGGTCCGCGATGCGATCGGCGCGGGCGAGCAGCCGCGTGCGCGCTTCGACGATCATGGCGCGGGCGCCGCGCAGGTCACCCGTGGTCCACAGGGCCTCGGCCCGCGCGAGGCGCACCAGCGCCTGATCGACTTCGGCCTCGCCCCGCGCCAGCGCCGCGAGGGCCACGGCGGTGAGCGCCATGGCCTCGTCGCCGCGGCCGCTCGCGAGGAGGATCCGTGCGAGGAGCGCCTGACAGCGCGGCTGCGGGTTGTCCGGGTAGGGGCGCGCGAGGCACAGGCGCGCGGCGCGTTCGGCGGCCTCCAGGTCGCCCGCGAGGAAATCGATGAAGGCCAGGGTGAAGCGCGCGTCGAGCTCATAGTGAAACTGCTCGTGGGCGACGAAGAACGCCAGCGCGGTGGTCTCCTGCGCGCGCGCCTCGTCGAGGGCGCCGAGCCGCGCGAGGGCGATGGCGAGGTTGTCCCGGATGCCCGCCGCGACCTCGCTGAGCCCCATGGACTCGGCCTGGGCGAGCGCGCCTCGAAGCACCGCCTCGGCCGCCTCCCACTGCCCGAGCAGCGTGTGGGCGTAGCCGATGTTGTCCTGGTTGATGCAGGCGTTGCGCCGGTCGCCCAGCGCCTCGAGCGCGGTGTGGTAGGCGCGCTTGAGCGTGAGGTACGCGCCGGTGTCGCCGCGTTGATGCGCGAACGCCGAGCGCACGTGGAACACCCTCGTGGCCAGCAGCGGGTCATCGGCGAGCCGCGCGTCGTCGAAGGGGCTGAACCACGCCTCGATCCGCCGCTCGAGCTCGGCGCGGCCCTCCTCGGGCAGAACCCCCGCCAGGGTGCTGATGGCGCGCGCCCTCGCCGCGAACGTGACCGCCTCGTCGGGGGCCGCGAACAGCGTCTCCGCGAGGGCCGGGACCATCGTGCGATCGCCCCGGCTCCACCGCGCGAGCATCAGCTCCGACGCCGCCTCGTACCACCGCGCGGCGCCGCGCGGGAGCAGCGCGAGGGCCTCCTGCGCGCACCCCTCCGCCCTGGCGTGGAGGCCCTGCCAGCGAAGCACCTCCGCCTCCAGGGCCCGCAGCGCGCCCTTCGCCTCGCCCGCCGCGCCCGCGGCCACGCCGCGCTCGGCGCGCTCGAGGGCCGCGGCGAGGTCGTTGGCCCCGAGGGCCTGCTCGGCGGCGCGCAGCCACCAGGGCACCCCGCGCTCGGGCTGTCCCCCGCGTTCGAAGTGCTCGGCCAGGAGCAGGGCGTCGGTCTCGCCGCGCTGCTCCAGCCACGCGCCTGCGAGCCGGTGGCCGAGCGCGCGGTCGTCGTCCGTGAGCATCGCGTACGCGGCCTCCCGCAGGAGGTCGTGGCGAAAGACGAAGTCCTCTCGCTCCGCCGCGCCGCGGTCGCTCCGTCGCTGCAGCATCTCCAGGCGCGCCAGCGCCTCGAGCTCCTCCCGCGGCGGCGCGCTCTGCCCCAGGAGGGCCGCGACCCCGGCGGCAGGAAAGCCCCGCCCGAACACGCTCGCGGCGCGGAGCAGCCGACGGTGCTCGGACGCGAGCGTCTCGAGCCTGGCCTGCGCCACGGCGCGCACGCTCTCGGGGAGCACGTCCCCGCGTCCCTCGGCCACCGCGCGGAGCAGCTCCTCCAGGAGAAACGCGTTGCCTCCCGCCCGGGCGATGACCCGCTCGAGGGCCTCGGCCTCCACGTCGCCGAGGGCCATGCGCACCAGCCGCTCGGCCGCACGTCGCGACAGCTCGCCGAGCGGCAGCGCCTGCACCGCGCGCTCGGCCCAGAGGCCGGGGAAGCGCTCGTGCACCTCCGGGCGACCCAGCGCGAGCACCAGCAGCGAGCGGTCGTGGAGCGCGCGCAGCGCCGCGTCGACGAGGTCGAGCGACGGTCGGTCACCCCACTGGACGTCGTCGAGCACGAGCACCACGGGCCGCCGCTCGCAGGTGGCCGCCAGCCAGTCCTCCCACGAGCGGCCCACCTGGTCGCCCATCAGCCGCGGGTTGTGCCGGGCCGCGCGGAGCTGCGCGCTCGCCTCCTCGGGGAAGCCCACCCCGGCGAGTTCCCCGAGGAAGTAGGTCACCCGGTCGACGTCGCCCGCCCCGACGGTCTGGGCGACCTGCGCACGGAGCGCCGCCTGCCGCGCCGCCGTCGTCCCCCCGTCGTCGACCCCACAGGCCAGCCGCAGGACGCGGCTCACGAGCCCGTACGGCGCCCCCGCGCGCACGGCGTCACCCCGCGCGAGCAGCACCAGCGGGGCGTCGCCGCCGGGGGCGTTGATCCCGCGCAGCCACTCGTCGCGCAGGCGGGATTTGCCCGACCCCGCGGCGCCCGTGACCAGCACCGCCCGCGCGACGGAGTCTTCGACGCACTCCTCCCAGGTGGCGGTGAGCGTGCGCAGCTCTCGCTCTCGTCCGACGAAGGGCGACGCGCGGCCGAGCAGCGTGTGCGACGCCGTCGCGGGCCGTGGCTCCAGGTCGAGGGTACGGCCGGTGGGGTCCGCGGGTGCGGGCACGAGCCGGAGCTCACGCGCGCTGAGCGACGCGCGCGGAGCCACCGGGTCGGCGACCGCGAGCGCGGTGGGGAGCTGCGCGCCGATGGCGTCGAGCGCGGCGCGCAGGGCGGCGCCGTGGGCGAAGCGTCGCGCGGGATCGCGCACCAGCATCGCGGCGACGAGCTCGTCGAGCGCCGGAGGGACGTCGGCCCCGGCCGCGCGCACCCGCGGGGCGTCCTCGAGCGCGAGGCGCGTGAGGGCGGCGAGCATGTTGTCCGCGGCGAAGGGGGACGACCCGGCGAGGCACTCGAAGATCACACACCCGAGCGCGAACACGTCCACCCGCGCGTCGAGGTCGCGCTCGCCGCGGGCCTGTTCGGGGGCCATGTACCCGGGCGTCCCCACGATGGTGCCCGTGCGGGTCATCGCGTACATCGCCTCGTCCCAGCGGGCGATGCCGAAATCCACGAGCTTCACCGCGCGCAGATCGCCGCCCGGCAGGAAGATGTTCTGGGGCTTGAGGTCGCGGTGCACGACGCCGCGCGCGTGCACCGCGGCGAGCGCGTCGGTGATGGCGCCGAGGAGGACGAGCGCGTCGCCGACGCCGAGGGGACCCGCCCGGAGCCTCGCGGCGAGGTCCTCGCCGTCGAGCCACTCCATCACCAGGAAGCCGAAGCCGTCGGCCGTGGTGCCATGGTCGACGTAGCGCACGACGCCCGGGTGGCGCAGCCCCGCGAGCACCTGGGCCTCGCGCGCGAGGCGTGCGGCGTCCGAGGGGGCCACGCGGTGATGCAGCACCTTGACGGCCACGGGGGCGCCCGTGTGCCGGTCGAGCGCGCGCCACACGGCGCCCATGCCGCCGCCACCCGCGAGATGTTCGGCCACGAAGCGCTCCGCGATGATGTCGCCCGGTTGCATCGCCTGGGTCGGAGTATCGACGAGGCCGCCGACCGCGTCGAGCCGCGATCGTACCGAGGGGTAGAGGGCATCCCATGGCTCTGCCCGTCCAACGCCCCCGCAGTGCCCTTCCTGCGCCCGGCGGCTGGGTACGCTCGGTTCACCGGACCAGAGCGCCACAACTGTTCGTCATCGCCTCACCCTCATTGCGGGCGAGGGGAGCTGTCGTGGGCGTGTCTCGCGCAGCGCTCTACCCGATGCCCCCGACCTCCATCTCGCAGGGTAGAAGTCGACAGGGTGCAGATCCATTGGAGGCTCCCGCCGCCGCCTCTCCAATGCAACCGTCGCGGGTGCTTCGCGCGCCACCGCGGCAGACTTCCGCCGCGGCGGGCGGCGGCGCAGGCGATGGGCCATGCGGGGTGGCGGCAGAGGGCACCGGGGCCGCCTGCAGGGCGATCCAGGCGGCGTCGGGGGCGTCGAGGTCGCAGGCGAGGCGCTTGTCGCCGTCGCCTTCGTCATCGGGGCCGTCGGGCTGACCTACTGGGCGTACTTCCTCTCGAGGGTGTTGCGGTAGCTCGATCCCCGGCGCGGCGGCGAGCGCGCGTGGGCGTCGCGCGCCTGGACGCTCGAGCGCACACGCCACGGACACCAGGGCTACGTGAGGCGGGTGTGCTCCGCGCGTATCCGACGCCCATCGAGCCGATCAGCGACGCCGCTCGGCGCGGCCAGCGGGCGTTGTCGAACCACCTTCGTCCATCCGAATCCCTGGATCTTCATCGCCCCATCGCTCCTTCATTCACCCCACGGCGTTCGTTGAGCCGCGCGCCGCGCGCCGCCCCGTCGGTCCACCCTCACCGCCCCGCGAGCTTCGCCTGCAGCGCCCGCCGCGAGTCGACGCCGAGCTTCGCGAACACGCTCGCGACCTGGTTGGCGACGGTGCGCGCGCTGCGGTTTCGCTGCGCGGCGATGGCGTCGTTGCTGGCCCCGCGGAGCAGCTCGGCGAGCACCTCCCGCTCGGCCGCCGTGAGCGCGCCGAGGTCGACCCGCGCGCCCGGCGCGAGCGCCACGGCGGTGAGTCCCTCGTCGCGAAACACCGCCTCCGTGGACACCCCGGCGCCCAGCCGTATCACGTCGCTCACCCGCTCGATGCGCAGCGCCTTCATCGCTGCGTGCAGGGCCATCGACACGGCGGCCTCGGTCGCGCCGAGGGCCGCCGCGATGACCTTGCTGGACTCGCCCCGCGCCGTGCGGGCGAGCACCTCCCGGGCGCGCGGCGACAGAGGTGTCCGTGTGGCGTCGGGCGGATTGCGCCAGGCCACGACGTACCGACGAGCGGCGTGATCGAAGCAGTCCACGAGCGTCCAGCGACCCGCCACGAGCTCGGGCCACAAGGGCTCGGCGTCAGCGCGTGGGCCCGTGCGCGCACGCTCTCTCGCGCGAACCATCCGCCGGAGCGCGGCGAGCGCCCCGGGCGCGCGGGCCTCTCCCTCAGCATGCACGATGCGCCCGTCGGGGTGCGCCACCGCTTCGGCGCGGTGCTCCCATCGGTCGTCGGCGAGCAGCCTGCGACGCAGGCGCCAGGACGCGGCGAGGTGAGCCGCGCAGGCCCCCATCGCGGCGAGCCGGGCGGGGGGTATCGCCGGCGGCAGTTCGACCGGCGTGCCGACGATGAGCACATGGCCGGTGCCCGTCGGCGCGAGGAACCCCACGAAGTCGGACGCACCGTAGCGCCGCGATACCGCGAGATTGGCTTCGTCATGTGAAACGCCCGTCGCCGTGTTGAATTGGGGACGGCCAGACGTCATCCCGGTCTTGAACCGCTCACTCGTGGAAGCGAAGATCACCTGGAGCGCTTCGAAGGTCTCGCGGCGGCCGTAGTACTCAGGGTCTATGTTGAGCTGGCCCGCGTCGTCGCGCTGCATCGAGCTGGCGATGGTGCCCATCGGGCCCGCGGGCCCGAGCCGTTGCCACCACGCGCCGACCTCCGCGAGGAGCGCCGCGTCGTTGAGGTCGAAGCGGTAGCACAGGTCGATCAGCGCCCGCTGTTCGCGGGCCGCGGGCAGTCGCAGCGCGAGCGAGCGTGGTGTCGGCATGGTCACTTCAGCGAGCGGCGATCACGCCAGCGATGGGGACACTGATGAATCATCGTCGGCGTGTGGGTATAGGGCATTCCATGGCTCTGCCCGTCAAGCACCCCACAACGCTCTTCCTGCGCCCGGCGGCTGCCGAAGCGTAGGTCACGGCGGAAGTTCTGGTAGCGTGCCGCCACGCCCGATGCGCCCCTCGCAGCACCTCCTCGCCGCCTCGCTGCTCGCCGCGTGCAGCGCGCCCATCGCCCCGACCAGCACGCTCGACGTGCCCCGCGCCCCCGTCGACGTCGCGCCCCCCGATGCCGCCGCCGACCTCCCCGCGGAGGCCGCGGTCGAGATCCTCCCGCGCGCGCAGCTCGACGAGGCGGTGCGGCCGCTCGTCGAGAGCGGGTGGCTCCACGGCGTGGTGGTCGGCCTCGTCGATGCGCGAGGAACACAGATCGTCGGCTACGGCGAGGCGATCGACGGCACCGGCGCGGCGCCCGACGGCGACACCGTCTTCGAGGTCGGCTCGACCACCAAGACCTTCACGTCGCTGATGCTCGCCCGCGAGGTCGTGGAGGGGCGCCTCACGCTCGACCGGCCCGTCCAGTCGCTCCTGCCTGACGGTGTGCGCGTCCCCGCGGGCGTGCGAGCGATCACGCTCAATGACCTCGCGGTGCACGGCTCGGGGCTCCCGCGGCTCCCCACCAACTTGAACCCCGGCGAGCCCGACGACCCCTACGCCGACTACACCCCTGGCGACCTCGACGACTTCCTCGCGTCGTACCGCCTGCCGCGCGAGCCCGGCGCGTCCTTCGAATACTCCAACCTCGCGGTGGGCCTCCTCGGCCGCGCGCTCGCGCTCCACGCGGGCACCTCGTACGAGGCCGCGCTGCGGGCCCGCGTGCTCGACCCGCTGGGCCTGCGCGACACCGCCGTCACGCTCTCCGACGCGCAGCGCGCCCGCTTCGCCACGCCCCACGGCGCCGACGGCGACGCGCGGCGCCCGTGGGCCTTCACCGACGCCACCGCGGGCGCCGGGGCGCTGCGCTCGACCGCGCGCGACATGCTGCGCTACGGCGCCGCGGCGGCCAACGTCACCCCAGTGGAGGGCCCCCTCGGGCGGGCGATCGAGCTCGCGACCTCGGAGCAGCAGCGCTGGCCCGACGAGCGGATGGGGCTGGGGTGGTTCTTCACCGCCGACGGGCGGCTGTGGCACAACGGCGGCACCGGCGGCTTCGAGACTCTGGTGGCGGTCGACCGCGCCCAGCGCCGCGCCGTGGTGGTCATCGCGAACACCTACAGCGCGTGGGGCGTCGTCACCACGCTGGGCCTGCGCCTCTCGGCCCTCGCCCGCGGCACCACCCCCGGCGCGTGGGACCTCCCCCGCCCGGTCACCGTCGAGCCGACGCTGCTCCAGCGCTACGTGGGCGTCTACCGACTCGACGGCGCTCCGGGCGTGTCGATCACGGTGACCCGCGACGCGCGCGGGCTCTCCGCGCGGCTCACGGGGCAGGACGCGTTTCGGCTCACGCCCTCGGGCGAGACGGATTTCTTCCTGCGCGCCGTCGTCGCCCGCGTTCGCTTCGAAGCCGACGACGCGGGCGTGTGGAACCGCCTGCGCCTCGACCAGAACGGCCGCACGATCCGGGCGACGCGGTAGGGGCTTCAGGTCGTGGCGGCGCGCAGCGCGTCGCGGTACTCGCGCAGCGCCTTCGGCTGGTCGACGCGGTCGGCGAAGCGGGCCAGCAGCGCGAGGTCGATCGCCGGGAGCACCTCGCTCCGCGTCGCCGCCACGTAGGAGCCGCCGCGGAGCACCTGCACCGTGAGCCGCGACGCCTTCCACGACCACACCTCGCGCACGCCGAGGCCCGCGTAGATAGCGAGCTTGTCGAGGTCCTCGTGGGTCCACGCCACCTCGATCGCGAGGTCGGGCACGTCCTTCTCCGCGTCCCCGTCGCCCACCGTGTAGCACTGGTCAGGCTCGACCCCGCGCTCCGTCTCCGCGCTCTTCAGCGTCCACGCGCCGTAGGCGTAGAGGGCGGTGTCGGTCTCCAACGACCACACGACGAGGAGCTGCGCGATCGTCTGCGCGACGCGCTCGTGGTTGCGTCCGGGGCTCATGAGCTCGAGGGATCCGTTCAGGTAGGAGAGGCGGGGGACGCGGCGCTCCCCACGGATGGCCTGGATCGCCTCGTACTGGGCCCAGGTGACGCCGCGCATCACGACGCGCTGGTCGCGGCCGTCATCGGGCGGGGGAGGGGGGAGGTGAAGCGCGGGCTCACTCATCGCGGCGAGGATATCACCGGAGGGCGCGTGGAGGGACGAGCGCTGCGTGATGGGCGACGTGTCGGAGAGCGCCGCCACCACCCGGTCCGTGGGGCGGGTCCAGGGGCCTTGTGCCTGACCACGCGCTCAGGACATCACGACCGGGCGCGGCCGCGGACGACCTTCACGAGCTCCGTGACGGCGAAGGGGACGAGGCCCGCCGCGAGGCCGATCAGCAGGACGCGGACGCTAAAGAGGCCGAGGTCGAAGAGCCGCTGCGCCGGGCCGAAGGCCATGAGCCCGAGCTGCAGCAGCACCGTCACGGCGGAGACCGCGAGCAGGCGCGGGTTGGAGAGGGGGCCCACGGCGAAGAAGGTCCGCGTGAGGCTCCGCGCCGCGAAGGCGTTGAAGATCTGGGCGAAGACCAGCACCGCGAAGGCCGTGCTGCGCGCGTGCCGCAGGCTGTCGTGCCCGAGCTCGTACGCGAACGCGCCGAGCGTCGCGCCGCCCACCAGCAGCCCCCGCCCCCCGATGGCGAGCCACTCGGCGCGGCCCAGCATCGGCGCCGACGGCGGGCGCGGCGGGCGCGCGAGCACCTGGTCGTCGGCGGGGTCGGTCACCAGCGCCAGCGCGGGCAGCCCGTCGGTCGTGAGGTTGACCCACAGGAGCTGCAGCGGGAGGAGCGGGAGCGGCATCCCGACGGCCGCCGCCACGAAGAGCGTGAGGAGCTCGCCGGCGTTGCCCGCGAGCAGGTAGACGAGGGTCTTCTGGATGTTGTCGAAGATCGCCCGGCCCTCCTTCACCGCCGCCACGACGCTGGCGAAGTTGTCGTCGGCGAGCACCATGTCCGCGGCCTCGCGCGTGACCTCTGTCCCCGCGACGCCCATCGCGATGCCGATGTGGGCCTCCTTCAGGGCCGGCGCGTCGTTGGTGCCGTCGCCGGTCATCGCCACCACGTCGCCCTTCGCCTTGAGCTCGCGCACCAGCGTGAGCTTGCCCTCGGGCGTGATGCGCGCGTGGACGATCGCCGCGGCGTCCTCGCCCGCCCGCACGATCCCCATCTCCCGCGCGATGGCCTCAGCGGTCACCCGCGCGTCGCCGGTCGCCACCACCACCCGGATGCCCGCGGCGCGCGCCTCGGTGATCGCCTGGATGGCCTCGGGGCGCGGCGGGTCCGCGATCCCCACGAGCCCCAGGAGCGCGAGCCCGGACTCCTCCGCGCCCTTCCCCGTCGCGACCGCCAGCACGCGCAGGCCCTTCGACGCGAGCGCCGTCACCGCGGCCTCGGCGCCCTCGACGCCGCTCACGCAGAGCGGGAGCATCGGCCCCGCCGCCCCCTTCACGTAGAGGACGCCGTCGCGGCGCAGGATGCTCATCCGCTTGCGCTCGGCGTCGAAGGGGTTCACCTGCACGCGTGGGTTGGCCGCGTCGATCTCCGGGGCGGTGACCCCGTGGGCCTTCGCGGCCACGAGGAGCGCGATCTCCGTCGGGTCGCCCACGCCCCACGTGCCCGCGTCGTCGAGCGAAGCGTCGACGTTGGCCGCGGCGGCGCGGAGCACGGCGTCGGCGTCGCCCCACACCTCGCGCAGCACCATGCGCCCGGTGGTGAGCGTGCCGGTCTTGTCCGTGACGATCACCGTCGCGCTGCCGAGCGTCTCCACCGACGGGAGGTGGCGCACGAGGACGTGCCGCGCCGCCATCCGCTGCACGCCCACCGCGAGGGCGATGGTGACCACGGCGGGGAGCCCCTCGGGCACCGCTGCGACCGCGAGCGCGATGGACGAGACGAAGAGCTCGAGCCACGGGCGCCCGCGGAGCATCCCCACCCCCGCGACGAGCGCGACCACGGCGAGGCACAGCACCACCATCGAGCGCCCGACGCGCGCGAGCTGCACCTGCAGCGGCGTGGGGGCCTCCTGGGCCGTGTCGAGAAGCGTGGCGATCTTCCCGAGCTCCGTCCTCGCGCCGGTGCCGGTGACCGTGGCGCGGCCGCTCCCCGTGGCGACGGGCGTCCCCATGAACACCCGGTGCGTCTGGGCGGCGAGCGGGGCGTCCGCGGCGGCCTTCGTGGTGGACTTTTCACTGGGGAGGCTCTCGCCCGTGAGCGCGGCCTCCACGGTGCTCAGCCGGTTGGCCTCGGTGAGCTCGGCGTCGGCCGCGACGATGTCCCCCTGCTCGAGCAGGAGCACGTCGCCCCGCACCACGCCGGCCGCGGGGATGACGGCCTGCGCGCCGTCGCGGAGCACGCGGGCCCGCGGCGCCGTCATCGCGCTGAGCGAGCGGACGGACGACTCCGCGCGGTACTCCTGCACGAAGCCGATGAGCGCGTTGAGCGTCACGATCGCGAGGATCGCCGCGGCCTCGACCCGCTGCCCGAGCGCCCCCGACACCGCCGCCGCGCCCGCGAGGAGCCAGATGAGCGGCGAGGCGAGCTGCGCGAGGAGGTGGCGCCACCACGGGGTCCGCGGCTTCTCGGCGAGGGCGTTGGGCCCATCGGCGACGAGCCGGGCGGCGGCCTCGGCGGCGGTGAGCCCGGGCGGCGCGGCGGGCGCGGCGGTCACGACAGATGGGCGTCGGAGAGGCGCTGCATGATGGCGCGCCAGGTGCGGTCGAGGACGGCCTTCTTCGGGATCACCTGGCCGACGGGGACGGCGACGCCGTCGGTGCGCTGGACGCCCTTCTCGATCGCGGCGAGGTCGAGGTATTCGTCGCCCTCGGCGAGCGCGCCGCTCTCGGCGGTGCTCACCTTCGCCGTCTCGTCGTCGGAGAGGAGGTCGAGGATGGTCTCACGGGTGACGTAGCGGCCGCGGGTCTGTTGGTTCACGGGTTTCCCTCGCAGCCGGGTGGTGGAGATGGCTGCGGAGGGTAGGGAGAGCACGACCCGTACCGCGCGGTGATGCGGGGGTTTCGCGGCGTCGGGTTGAGGCGCGGCGCCACAGGCGAGACCGCGGGCGGCGTCCCAGCGCGACGCGGCGCGGGCTCACCTCCCGACGGCCGCGCCGTCGCGTCGCCCGAATCCGTGAGAATCACCGCCCCCCGCACCGCCCGTCGTTGACGTCGCCACCGCACCCGGGAATGATCCGCCGGGCGCGACGCCATGGAGCAGAAGTTTCACCTCTTCGTTCGGCGCCACGCGGGCGTCGGGTACACCGTTTCGGTGCTCACGCACCCCTTCCTCACGGCCTTCGCGGAGGACGTCGACGATGCGCGCGACCAGATCGCCGCCGCCGCCGCCAAGCTCCTCGCCCGCGACGCGCAGGAGATGGGCCACGGGCAGACGTGGTGGAAGGAGATGCGCCTCCGCCGCGTCGACCTCACGCTCCGCGCCGTCCAGCAGCGCCGCCTGCTCGCGGTGCCGATGCGCTTCACCGCGCTCACGCACGCCGACGGCGACCCCGACGCGCCCCGCCGCACCGACGCCGGGCTCGTGGTGCGCGTCCCTCGCCTCGGCGTCGTCGACAGCCTCGCGGTGCCGCAGGATTTCGACGCGTGGGTCGAGGAGATCATTCGGCACAAGCTCTTCATGGCGCCCCTCGACTCGCTCCTCCGCGTCTCCTACGACGGCGACGAGAGCGTCGAGACGCTGACCGTGGCCTACAAGCCCATCGTCGCGAAGGAGCGCCGCCGCGACGACGACAAGCGCGACGAGCGACGGCCGCCGCCGCCCGCCCTCGGGGAGGCCTCCCGTCGGCTCAACGACCTCGTGCGCCACGGGGGCTTGGAGCGCGCGTTTCAACGCACCCGCGAGCTCGCGCTGCTCGCGGAGATGCTCACGTCGTCACGGCGCGCGAGCGTGCTGCTGGTGGGTCCCTCGGGCGTCGGCAAGACGGCCCTCATCCACGAGCTCGCCCACCGCTTCGAAGAGAAGGGCGCCTCCAACGAGGAGCGCGGCGTCGAGGTGTACTCCACCAGCGGCGCCCGCATCGTCGCGGGGATGCGCTACCTCGGGCAGTGGCAGCAGCGGGTGCAGCGGATGATCTCCGAGCTCCGCGTGCGCAAGGCCATCCTGCACATCGAGAGCCTGTCGGAGTTTCTGATGACGGGCGACCCGGGGAGCGGGCTCGACGCGGCGCGCTACCTCGTGCCGGCCATCGAGGCGGGTGAGGTCTCGATCGTCTGCGAGGCCTCCCCTGACGACCTCGCCCGCGCCGAGCGGACCCACCCCGCCTTCATCCAGGCGCTCAAGACGCTGCGCCTGGAGCCCCTCCGCGGCGACGCGGCCCTCATCGCCCTCACCAGCGTCTCCAACGCCATCGGCCGGGCGCGCAAGGTTCGCTTCGACCCCGAGTCTCTCGTCCGCGCGATGGACCTCACCGAGCGCTTCGGCGACGGAGCCGCGCTGCCGGGCGGGGCGGTTCAACTGCTCCGCGCCGCCGCGCACCACGCCACCGAGGTGCCTGTGTCTGGCAAGGACGTGCGGCGCATCCTCGCGGGGGAGGTGACGCGCGCCTTCTGCCAGCGGACGGGCTATCCCCGCGAGCTCGTCGACCCGTCGGTTCAGCTCGACCCCGACGCGGTGCTCGACAAGCTGCGCGCGCGGGTCGTCGGGCAGGACGCGGCCGTGGTGCTCCTCCGCGACCTCGTCGTGGCGCTCAAGACCGCGATGA
>JBILLV010000468.1:0-5721 GCA_044375895.1 Polyangiales bacterium | reverse complement strand
CGCAGCCCAACCCCGCCTTCTGCACGGCCTTCCTCGTCGCCCCCGACGTGCTCGCCACCGCGGGCCACTGCCTCCGCACGGCCACCGACTGCAGCACCGCCACCTTCGTGTTCGGCTACCACATGACCGACGCCGCCACGGTGCGCAACGTCGTCCCCGCCGACGACGTGTACCGCTGCGCGGCGATCATCTCGCGGCAGGAGACCACCACCAACGACTGGGGCCTCATCCGCCTCAACCGCGCGGTGGTGGGCCACACCCCCCTCACCATCCGCCGCTCGGGCGCCATCGCCGCCGGCACCTCCGTCGCGGTCGCGGGCCACCCCGCCGGCCTCCCGCTCAAGTACGCGGCCGGCGCCACCGTGCGCGCCACCTCCGCGGGCGCCTACTTCGAGTCGAACCTCGACACCTACGGCGGCAACTCGGGCTCGCCCGTCATCGACGCGGCCACGGGTGTGGTCGAGGGCATCCTCGTGCGCGGCAACACCGACTTCGTCTACGACTCGGCGCGCCGCTGCTACGTCTCCAACCGCTGCGCCGACACCGGCTGCCCCGGCTGGGAGGACGTGACCCGCACCACGCAGTTCGCCAGCCTCATCCCGGGCCCCCTCGACTGCTCGGCCAACGGGACGTGCAACACCGCCTGCGCCGCGGGCGCCGACCCCGACTGCGTCGCCGTGTGCGGCAATGGCCGCTGCGACGTGGGCGAGAGCTGCGACGGCCGCTCGGGCACCACCCGCTGCGCCGACTGCCCCGGCCTCACCACGGGCCAGACGCGGCGGCAGTACTGCTACGTCAACGGCGTGTGCACGGGCCGCGGCTGCCCGTAGTCCACTCGTCACTTCGCTCCCCCATTGCCACGCACCCGTCGTCCCCACTAGGGTGCGCGCCACGATGCGCGCCGCCGTAGTGCAGTTCCCGGGATCCAACGCCGATTTCGACGCCTGGCACACGCTCCAGCACGTCGTCGGCGTCGCCACCGAGTACGTCTTCCACAAGTCCACCGCCCTGCCCGCGGGCGTCGACCTCGTCGTCCTCCCGGGCGGCTTCTCCTACGGCGACTACCTCCGCTGCGGCGCCGTCGCGTCGATCTCCCCGGTGATGGCCGCCATCCGCGCCCACGTCGACCGCGGCGGTCTCCTCCTCGGCATCTGCAACGGCTTTCAGATCCTCACCGAGTCCAACATCCTCCCCGGCGCGCTCACCCGCAACGCGCACCTCCGCTTCGAGTGCCGCGACGTCACGCTGCGCTGCGAGGCCGACGGGCCCTTCACCCAGGAGCTCCGCGGCCGCACGCTGCGCCTCCCCATCGCCCACGCCGAGGGCCGCTACCACGCCGACGCCGCCACGCTCGAACGCCTCGAGCGCGAGCGCCTCATCGCCTTCCGCTACGTCGACGGCGCCACCGACGCGCCCGCCAACCCCAACGGGTCGCTCCACGACATCGCGGGGCTCTACGGCGGCCCGAAGCGCAACGTGCTCGGGCTGATGCCCCACCCCGAGCGCGCGTCCGAACCGCTCCTTGGCAACACCGATGGGCGCCTCCTCTTCCAGTCCGCCGTCCGCGCCGCCCTCGCGCGCTGAGCACCCACCGCCATGGCCCACGAACCCGCCGTCACCGAAGCGCTCGCCCTCGCCCACAAGATCACCGCCGACGAGTACGCCCTCGCCGTGAAGACGCTCGGCCGCACGCCGACGTACCCCGAGCTCGGCGTGCTCTCCGTGATGTGGTCCGAGCACTGCTCGTACAAGTCGTCGCGCACCCACCTCAAGCGCCTCCCCACCACCGGACCGCGGGTGATCCAAGGGCCCGGGGAGAACGCCGGCGTCGTCGACATCGGCGACGGCTGGTCGGTGGTGTTCAAGATGGAGTCGCACAACCACCCGTCGTTCATCGAGCCGTACCAGGGCGCGGCGACGGGCGTCGGGGGCATCCTCCGCGACGTGTTCACGATGGGCGCGCGCCCGGTGGCCCTCATGGACTCGCTGCGCTTCGGCGAACCGTCGCACCCGCGCACGCCGACGCTCCTCCGCGGCGTGGTCGCGGGCATCGCGGGCTACGGCAACGCGATCGGGGTGCCCACCGTCGCGGGCGAGGTGCAGTTCGACCCGGCCTACAACGGCAACATCCTCGTCAACGCCTTCGCCCTCGGCCTCGCCCGCACCGCCAAGATCTTCTACGGACGCGCGGAGGGCATCGGCAACCCGATCCTCTACGTGGGGGCCCGCACCGGCCGCGACGGCATCCACGGCGCCACCATGGCGAGCGCGGAGTTCGACGAGGCGAGCGAGAAGCAGCGCCCGACGGTGCAGGTGGGCGACCCCTTCATGGAGAAGGTGCTCCTCGAGGCGTGCATGGAGATCTTCGCCGCCGACGTCCTCGAAGGCATTCAAGACATGGGCGCCGCCGGCCTCACGTCGAGCACCGTGGAGATGGCCTCCCGCGCGGGCAACGGCGTCGAGCTCGACCTCGACCTCATCCCCCGCCGCGCGCGCGCCCTCACGCCCTACGAGATCCTCCTCAGCGAGTCGCAGGAGCGCATGGTGATGGTCGCCCGCCGCGGCCAGGAGCAACGCGTCCTCGACATCTGCACGAAGTGGGACCTCGACGCCGTCGTCATCGGCCGCGTCACCGACACCGGCCACTGGGTGGTGCGCGCGACGCCCAGCTACGACCCGCTCTCGGGCGCGCCGAAGCCCGCGGGTGAGGCCCCCGTCGTGGTCGACCTCCCCGTCGACCTGCTCACCGAGGCCGCCCCGAAGTACGACCGCCCCTGCGTCGCCGACCCGCGCCCCATCGAGCGGTACAACGTCGACGTCGCCGCCCTGCCCTTCCACGCCGCGGACGACCTCCGCGAGCTCCTCGCGTCGCCCAACATCGGCAGCCGCGCCTGGGTGTACCGCCAGTACGACCACATCGTCCGCGACGGAACCGTCGTCCGCCCCGGCGCTGCCGACGCCGCCGTCGTCCGGCTCTTCTGCCACGACGAGACGTCGCACCTGGAGAAGTTCATCGCGCTGAGCTCGGACTGCAACGGGCGCTTCTGCGAGCTCGACCCGCGGGCGGGCGCCGCGATGGCCGTCGCCGAAGCCTGCCGCAACCTCGCGTGCACCGGCGCCGAGCCCATCGGCCTCACCGACTGCCTCAACTTCGGCAGCCCCGAGCGCCCCGAGATCATGGCCCAGATCCGCGACGCCATCGACGGGATCGCCGACGCCTGCAAGGCCCTCGGCGTCCCCGTGGTCTCGGGCAACGTCAGCCTCTACAACGAGACGCAGGAGGGCGGCGCCTCGCGGGCCATCCTCCCGACGCCCACCATCGGAGCAGTCGGTCTGTTGGAGAAGTCGTCCGACGTCGTGACGGCGGGCTTCAAGCGCCTCGGCGACCACGTCGCCCTCCTCGGCCCCCTCGGCGCAGGGGCCCTCGGCGGCAGCGAGTGGCTCACCCGCAAGGCCGGACACCTCTGCGGCCGCCCCCCGGCCATCGACCTCGCGATGGAAGCGCGCCTCCAGCGCCTGCTCGTCGCCGCCGCGCGCGAAGGGCTCTTCGCGTCGGCCCACGACTGCGCCGAAGGGGGACTCGCCGTCGCCCTGTCCGAGTGCTGCATCCTCGGCGCACGCGGCGCCCGCGTGAAGCTCCCCGCGGGCGTCGCCGCCGACGCCGCGGGCCTCTTCGGCGAAGACCCCACCCGCGTCGTCGTGTCGTACACCCCCTATGTCGCCGAGCTGGTGCGCCTGAAGGCTGAGGCCGCGGGCGTCGCGCTCACCCCGCTCGGCGTGGTGGACGGCGCATCCCTCGTCATCGAAGGGGTGCTCGACCTGCCCGTCCCCGAGCTGTCCGCCCGCCACGCCGCCGCCCTCGACCCGGTCACCGGCAACCGCTGAAAGAGGCCGTCGCCCTCAAGTCCCGGCTCTCCGCTGCCGTTCGTGCTTGGCAGACGGAGACGCATGGACGACCACGACACGATCAAGACGCTCCCGCGCAACCGCGAAGCCGGCACCTCCGGCGCGATGCCGGTGGGGATCGACTCGAAGGAGCTCATCGACGGTCGCTACCGCATCGAGCGCGAGCTCGGTCAGGGCGCGATGGGCGTGGTCTACGAGGCCAGCGACCTCGGCCTCGGCCGCCGCGTCGCCCTCAAGGTGATCACCCGCGAGCTCGCCGCCGACCCGGCCTTCGTCGAGCGCTTCGTCCGCGAGGCCAAGGCCCTCGCCTCCATCCGCCACCAGAACATCGTGCAGGTGCACGCCCTCGGGCAGCACCGCGGCGCCTGGTACTACGCCATGGAGCTGGTACACGGCCGCGCGCTCGACAGCCTCGTCTTCGACCACGTCTCCCGCGGCACACGCCTCCCCACCCGCGAGGCCCTCGGCATCATCCGCCAGATCGCCAGCGGCCTCTCCGCCGTCCACGCCGCGCGCATCATCCACCGCGACGTGAAGCCCGCCAACGTCATGCTGGAGCAGGAGACCGGCCGCCCCGTCCTCATCGATTTCGGCATCGCCCGCCCCGCGTTCAACGGCAAGACGCGCAGCACCCTCCTCGTCGGCTCGCCCGCGTACATGGCCCCCGAGCAGATCCAGGCGCAGAACGGCGTCGAGCTCACCCCCGCCGCCGACCTCTACGCCCTCGGGTGCGTCGCCTACGAGCTCTTCGCGCTCCGCCCCCCGTTCAACTCCAGCGACGTGTACGAGGTGCTCCGCGACCAGGTGTCGACCCTCGCCGCGCCCATCTCCGCGCACCGCCCCGACCTCGCCCGCTTCGACGCCCTCGTCGCCCGCCTCCTCGCCAAGCGCCCCGAGGAGCGCCCCGGCGGCTGCCTCGCCGTCGTCCGCGAGCTCGACCGGCTCACCCTCGACTGGGAGTCCGAGCACTCGGCGTCGCTCTCCCCCACGTCGCCCTCCCTCGCGGGCGGCGAGCGCGTGCGGGTCACCATCGTGTCGCGCGACCCGGTCTTCCTCGCCCACGCCCGTCAGGCCGCCGCCCTGGCCTTCTCCCACGGCTGGGAGGAGATCGAAGCCGGCGCTGCCCACGACCGCACCTACGGCGACAACGCCCTCGTGGTGCTCCTCCACGTCGACGGCCTCGACGACCACGGCGTGAGCTACGTCTCCCGCCTGCGCGACCTCCAGGCGGCCGGCCACGCGCGCGTCCTCGCCTTCGGCGGCGCCGTCGACCCGCTCGACCGCTGGCGCTTGAGCTCCCTCGGCGTCACCGAGCTCCACGCGCCGCGGATGGGCCCGGCCGCCATCGCGGAGGTGATCACCACGTCCGTCGATCGCGGTCGCCACTCGGGGATGCCCGGCGCGCGCCTCTCCACCATCGTCCGCCCCGCGACGCCCGACGCGGCCAACACCCGCGTGCCCGTCGAGCTCTTCCTCCTCGTGCTGGCGTCGGCGTGGGCCGAGGGCGCGCTCCCGCCGCGCGCGGGCGCCATGGTGCTCGACGCCGCCCGCGCCGAGGGCTACGAGGGCGACACCATCGCCGCCCTCGAGCGCGCGTGCAGCACCCCCATCGACCTCGTCGACGTCGACGTGTCCGACCTCTCCATCGAGGTCCGCGCGTACGCCTACGCCTTCGCGACGTGGCTCGCCCTCTCCGACGGGGTCATCTCGCAGCGCGAGGAGTCCACCCTCCACGTCGTCGCCTTCGTCCTCGGGCTCCCCGTCGGCGAGCGAACCGCCATCCAGAGCACCGTCGAGCAGGTGCGCGAGCGCGGC
>JBILLV010000467.1:0-5749 GCA_044375895.1 Polyangiales bacterium | reverse complement strand
CGCCGACCTCGGCGGTCCAGCGGGCTTCGGCTCGTCGTACCTCGAAGACAACGACGACTCGTCCTCCACGGAGATCGACATCGCCCGCGCCTTCCCCGGCGGCCTGCGCTACTTCGCGGGGACGTACACGTCGATCTACGTGAACAACAACGGCAACATCACCTTCCGCGGGCCGGTGGGCCAGTACACGCCGACGCCGTTCCCCATCGCCGACCAGCCGATGATCGCGGCCTTCTGGGCGGACATCGACACCAACGGCCACGGCCGCCCCGCGCGCAACGGCGTGTGGTGGGACGTGCGGCCCGGGCAGGTGGTGATCACCTGGCACAACGTCGGGTACTACAGCGCCCACGTCGACCGGCTCAACAGCTTCCAGATCGTGCTGCGCGGCGGGGCCCAGATGGACGAGGGGCAGTTCGAAGTGGAGTTTCGCTACGCGCGCTGCGAGTGGACGACGGGCGACGCGAGCGGCGGTCGGCGCGGGCTCGGCGGCACGCCCGCCCAGGCGGGCTTCGACGCGGGCAACCGGCGCGACTCGCGGGTGCTCCCGGGCTCGCGGACGTCGCGCGTGCTCCAGCTCTGCACGACGTCCAACGTCGGCGAGCCGGGCGTGTGGCGCTTCCTCATCACCAACGGGCGCCCGCAGCGCTCGCCGCGGCCCGAGACGTAGGCGCCGCGCCGCTTCCATTGCGGGGACGGCGGCGACCAGCCACCCGGCGGCGCGCGAACCACGCGAGGGCAGCGAGCACGAGGCCCGAGGCGCGATGGACCGGCGCAGCGGCGCGCGGCACCGAGCACTGGCAGCCAGTGTCCCCAGGTGCGGAGGGCGTCGCCGCGTCGCCGGCTCCGTCGGACGCGACGACGTCCGCGCCGCTGTCACCTGCCGCCTCGTCGGCCACGTCTGCGGTCGCATCGACCGTGCTTGCGGCGTCGGTCGCGTCCATGGCCGCGTCCGCGGGCGCTTCGGCTGCGTCCGCGGAGGCGTCGACCGCGACCGCGACGTCGGCGCCAGGCGCTGCGTCGGCCGGCGCGTCGGCGGCGTCGAGCCGCGCATCGGCCGCGACGTCCAGCCCCGTGTCGACGGCGACGTCGCGCGACCCGTCGGCCCCCAGGTCGGCCGTCACGTCGCGCGCGACATCGGCCGCGGCATCCGCGCCGGCGTCCACGGGCGGCACCACGCCGGAGACAAACTCGTGGGCCCCCACGTCGAGCGCGCCGCCCTGCGGGAGCGAGGTGCCGAAGTAGTCGCGCGCGCCGGGCGTGACCCCGAAGCGGCTGAGGTCGAGGCCCGTGTTGATCATCGGCGAGCCCGCGCGCAGGCGGTAGGCGTCGAGGGTCGCGAGGCGGTCGGGGTCGCCGATGCGGCCGCCCATCCCAGGGGCCGTGAGCAGCGGGTCGAGGCCGCGACCCACCACGGTGGCGCCGTCGCGCTCCTGGCCGGTGGCGGCGCTCCAGGCCGCGAGGCTCGGGTGCGTCACGCCCGCCCAGACGGCCGTGAAGGCGCCGCCGGAGGTCCAGTAGTTGTTGCCGCGGAAGACGAGGCCCGTCTGGCCCGCCACCACGTCGATGACGCGCACGCCCCCTGTCGTCACGATGAGGTTGTTGAAGAAGCGGAAGTTGGTCGACACGCTGTTGAAGCGGATCGCGCGGGGCTCACCCGATGCGGACGGCGAGACGAAGATCGTGTTGCCGTAGATGTCGCAGTCGGCGAAGGGGCCCGTGTCCGTCCACGCCGTGATCGCGCCGTAGCCGTTGCGGCGGCCGTCGTTCTCGCTGATGTTGTAGCGGACGACGTTGCCCCGCCACGGCAGCGCGTCGGTGCCCTGGTAGAGCCCGTAGCCCGCGCCGTCGTTGTCGTGCGAGTAGTTGTACTGCATGACCGAGTTGGTCATGTTGATGTCGAGGTCGAAGCCGCCGCCGTCGGTGTTGCCGCTCGTGCGGTTGGCGTACGACTCGCAAAACTGGATCGTCACGGCGTTGGAGTTGTAGGCCCAGATGCCCACCGGCCCCTGGCCCCGGCGGCTGGAGATGCCGTTGTTCCACGCGACGCAGCGCTCGATGAGGCCGCCGTCCACCTCGCCGAGGTTCACCCCGTTGCCCGTGGGGCGGTTGACGAGTGGGTCGCCGAGGTTGTCGTGGAAGCGCGAGCGCGTGACCCGCACGTTGCGGTGGATGGCGCGCACCTGACCGTAGGTGAGGAGACCGTTCTGCGCGTTGTCGTGGAGGTCGCAGCCGGTCACCGCGACGTCGTCGTAGCCCGTCGACCCGCCCCACGAGCCGAGGAGCACGCCGTTGCGGAAGCCGCTGGCCTCGACGTTGTCGATGCGCACGTAGGGGAGCCGCCTCGCCACCGCGAGGTCGGCGTAGAAGTTGATGCCGCTCTGCGTGCTCGTGGCGGCGCCGGGGCCGACGATGACGAGGTTGGCGATCGCGAGGCCCGCGACGTTGTACGCGTAGATGCCGTTGGTGGTGGTCGGTCGCAGCGTCGCGCGGCCCGTGCCATAGGTCGACACGGTGATGGGCGCCATGGCGGTGCCGCGGTCCATCGCGTCGAAGGTGAGGCCGCCGGGGAAGCTCTGCGAGCCCTCCAGCAGCACGCGGTCACCCGCCGCGAGGTTGCGCGCGTTCACGTTGGTGAAGGTTCGCCACGGCGTCGCGGCCGAGGTGCCGACGTTGCGGTCGTCGCCCGACGGGCTCACGTAGTAGTCGGTCGCGTGGGCGGCGCTGGCCGTGAGCGCGAGGGTCACCCCAAGAGACACTGAGAGCGGCTGGAGGAGGGCCTTCCGAGTCATGCCAGAGAGGCTCGCCAGCCCGACGTGCGTCGTCGAGCAAAATCGCGCGTTGCCCTTGCGGCAAGGCGTTGCAGCGTGTGCCACGGCGCGGGTCCTCGACGCCAAACCTCCGATCACCGCGTCGCCCGTTGCAGTCCGTGGCACACGGCGCGATGCTCCGCGCATGAGCCCGCGCCGCCTCGCCCCGTGGATCCTCGCCGCCACCTTGTCCGCCGCGCACGCGGACGCCTTCTGCGGCTTCTACGTGTCGGGGTCGAGCGAGGGGCTCACCAACAAGGCCACCCGCGCCGCCCTCATGCGCTCGGGCACGCGCACGGTGCTCACGATGAGCAACGACTACGACGGCCCGCCCGAGGACTTCGCCATGGTGGTTCCCGTCCCCGTGGTGCTCTCGCGCGAGAACGTGCGCACGCTCCCGCACGACGTGTTCGACCACCTGGAGGCCCTCACAGCGCCACGCCTCGTCGAGTACTGGGAGCAGGACCCCTGTCCCGCGAGCGGTCGTGACGGCGTCCGCGACCTGGCGATGTCGATGCCTGGCGTCGCGACCGTTTCGTTGGAGAGCCTGGTCAGTGAGGATGTGGAGCGTCACGTCCGCGTCGAGGCCCGCTTCGCGGTGGGCGAGTACGAGGTGGTGGTGCTGTCGGCCGACGAGTCGTCGGGCCTGGAGTCGTGGCTCCGCGGCAACCGCTACAACATCCCCCGCGGCGCCGCCGAGGCCCTCGCGCCGTACGTCCGCGGCGGGTGGAAGTTCTTCGTGGCGCGCGTCGACCTCGCGCGGGCGCAGCGGCGTCCCAACGGCGGCGCGCGGCTCTCGCCCCTCCGCATGCACTACGACTCGGAGGAGTTTCGCCTCCCGGTTCGCCTCGGCCTGCTCAACGCGCCGCCCGGCCCGCAAGACCTCATCGTGTACGTGCTGCACCCGTCGGCCCGCTTCGAAGTCGCCAACTACCGCAACGTCTTCATCCCCACCAACCTCGACCTCGTCGAGGGCGCGCGCGACCGCTTCGCCTCCCTCTACGGCGCCCTCTTCGACGCGACCGTGGAGTCGTCGGGCAAGCGCGCCGTCGTCACCGAGTACGCCTGGAGCACGGGCGGCTGCGACCCCTGCCCGTCGCCTCCCCTCAACGGCAACGACCTCGCCACCCTCGGCACCGACGCCATCACCGACTTCAACGGCAGCTCGATGGTCGTGACCCGCCTCCACGCCCGTTACAACGCCGGGACGCTCACCGACGACCTCGTGTTTCGTGAGGCCTACCCCGTGACCGGCGGCCACGAGCGCTACGTCCCCAACGGCGGCGCGATGGACACCACCGACACCCGCGCGCGCCTCACCTCCACGGGCAACGCCTTCCAGGCCCGCTACGTCATCCGCCATCCGTGGACGGGTCCCATCGCCTGCGAGAACCCGCGGCGCGGCGTGTGGGGTGGTCCCACCGGCGCGCAGCAGGCGGCGGTGACGGCGGCCCGTGAGCTCGCCGACGCGCCGCGGGAGGGCGTGTCGCTCCGCTCGATGGTGCAGACGCGCGTGACGGACATCGACCTCGACGCGCGCCTCACGCTCCCGACAGCGGCGACGGGCGCGCCGCCGCCCGCGCTCATCCCTGCCACGGGGGTGCGGCGCGGGTGCGCGTGCGGGGTGCCGCCGCAGGCGACGACGGTGCCCGTGTGGGGGCTGTGCGCGGTGGCGGCGGTGGGGGCCGCGCTCCGACGGCGGCGCGGCGGAAGTGCGTGACGCTGCCCACGCCACCGCGATAGCCTGCCCGCTCATGAAGCCACTCAGCCCCGCGGATTTCGTAGCGCCCGCGCTCACCCGCGACCTCGCCCGCGCCAGCGTCGCCTACGTCCCCGATGGGGTGTTCAACGATCGCTGGGACGCTGCGATCGAGGGCGGCGCCCTGCAACTCCTCCGATCGTTCCCCGCGCTGTGGTGGCGCGACGTCCGCGCGGTCGACCCGGCGCGGGTACCCACCGGCAAGACGCTCGCGTTCGGCGACGCGCACTTGGAGAACTTCGGCTTCCTCGCCTTCGACAAGGGGGGCGTCGGCTTCACCTTCAACGACCTCGACGACTCGGGCGAGGTGGAGGTCGCCCTCGACGCGCTGCGGTACTTCACCTCCGTCGCGCTGGCGGGCGAGGACATCGCGCCCCTCATCGTCCGATGGGTCGACGACCTCGCCGTCGAGCGCTCGCCCGTGCTCACCGACAAGGCGACCCTCAACACCCTCGGCGCTCCCGCGCGCTCGAAGATGCGCGACGACGCGGTGGAGCGCTGGAGCCTCGAGCCGACGCTCTCCGCCGTTTCGAAGGACGAGCTCAAGGCCGTGAAGAAGGCGCTGAAGGAGACCGACGAGACCCGCGACTACACCGTGTACGCGCTGCAGAAGCGTCAGGTGAAGAGCGGCGGATCGGGCGGGCTCGCGCGCTACTGGGCGCTCGCGCGCGTCCCCGACGGGGCGGCGGACGAGCTCGACGTCCTGGAGCTCAAGGCGAAGGCGCCCGCGGCAGCCGAGGAAGGTGCCCGCGCGCGCAAGATCGACAAGCGCCTCACCACGATGAAGAAGGCCCTCTGGCCCGGGCTTACGCTGACGCCCTACCGGCGCGTCGAGGTCACCGTCGGGGAGCTCGCGCAGTCGTTCGTGGTGCGGAGCCGCGGCGTGCGGGCCGGCGTGAAGGCTCCGTGCCTCGCGGAGCAGGTGCGGGTGCTCGCGGCCGTGCACCGCGGCGCGGAGATGGCGGTGTCGCGGGCGGAGCTCGGTCGCTGGGTGGAGGCCTCGGTGCCGACGCTCGTCGCGCGCTGGAAGGCCCTCCACGCGCTGAAGGCGTAGCCCTCAGACTCAGGTTTGGCCGTTGACGCATCGCGGACCGTGTGACGGTGCCGCTCGTCACGGCCCCCTCTCCGCGCTGCCGCGCGCCCTCACCCCCGCGGAGCGGGGGCAAGGGCTCCCTCGTCT
>JBILLV010000466.1:0-5753 GCA_044375895.1 Polyangiales bacterium | reverse complement strand
CCTCCTCCTCGCGCTCGGTCGGGTGTGCATCGAGGCCCGCCTCCCGCGCGTCGCCATCGCCGCCTTCGAACAGACCGAGGCCCTCGTCGCCCGCCACGACCTCGAGTCCTGGGAGCCCGCCCTCGCGCTCGAGTCCGCCCTCGGGATGCTCTCCTGCGCCCGGGTGCTCGGCCGCGATCAGCTCATCGACGCGCTCTTCTCCCGCGTGTCGCGGCTCGACCCGGTGCTGGCTTCGCGGCTGTGAGCGCGGTGTCGTCGGCGCCCGGTCGCATCGAGGTGCCCGACGCGGCCCCGCGGCAGGCGGGCTTGCGGGCGGGGCAACGGGCGGCCGTGCGGGCCCTCGCGGCGACGCTCTTCGCCACCGAGGAAGGGCCGCCCGACGGCGCACGCCTCGACTGGCTCCTCGATGATCTCGACGATTTCCTCGGCCGCTCGGGGCCGCGCGCCCGCGGGCTCTTCGGGCTGTGCGTGCGGGCCATCACCTGGGTCGCGCCGTGGCGCGTGGGGGCGCTCGGCCCCTTCGAATCGCTCGACGAGCCCACCCGCACCCGCGCCCTCGAACGCATGGAGCGTGGGCCCCTCGGGCTGGCCGTGTTCGGCGCCAAGGCCATCCTGTGCATCGTGTGGTACGAGCACCCCGACGTCGCGCGGGGAGCGGGCTACGACGGGCGGTGCCTGCGATGACGGCCGGGTCGTTCCGTTCGGGCAGGGACTTTCAGGGCGACCTCACGCTCGACTGCGACGTGGTGATCGTTGGTTCTGGCGCGGGCGGCGCGACGGTGGCGACGGAGCTCGCGCTCTCCGGGCTCCGCGTGGTGGTGCTGGAGGAGGGAGCCCGCGTGCCCGCGTCGCTGCTGGGGCAGATGCGCCCGAGCGAGTCGATGCGTCACGTGTGGCGCGACGGGGCCGTCACCGCCGCGCTCGGAATCGGTGACACGCCGACCGTCAACGTGACGATGGGGCGCTGCGTGGGCGGATCGTCGGTGCTCACGGGGGCGGTGTGCTTCCGCATCCCCGACCCGGTGATGGCCCACTGGACGAGCGACCTCGGGCTCGACGGCTTCACCCCGCGCGAGATGGCGCCCTACTTCGAACACGTCGAGCGGGCCATCCACGTCGAGGAGGTGCCGACGGCGATGCGCTCGCGCTCGACGCGCCTCTTCGTGCTGGGGGCCGAGCGCAAGGGCTTCGAGGTGAAGCCGATGCGCCGCAACACCGATGGGTGCAACGGCTGCGGGCGCTGCAACTTCGGCTGCCCCCACGAGGCCAAGATGAGCGTCGACCTGTCGTACCTGCCGCGCGCGGTCGCGGCGGGCGCCGACGTGTGGTCGCACTGCCTCGTCGAGCGGGTCGTGGTGAAAGACGGGCGCGCCCGCGGCGTCGTCGGCCGCCTGCTCAACCGCGAAGACGGATCCCCCGGCGCGAAGGTGACCGTGCGCGCGTCGCGGGTGGTGGTGGCCTGCGGGGCCTGGCACACGCCGCTGCTGCTCATGCGAAGCGGCGTCGGGCACCCGCGCTGGGTGGGGCGCGGGATGACGCTCCACCCGGGCTTCCGCGTGCTGGCGCGCTTCGACGAGCCCGTGGAGGGCTGGAAGGGCGCGCTCCAGAGCGCGTACAGCGACGCCTTCGAGCACGAAGGGATCACCCTCACGGGCCTCTTCGTCCCCACCGGGGTGCTCGGCGCGACGATGCCCGGGGTCGGCGTCGAGCACACGCGCAACGCGGCGAAGATCGGTCACCTCGCGATGTTCGGGGGCATCCTGCACGACGAGGGGGGCGCGTCGGTGTGGCGCTCCTTCGGGCGCGAGCCGTGGGTCACCTACCGCATGACCGCGCGCGATCGGGCGCGCATCCCGCGCATCGCCACCCTCATGGCCGAGACCTTCTTCGAAGCCGGGGCGCGCGAGGTATTTCTGCCGGTTCTCGGGCTGCGCGGCGTCGACGCCGACGGGCTCCGCAAGGTGCGCTGGGACAAGATCCCCGGCCGTCGCATCGAGTGCGCCTCGCAGCACCCGCTGGGCAGCGCGCGGATGGGCTCGTCCGAGCACAACTCGGTGGTCGATGGCGACGGGCGGGTGTGGAACGTCCAGGGGCTCTACGTCGCCGACGGGTCGATCCTGCCGACGAGCCTCGGGGTGAACCCTCAGCTCTCGATCATGTCGGTGGCGACGCGGGTGGCGTGGCGGATGCGGGAGCGTCGCGCTACTTCGTGAGCGCCTGAATCATCTGGCCCGCGAAGCCGGCGCCGAGGTTCATCACCGCGGGGAGCGTCGTGCCAGGAGCGCCAGTGCCAGCGTGCGCGTACTGCGGGTCGTCGCCGTTGTCGTCGCCGCTGTCGTCGCCGTTGTCGTCACCGTTGCCGATGTCGTTGCCGGTGGCGGGGGCCGCCGCGCCGGGGCCGCCGAGCGCGAAGTCACCGCGCGTCGCCTGCGTCGCGACGAGCTGCTGGTCGAGGTCGCGCGCCCGGTAGTCACGCTCGACGTAGCGGACCACCTCGCCGAGGTCGATGGAGCCGTCCGGGCGGCGCCGCACGCCGCCGTCGATCGCGCGGCGGAAGTTGTAGGCGAGCCAGCCGCCGGCGCCGACCTCGGGGGCCGTCGACGACGACTCGTTGGCCCGCGAGGAGAAGAGCCCGGCGCGCCCCTCGTGGCCGCGCACGACGCTGGCGAAGCCGCCCGCCTCGCAGCTGTCGAGCACGAGGAGCGAGCGCCCGGGGACGCGGTCGAGGAGGCGCCCGAGCTCACGGCGTGAGAGGTCTTCGCCGCGGAGGTCGAGCGTGTCCGAGCTGCCGTGGCCGTCGAAGAAGAACACCAGCGTGTCGTTGGCCCGCACCCGCGGCGCCACCGAGCGGAAGGCCTGACGCACCTGGTCGAGCGTGGCCTCGCGGTCGGTGAGAACCACCGCGTTGCCGCGCTGCGTCCACCCCGCCCGTTCGAAGGAGCGGGCGAGGTTGCGCGCGTCGCCCGCGCTGCCGGGGAGGTCGTCGTTCTCGCCGTCGTAGCGCGAGATGCCGACGAAGATGCCCCAGGTGGTTCCCGCACCGGCGGCCGCGGGCTGCGCGGGGGTGGGGCGCACGTCGGCCGGGGCGTCGTCGTTGGTGTCGTCGGACGCGTCGGCGCTGTCGGCGTCGGGCGCGGCGTCGTCTTCGTTGACGGCGCCGCCGCGCGCCACCGAGAGCTCGGTGCGGAAGGCGCCCGACTCCCCCGCCTCGTAGCTCGTCACGGTGAGCTCGTAGCGCCCGTCGCGCGGCGCCGTGAACTGGAGGAGCGAGTCGGTTCCGCGGCCCGCGCCGTCGTCGTCTTCCCACTGCTGACCGCCGGGGCCGCTCGCGCGCGCCACCGTGTCGAAGTCGCTCGACGACACGCCGAAGCGCACCGCGTCGCCGCGACGGAGCGTGACGGTGCGCGCCTGGACGTGGTGCCCCGCGTCGTCGGTGGGCGAGTCGTCGTCGAGCGTACCGCGCGTGCGGGCGAGGGCGGGCGCGTCGAGGGCGACCGGCGCGGCCTGCGGGTGGCGGGGATGGCGGCGCGGATGACGCTGCGCCGCGGCGAGAGGGGAGAGAGCGAGCGAGGCGAGGGCGAGCGAAAGGGCGACGATCCGCGAGCTCTGGTGGGCCATGCAACACCTCCCTGGGGTGGAACGGATGGGGCATGAAGCACCCCGCGTACCGAGGGAGAAAATGCGGGATGGGGCGAGCAAAGTGGGCTTCGCGTTGTCCGCGCGGGGGAGTGCATCAACGGGCGCAGACACAGGGGCTGTCAACGCGCGATCACACCCGGCGCTCGGGGGGCGGCGGAGGGCGCGACGAGGGCGCGGAGGGGTGGCGGTGAGGCGCGAGGGGGCGCGGCGCTGCGGTGGGGAGCAGTGGGCGCTGAGGTGGGCGTGGGCGGCGCTGCGGTGGGACGCGAGGGGCGCTGAGGTGGGACGCGAGGGGCGCTGAGGTGAGGGCGGGGGGCGCTGAGGCGAGCGTGGGCGTCGCTGGTGCGAGCGTGGGCGGCGCTGGGGTGAGCGTAGGCGGCGCTGGGGTTAGGGCGCGCGGTGCTGAGGTGAATGCGGTCGGCCCTGCGGCGAACGCGGTCGGCGCTGCTGTGGGGGAGGGCAGTCTTGTGCGGCGGGTTGGCGGCCCTATGCGGCGTCACCCACGATCTCCACAACACCGTACGACGTCGCTTGGAGCTTCGCCGTCTTCTCCAGCGATCCGAGTAGGGGATCGTTCGGCGTGGAGTTGAGTGGGCGTAGACACGTGCGACGGACACACGTCCCCCATGCCGGCAGAGCCGGCCGTCGCCCTCTCGCTCCGATCCGTGCGCTACGCCCGGTCGAGCTCCTCGAGGAGGATCTCGTACCAGGGGCGAGGGTCGTTGGCGAAGTCGACGCCGAGACGCGCGTAGGGGCTCGGGCCACGGCGGGCGCCGCTCGTTCGGGGGCTGAGGTTCCACCGCAGCGCCAGGATCGCCAGCAGGTCGTCCGAGACATGACGATGAGCCTGCTGGGCCACGCGCAGCACCGCGTTGAACGACTCCACCAGCGACGACGAGCGTCGCGGGCACGACAGCAACGAGGCCACCTCACGCTCCACCGCCGCCACGTTGCTGCACGCTGCGGCCAGCGCCCCCACCAGATCAGCCTCGCGCGCTCGCGCCGACTTCACCGTCGCCCAGTCGGTCGCCTCACGCAGATCGCGGCGACAGGTGCGCAGGTCCAACACCGCGTTCACCACCTCCTCGCCGCTCCAGGTCGACCCCGGGCGCAGCGGCACATCGATCGCGTCCCACAGCGCCCGCTGCGCGATCCACAGCTTCTGGTAGCGGTACAGGTGCTTGGCCACGCGCAGCCCCATCGCGTGCGGCAGCTTCACCAGGTGCTCGATCGCCGCGGTCAGCGCGCCCTCGCAGTCGGCCTCGTCCCAGGGACGCCCCCGTGGGCCGAGCGGATCGAACAGCGGCAGCACGTGCATCTCCGCCGCGACGGCGGCGTAGAACTCCGCCTCGACCGCGAGCCGCTCGCGCTCGATCGCGTCGATCTGCTCGGCGGTGGGGCGCTCCCCGCCGACGGGGCCCGGCCGGGTGGCGCGCTCCAGGGCCTCGAACACCCGCTGGGCGAGGGCCTTCTCCTGCCGCGACAGGCGCGCGAAGACCTTCCGATTCCACCACTGGCGCTCGTGGAACTTGTCGGCCTGATGAGGCAGCCGGAGGGCGCCGGTGGCCCCCACCAAGTCCTTGCCCATGTCGCTGACGAAGAGGCGCAGGGCGGGCCACTGGGCGATCCAGAGTTCCCAGTCCTCGGCCTTGCGCCAGGGCCACCGCAGCACGTCCAGGACGGCGCCGGACACCGGCTCCATGAGCACCTTGACCGCGACGCGGTGGAAGAAGATGTCGTCGCCGGCGAGGCACTGGAGTCTGCTGCGAAGCTGCTCGCAGGCCCGCGCCATCAGGCGTCTGGCGGCGCGCCCGAGCCTGCCGATCATCTCGCACAGGGCCTCGCGGTCGCGGCCCGGCAGTCCGAGGGACGTGAGGATCTCGTGGATGCCGTCGACCGAGACGTGGCGGGCGGTGAGCTGGCAGACCAGGACGCGCGGGTCCGGTGCGGGGATGAGGTCGGCGGCCGCGGCGGGCGAGCAGGAGGGGACGGTGAGTGCGCGGCTACGCGCCCAACTTCGCCATGGCTGAACATCTGTCCGGCTGCGTAGGAGCTCCAGGTTGAGCTTGCAGACACGGCCTTCTGCGAGCAGGGAGGGGTTACCACACCAACCT
>JBILLV010000465.1:0-5756 GCA_044375895.1 Polyangiales bacterium | reverse complement strand
TGCACGTCGCCGCGGTGTGTCCCGGGCCGGTCGAGACGCCCTTCATCGACGCGATGGGCGCGGGCGTTCGTTCGACGGTGGTGTTTCGGATGGCGCTCTCCGTCGACGACGTGGTGCGCGCCTGCCTGCGCGCGCTCGACGGCAAGCAGCCGACGCGCATCGTGGGCTTCATCAACTGGCTCCTCGCGCAGACGAGCCGCTTCTCGCCGCGAGCCCTCACCGCGCGGGTGAGCGCGGCGATGTTCGCCCCGCGCGCACAGTCGCCCGCCGCTTCGTCCGACTCGTCCGCCTCGTGAACCGCAGCCGCCCCGACCGCTGGAGAGCCTGACCATGGAACTCAATCGCCCCCTGCTTCTGCCCGCCCTTGCCCTCGCCGCCTGGACCTTCGTCATGTGGGCGTGGATGTACGTGACGCGTATCCCGGCCATCCGTCGCGCGGGGATGAAGCTCGACCCCACCGCCCCGCGGGGCGAGCAAATGGCGACGCTGCCTGCCGAGGTGCGCTGGAAGGCGGACAACTACAACCACCTGTTCGAGCAGCCGACGATCTTCTACCCCGTGGTCATCATCGCCGCACTCGTGCCAGGCCGCGGAAGCGCTGACCTCGCCCTCGCGTGGACGTACGTCGCGCTCCGTGTCGTTCACAGCGTGTTCCAGGCGACGATCAACCGGATCGAGCTCCGCTTCGTCCTGTTCTTCGTCTCGTCGCTGGCGCTGCTCGCGCTGGTCACCCGCACCGGGATGGCGCTCCTCGGGCCTTGAACCGGGACGCCGATGATCGGCCTTGCGCTCGCCGCGGGCTCCTTCGCCGGCGCTCCCGCGGAGCATGGAGAGACGAGATGACTGATTCCGAGTTGCATGTGGTCTTCGGCACCGGCCAGGTCGGCAGCCAGCTCGTCGATCGTCTGCTCGCGCGCGGGTATCGGGTTCGCACCGTGCGCCGTTCAGCCGAGGCGAGCCGCCACCTGATGCACGAGGCTGTGCAGGCTGACATCCTCGACCGCGACGCGGCCGTGCGCGCGGCCGTGGGCGCTGCGGTCGTCTACCACTGCGCCAACGCGCCCTACCACGAGTGGCCGACGAAACTCCCGCCGCTCTACCGCCACATCGCGGCGTCGGCCCGGGCCGCACGGGCACGGCTCGTGGTGCTCGACAACGTCTACGCCGTGGGCGCCACGGGCACCTTCGACGAAGACACGCCCGAGCGGCCATGCAGCCGCAAGGGCGCGCTCCGGAAGCAGCTCGCCGACGAGCTCCGAGCGCTCCACGCGCGCGGCGACGTCGCGGTGACGATCGGTCGCGCGAGCGACTTCTTCGGACCGGGCGTCGAGAACGCCACGCTCCTGCACACGCGGGCGATCGGGCAGCTCCTCACGGGCCGAAGCATCGATCTGATCGGGGGCATCGATCCGCCGCACTCGTGGAGTTACGCGCCCGACGTCGCGGAGGGTCTGCTCCGCCTCGGCCTGCGGCCAGACCTGGCGGGCCAGACGCTGCACCTGCCCGTGCTGCCTGCGCAATCCGGTCGGTCGTTGCTCACGGCGCTCGCGGGGGAGCTCGGGGTGCCGCTCCGCACGCGACCGATGCCGACGTGGATGTTGCGCGTCGCCGGTTGGTTCAGCCCGCTGATGCGCGAGCTGCCCGAGATGCAGTACCAGTTCGAGGCGCCGTTCGTGATGGCCGATGCCAGGGCGCGCGCGCTTCTCGAGATGCAGCCGACGCCGCTTGCGGAGCAGATCCGCGCGACGGCGGCATGGATCAAGGCGAGCGAACCCGCATGAGCCTCCGATCGTGCCTGCTGCGATCGACGTCACAGGTGCCGATCGATGTGATCACGAGTCGCGTATGAGCACGCACCCGAAGGTCCGCACCGACCTCTGGCTCTACGTCGCCAACCTCGCGCTGCTCGCCACCCACCAGGCCGACGCGGCGTACTGGCACGAGTGGGATGTCTTCGGCGTCCCGGGCGGCCTGCCGTTCTTCCTGCTCTTCAACGTCGCCGCCGTCGCGCTGCTCGGCACCGGCCTCGTTCGCGTCGCCGAGGGGGCACCGTCGGGCCGGGGCTTCGCGATCCTCTGTGGGGGGGTCGGGCTGTTCACCTGTGCGCTGCACGCGGTCTTCCTTTGGATCGACCGGACGGCCTTCTGGACGGCGGAGTCGCTCGGAGTGCTGCTCGGGGTGTGGCTGACGTCGATCGCCCAGCTGCTGCGTTTGCCGCCTCGGAGGGAAGGTCGAGCCGGGTGACCTCTTCGCGCCAGCCGCCCGCACCACTCGCTGCAGGTGCGCGCGCCGCGACCCATGTGCCTTCTACGCAGTGAAGTCCGCGACGCCCGCGAGCGGAGCGACGACGTCCCAGACGGCGCGGCAGGTCGGCAGCTCCGCGATCGCCTTCGGCCAGGAGCGGTCTCGGCAGCGCGTGTCGACGTAGCGCCCGCTCACCCCCTCGAGGTCGGGGCTCGAGGCGAGGTGCACCGTCGATCGCGACGCCTTCTCCGCGGACCGCCACGACAGCAACACTGCACGACGTGCCGCTGGGCTGTACACACACGGTCCCGAGCGAGCACACCCGCGGGACATGGGACGGGCGCTGCGGGGGTGCCTGACGGTCCGGGCCATCGGATGCCCTATACCCTCCTCATCGGCCGCCTGCGCGACCATGGGCTCGATTTCCAACGGCTCTGGGACGACCCCCGCCGCCGCGCCGTCACCAACGGCCTCCGCCGCGTCGCGCGGAAAAACGCGACCGCGCGACCCTCGAGTCCCTCGTCGCCAGAGGCACAGCACGGAGCTTCGACACCAGGCGCGCACGCCCGGGCCAATCCCACACTGTAGGTGTTTCTTCTGGCGCCAGAAGGAACACCTACATCACCGCGACCGCGACTTTTCCCGCGCGCCGAGGGGGGCGGTGGCGGCTTCGCGGCGGGGTGACGACCGTCCACCGGAGCGCCTCGCAGGGATCGGCGGCGAGGGGGGAGCGGGGCGGCGCGCGGGGCCTCTCCGGGGCGGCGCGCGCGCCGTGGAGGTCTCGCCGCGCGCGTCGATCGTCTCCCTCCAGGGAGCCTGATCAGCGCACCCCGACGGCCTCGATGGGCCCGCGCCCGAGACAGCGATAGGCCACGCCGGTCATCACGGCCGACGACGAGCTGATCGGCACGACGCCGCCGCGCGTCACGACCGCGCCCTGCTGCTGCGCGAGCTGCTGGTGCTGCACGAGGAGATGCGTCCCTCCGAGGTCGGCGGCCTTGTTGCGCAGGTCGTTCATCGCGCTCTCCATCTGCCGCGCGGGCGTGAGCCCCGAGCCGTCGGCGAACACCGGGCCGAGGATGCGACACCGCGCGCGCGGCGCCGTCCCGAGGACGACGATGGCGCGACCACCCTGCGAGAGCCCGGTCGCGCACGCGTCGAGCGCCGTCGCCGCGAGCAGCGCCACCACCGCCCGCACGCACCCCGAGGCGGCGCCCCGGGCGCTTCGATGCCGACTGTCGTCCTTCACGTCATCCTCCCGTCGGCGCGACGATATCGCTCCGGCACCGCAGAGATCAACGCGGGTCGACGCTCCGCGACCTCACCACCCCGCCGCGGTCGCCACCGCCCGAGCGGCGACGAAGGTGAGCACCGAGCACCCGCCGAAGCCCGCGAGGCGCGCCGTCGTCGAGAGATCGAGGGCGTCCGCGCGACCGCGCGCGCGCGCCGCCACGAGCGCCGCATAGCCCTTCGCGCCGAGGAGGCCGCCCACGATCCCGAGCGCCACCGAGGCCGCCAGGCTCGCCGTCGAGGCCCTCGCCTGCACCGACACCCCGAAGACCCTGCAGAGGGCGTAGTGCGTCCCCGCGACGAAGGGGATGTTGCCGAGCCAGCCCACGAGGCCGACCGCCTGCAGCGCGAGGGTCACGCCGGCGAGGGGCCGCCGCGGATGGGCCTCACCGCTCGCCGTCACGATCGGGAGCTGCGCCGTGAGCCGCAGGAAGGCGTCGATCGCCGCCGCGGCCCGCGCCGCCCCGTCGGGGCCCCGATCGCGCGTGAATTCCTGCGCGGGGAGCGAGGCCCGCACCTCTCCCGCGACGTCGATCCCGATCGGCTCGAAGCCGAGGTCGAGGAGCGCCAGCACGGCCTCGCGCGCCGCGGGGCCGAGCACCGCGGACAGCACCGCCGGATCGGTCGTCGGCGTGTTGACGAAGACGCGGTCGTCGAAGGCCGGATCGCCGCTCTGCCACTCGCGCACCAGCCCCTCGCGCCGCGCCCGCGCATGGCCGTCGCGTTCGGTCTCGAGCCGGAGCTCGAGGGGCCGCACGGCCCGCAGCGCCCCCGCGTCCCGGTAGCCGGACGCCACGCGCGCCGTGGCCACCGCGTCGTAGCGGCACACGAGCGCCAGCCCGGTGACGTCACCGTCGGAGTCCGTGGCGTACTCCACGCGGATCCTGCGGTCGCCCTGCACGATCGCCTCGCCCCCGCCCGCGAGGGCGCGCAGCGCGGCGTGGAGGTCGCTCGCTTCGCGCCCGGGCTCCACCATACGGCGACCGTACACGTCGGCGGCCGCGCGGGGAGGAGAAATCCGTCCGAAGGCCGCGCGATGCATCTCCCGCGGCGGCGTCCCGCCCACCACGGCGCGCGTCGCCCTTGGGCGCGGTCGATCCCGCGGCGCGGGAGACGAGCGTCGGAGCGGCGGCCGCCCGGTAATACACCCGAACATCGCGCCGGTGTACGACGTGGGCGTCGACGAGCAGGGGCAGCACTTTCAGGTCATGCAGTTTCTGGAGGGCGAGACGCTCGAGGCCGTCATCGACCGGCTCCGCGCCGACGACCCCGCCGCCCACGCGCGCTTCACCCACGCGTACCGCGCGCAGGTGTTCGCTGCGATCCTCGAGGCGGTGGAGTACGCCCACGCCCGGGGGCTGATCCACCGCGACCTCAAGCCCGCCAACGTCATGATCGGCCCGCACGGCGAGGTGACCGTCCTCGACCGGGGCATCGCCAAACGGGTGGGTGACGCCGGCCCCGATGCGCCGGCAGAAGCAGGCGCCGATGCGCCCCCGGCAGGGGTGCAGCCCGCGGACGCGCCGCCGCCGCGCCTCGTGAAGACGATCGCCAGGACGATCCTCGGGACGCCGCGCTACATGTCCCCCGAACAGGTGACGGGCGACCCGAGCGCCGTCGGCGCACGGAGCGACGTGTACAGCCTCGGGGTGATGTTCTGGGAGTTCATGAGCCTGCGGCACCCCTACGAAGACCTGACGAAGGTCGCCGAGATCGTCGCCGCGCTCTCCTCGCAGGAGATCAGCACGAACTGGCTCATGATCACCCGCATCCGCGCGGCGGCGCCCTGCGAGTGGGCCTGGTTCGCGCGGCGGGCGACGTACCGCGACCCCGCGAAGCGCCACCCCTCCGCGCGCGCGATGCTCCTCGACCTGCGTCGCGTGCAGCGCAGGAAGTTTCCCGCGAGCTGCCCGACGACCCTGGCGAAGCGCTCGATGCACGAGGTCGACTTCTGGATCGATCGCCACGGCGTGGCCTTCAACCTCCTGTTCGCACTGGCGACGGTCACGGCCTTCGTCGGGCTGCTTCGCGTGGCCCGCGATCTCCTGCGCTGAATCGCTCGGTCCCCTGTCCGCGCGGGCGGCCCGCGATCGGGCCGCCGCCGCGGGAGATCGATCGCGGGGTGAAGCCGCGCGCAGCGCCAGCAGATGCCGTCGAGGCCTGACGCCGCCGTGACCACGACAGCAACACTGCACGACGTGCCGCTGGGCTGTACACACACG
>JBILLV010000464.1:0-5759 GCA_044375895.1 Polyangiales bacterium | reverse complement strand
AGCGCGGCGCCGTGGGGACGCCTGGAGACGGCCGCGCGGTGGGCGCGGCGGGCAGTCCCGGGGCGCTCGCGGCGGCGGGGGCGACGGTTCGTACGCAGGGGACGGTGGACACCGCGGGCGGCAGCGGTGGGCTCACGGGCGCCGGCGCGACGAGCGGCGAAGCGGGGCAGGGCGGCGCTGGCGGAACGGGCGGCGCCCAGGGTTCGATCGGTGAGCGCGGTCAGGGCGGCATCGCGCTGTTGCGTGGGACGGGCGGCTCCGGCAACGCCCCCACGCGGCGGGTGGGCATCGAAGGGCTCGGCGCGGCGCGGGCCCTCGCGGCGCTGACGCCGACGGTGCAGACGCTCGACGCGGTGTACGGCCGCGACGCGCTCGAGCGCTGGCTCCGCGAAGACGAGCGACGGCGGGCCGACGCGCGCGGCGACTACGCCTCCAACTGGCGAGCGGCGGTGGCGGCCATCGACACGCCGGTGTCGGTGCGGCCCGGGGAGACGACGGCGCTCCGCACGCGCGCGTCTCCGTTCGCGGCGTACATCGTCCAGTTGCATGACCGCATCCACGAGCGCTTCGCCGAGGGCTTCATCGGCCGCATCATGTCGATGCCCTCCACGTCGCCGCTGCAGAACCCCGCGCTCCACACCGAGCTGGAGATCGTGATCAACCGCGACGGCACCATCCAACGGCTCGCGGTGGCGCGGCCGAGCGGGACGCTGGTGTTCGACGTCGGCGCCATCGACTCGGTGCGGCACGCGGCGCCCTTTCCCCCGCCGCCGGACGTGATCCTGTCGGGCGACGGGCACGTGTACGTCCACTGGCACTTCCGCCGCTCGGAGAACTTCTGCAACGACGCCCGGCCCTTCATCCTCCGCGGGCGCGGCGCGGCGCCGGAGCCGGCGCTGCCGCGGGGCGTGGGGCCGCTGATCCCCGAGGGCGGCGAACCCACCGACGGGGGCGTCCCCACCGACCGACCGGCGCCGCCCGACGCGTCCGAGCCGCCGCCATCGACGCTCCCCGAGCACCCCGGCGCGCAGCGGGCGGCCTGATCGCCTCGTCGCTGCTTGACAGGGGCCCGCGTGGGCGCGTCCCATCCGACGGGCGATGCCGATCCAGGCTTGTCCCCGCTGCGGCGCATGGTTTCGCGATGACGTCTCGCGCTGCCCGGCCGACGGCGAGGCGCTGGAAGAGCGACCCGACCCGCTGCTCGGCAAGGTGCTCGGTCGCCGCTACCGCATCGTCGACGAGATCGGCGCGGGCGGCATGGGCACGGTGTTTCGCGCGCGCCACGTGCTCGTGGGGAGGGACGTCGCGATCAAGCTGATGAGCGGCGTGGCGGCGCGCGACCCCAACTGGCGCGAGCGGCTCCTCCGCGAGGCCCAGACCACCAACCTCCTCAAGCACGAGAACATCGTCGACATCACCGACTTCGGCGACGAGGGCGGCGCCATCTACCTCGTCATGGAGCTCCTCGAAGGGGAGACGCTCGAGGCTCGCCTCCGCCGCGGTCCCTTCAGCTCGCTCGAGGCGCTCGACGTCGCGCTCCCGGTGACGGCCGCATTGGCGCGGGCTCATGAGCTCGACGTGGTGCACCGCGACATCAAGCCGAGCAACATCTTCCTCTCCCGCTCGACGCAGGGAGAGCGGGTGAAGGTGCTCGATTTCGGCATCGCGCGGGTGCTCGGCGGCGCGCGGCTCACGGCCACCGGCGCGGTGCTCGGGACGCCCGAGTACATGTCGCCCGAGCAGGCCATCGGCGGCGAGGTGGGGCCCGCGAGCGACCTCTACTCCCTCGGCGTGGTGCTCTTCGAAGCGCTCGCGGGGCGGCTGCCGTTCCTCGGGTCGGGCGCTCGGCTCTTGATGCAGCACGCGTTCGAACCCGCCCCCGACCTCGCCGACGTCGCCCCCGGCGTCCCGGCGGACCTCGTCGCCGTCGTGATGCGCCTGCTCGCGAAGGTGCCCGGCGCGCGCTTCCCCGACGCCCACGCGCTCATGGCGGCCCTCGCCGCGATGCGCCCCGCCGCCGTGGCCGCGGGCGCGAGCCTGGTGCCGCCGCCGCGCTCTGCGATCGACGCGTGTCGCCAGCGCGCCGCCCAGCTCGACGCGAAGACCCGCGAGCGCTTCGGCGACGCCGCTCCCCCCGAGGTGGCCGCCCTCGAACAGAACCTCCGCGTCACCCTGGAGCAGCTCCAGCGCTCGGTGGAGGAGGGAACCGGCGTCGCCGCCGCGCTGGTGGCCACCGACGAGCGACGTCGCAGCACCATCTCGCGCATCGGCGGCGCCCTCGACGTGCTCGCCCGCGACGCCAGCCTCGTGCGCCAGCGCCTCGACGACGCTCGCTCGCGCGGCGATGCGGTCGCAGCGGCCGCGCTGGAGTCCGAGGCCGACGACCTCGCCTTCCAGATGCAGGCGCTGCGCGGGCGGGTGGGGGCGGTGGAGGCCGACCTTCGCGAGGAGCTCGCCGCGCAGGAACCCCGCGCCGACGACGTCGCCACGCGGGTCGCTCAGGCGGAGGACACCTTCACGGCCGCGGCCGACGCGCTCGCGCGGGCGGTGGGCTGACGGCGCCTACACGTGGCCGTGGAAGGCCACCCGGTGGGTCACGGGGCGCCCCTTCCACGCGACGGTGACCTCCATCACCTCGTCGCTCACCGCGCGGGCGAAGTAGGGGACGTTCGCGTCGGCGGGGAAGACGTCGGCGTGGTCGTAGCCGCCCGCCGTGAGCCACATCACCTCCACGGTGCTCACGCCCCCATCGTCCTGCGGCGGCGACTGGCCGTGCAACGCGAGCACGCGGCCGCCGTGGAGCGGTTCGAAGCCCAGCGTCGTGTAGCGCTTCGCCGTGAACTCCCCCGCCGAAGGAAAGCCCTCGCCCACGTCGCGCAGCGTCTCGAGGTGCTGGTGCAGGTACTTCACCAGCAGGTCGTAGGTGGGCGTCTTCAGCGACGGCAGGCGCTTCGCCGTCGTCACCACGGGGAGCGTCTCGGGCGTCGCGCTCGCCATCACCACGTGGACGCGCCAGCGGTAGGCGAGGGGGGCGGCGTCGATCGCGTCGTCCGCGAGGCTCCGCAGCAGCCAGTGGAACGGCGCCACCGCCCCGCGCCGCCGCCGCCGCACGACCGACTCCCACATCGGGCGGCGGAGCTCCCAGGTGCCGCCGTGCTGCCGCGCGATCACCTCGCCGACGAAGGCGCTGGCGTGGACGATGGCGTTGAAGAAGGTTCCTTCGGGGGAGATGGCGTCGGGCTCGGCGAGCCACGCGTCGCGGCGGGCGCGCGTGAGCGAGCGGGCCAGCGTCGCGACCCCGTCGTCGTCGAGCGTCACGGCGGCGCCGAGGAGGGCGGGCGCGTTGGCCACGAACACCGCCGCCGCGTCGGAGAGGGTGGCCGCGAGGTGGGGGTTGTTCGACGGGTTGGCGTCGAGGTCGCGGAAGTGCGCCGGGTCGGCGCGCACGTCGGCGGGGTAGTGGGGCCAGAAATAACGCTCGTAGAGCCCTTCTGCGGTGATCGCCGGGTTCGCCATCGCGCGGGAAGGTACCACCGCCGCGGCGCGAGAGAAGCCTTGCCACGCGGGCGCCTCCGGGGGTGTCATCGCCCTCCGACGCCCCTCGATGCTCCCTGCGTTCCCGTTTGGCGACACGCCCCGGCTCCAGCTCCGACCGCTCGTCGCCCACGAGGCGCGGGAGCTCCTCTCCGTCGTCATCATCTCGCGGGCCGAGCTCGGGCAGTACATGTCGTGGCCCCGCGAGATGGTCGACCTCGAGCAGGCGAAGCACTTCGTCCGCGTCGGCCGCGAGGGCTGGCTCCAGTCGCGCACCGCCCGCATGGGCGTCTTCGAACGGGCCTCGGGCGAGCTCCTCGGGAGCGTCGAGCTCGACGCCATCGACCTGCGCCGCAGCCAGGCCGAGCTCGGGTACTGGATGCGCAGCGACCGCACGCGCCGGGGCTACGCCGCCGAGGCCGCGTGGGCGGCGCTGCGCTACGGCTTCGAAACCCTGCGGCTCCACAAGGTGCGGGCCGACGTCGCCGTGGGCAACCACGCGAGCGCGCGCGTCCTCGACAAGCTCGGGTTCGTCCGCGAAGGCACCCTCCGCGAAGACCGCGCCATCGGCGGCGTCTACACCGACCACTGGCGCTACGGGCTGCTGGGGCGGGAGTTCGGGGCGGGGCGAAGAGGGCGGTAGCGCCGGGCCGCGGGGGCGTGGCATCGTGCGCGGCACATGAGCGAGGTCGAGTGTCCGCGCTGCGGCGCAGGGATGTCCCAGGGCGGTGTCTGCCCGGTGTGCGAGACGCCGTGGTCGGTGTCGTCGGTGTCGCGGGCGGCCACGCACGACGAGCCCGCGGCCACGCCCGTCGCCCGCTGGTGGCGCAGCGGTCAGCTCGCGGTGGGCGGCGCGGCGGCGGCCTTCATCGCCTCCCTCTTCCTCCCGCTGCTCGGCAACGTGCGGCTGCGCGAGGGCTCCAACATCGTGCTCGGCGTGTCCGTCCGCCCCATCGACCTCGCCCTCGGCAACGTCTCCGCGGTGCGCGGCGGCATGACGGCGTGGCTCCTCCCGGGCGCCGCGGTGCTCCTCCTCTCGCTGCTCCGCTCGCGGCGGACGGGCTCGCAGATGAGCGCCACGCGCCCGCTCCTGCCCGTCATCGCGCTGGCCCCGGTGGTGTCGGCCGGGATGCCCTTCGTCCTCCTGCGCAAGCACGGCCTGTCGCCCACGCCGGGCGCGGCCCTCGGGCTCGTGGCGCTCGGCGTGGCCCTCACGATCCTTGCGGCGACGCGCTTCGGTGATGGTGTGGGCGAAGCCCCGCGGCGCGGCGCGCGCCAGGACGACGACGACTGATCAGCCCGGCGACGTGCAGGCCAGCGACTGCGGGCCGACGGTGTTGTTGTCCGTCCGGCACTCGTGGAGCGTCTCCAGCGGCATCGTCATCGGGTCGTTGACCACCACGAACACCGGCAGCGTCTCGGCCGCTCGTTCGGGCGGGAGCTCCACCGACACGGCCTCGCTCTCGCCGGGCAGCAGCCGCCGCGTGGTGACGGCGCGCCCGAGCAGCGTGCGCATCCCGCCCGGCGTCCCCGTGAAGAACGACACCGGCACCCCCGGCGCCGCCCCCGCCCGCCCGCGGTTGATCACCCGGACGCGCAGACGCAGGCGCGACGGGCACGCGGAGACGTCGGCGTCGAGGTCGACGGGGGTGAGGTCGGGGGCGTCGAAGAGGCCGTCGGGCTGGACGTTCTGGCGGAAGTTGTTGAGCCCGCGCACCGACCAGTTGGCCACCTCGCGGCGAGGAACGCGCCCGTCGTCGTCGACGTTGGTGACGTGGTAGGTGTGCTGGTTCCAGATGGGGCGGGTGCGCACCCAGTTGCGCATCGGGTCGGAGTACACGCGGATGCCCGTGGTGGGGGCCGTGCCGTCGGCGCAGGTGAGCCGCGCGGCGCCGTAGTTGTTGGCCATCACCACGATGTCGGCGCTGTCGTCGCGGTCGACGTCGACGATGACGGGGTACTCCCAGAGCGTCCCCGAGGTGTTGCAGGTGTTCCAGAGCACCTCGCCGTCGGTGCCGCGGTACACGCGCGTCAGCAGCTCGTCGTTGTAGACCACCTCCGCCCGCCCATCGCCCTCGAAGTCGAACACGCTCGACCCGGTGACCCGCGACGAGGTGTCCTGCGAGATCGTGTGCCAGAGCCGCTCGCCCGTGGCCCCGCGCAGCACGAGGTAGTTGTACCCGCCCGCGGTCGCGACGTCGGGGGCGCCGTCGCCGTCGAAGTCC
>JBILLV010000463.1:0-5775 GCA_044375895.1 Polyangiales bacterium | reverse complement strand
CCCCTCCCTGCTCGCAGAAGGCCGTGTCTGCAAGCTCAACCTGGAGCTCCTACGCAGCCGGACAGATGTTCAGCCATGGCGAAGTTGGGCGCGTAGCCCGCGGAAGGATTGGATGGACGAGTGGCGTGGGTTGGGGGCGGGCGAGCCGTGGGTGGAATGCGCGCGGGAGAAGGGCGAATGCAGCGCGGGCGGGGTGCGATGCAGAGCGGACGAAGGGGGAATGCTGAGAAAGGGAGCGTGAAATGCTGGGAATGGTGGGTGGAATGCACAGAAGGGTGGGTGAAATGCGCGCTTGACTGGGGGTGGTGTATGCGGGGTAGCGTTGGAGGGCATGCAGATGGGATTGTGCACGCAGGAGTCGGCGAACGGACGGAGGGCGGGCGGCGCTCGTCGGACGGGGGGCGACGATGGGCGTGGTGGGCGCACGGGAGGCGGTGAGCAGGACGGGGCGGGAGGCGCGCGGCAGGAGGTTGGCGCAGAAGGGACGCTTTGTGGTGGCGCAAGGGGTGTCGAGCGGGGTGGGAGCGTTCGGGGGCTAGGCCGCGCCGAGGCCATTCGGGGGCTAGACCGCTGGCGGGTCCATTCGGGGGCTAGGCCGTGCGAGTCCATTCAGGGGCTAGACCGCTGGCGGGTCACTACGATGTTGGGCCGCACGTGTGAGCGAGAGGAGGCGCCGCGAAGCGCGCCGCGATGACGACGATTGACGCAGTCAAGTACCACCACGGCAATGGGGCCGCGTCTGAAGAGGATGCCGCGTGGCATATCGGAGTGTTCTTACTTTGGTGCGGTGAGCGCGGCCTGCTCGCCGCGTCACACGCGCTTGAGAAGGTGCGCAAAAACCCGACTCGTTACGTGCTCAAGAATTGCAGCGGGAAGCTTTGGAGTCAGGATCTTTCCCCAAAGGGCGCCGAATTCGCTCTTCATGCGTACGGCAACTACCTGAACGAAGTGAGCGATATCGCAATCCATCAGGACGTATCGCCGTACCGTCTGCGGGTCCTCGCCCGCTCTGAAGAAGTCAAAGGCTGGTTGTTCGAGTATCTCGATGGGGTCTATAATGCCCGTGGCACAACGTGAACGCGGCCAGATCCCACCGGGGCCGGACAGTGAAGTCCTCACGCGGCACGACAACGTCGGACCGAGAGCGCATTTCGGTGCGACGCACCGAGAACCTCTGCGCCGCGCGCTTCGATCAGCAAGCACTTGCCCAAGCCTGTCCAGATGCAGCATGTGTGACTACGCCGCCCAACAAGCCGATGGGACCAACCGCCCCCAATTTGCCCGATGGCCACCCGCTGCGCTCACTGCAGCGGCACATGGGCAGGCCGTTGGGTGGCCGAACGTAGACCAAGAATAGTGCTATGCGAGCAGGACACATAAGAAGGAAAGAGGGACAAGATCGACCGCGCTGGCGAGCCAAGGTGAGGCACCGGCACGATCAACGCCCTCGGCCTGCTCCGGATCTCTATCAGAAGCTTGCTGCTCTCATCGATGTACAGGCGTGGGAGTCGGCTGAGCTAGCGACGATCGAGTCGCTGAATCTGACGTCCTACTTGCGCGAGACGAGCCACGTTGACCTTACGCCGACCGAACGTCTACGGATGCTTGCCATCGCGTTGGAGTCTGGGATGAGCATCAGCGAGCAACCGCGAGGATGGCTCGCCCTCGAACGAATCTATGCCGCTGGGCGTGCCCTCGATCCAGATGACGCAGAGATCGAGATATCCCGGGCCATCACAGCTGAAGCATGTGCATCCCTCATTCCCGACCGCCCAGAGATCGCCCGACGCATGATTTCTGTAGGCCGAGCTGCGGCCGAACGAGCCATTGATTTGCGCCCCGGCGATTCTCGAGCACCCTATGCACTCGGAATGCTCGACTACTCGTTCGGCGACGGCTCGATTGAATCGGCACTGGCATGCTTCGAGAGTGCTGTGCTTCTCGATCCAAGCTATGGCTGGGCACGGCTGTACCAGGCGCACTGTCTACACGATCTAGAGAGGTGGCCTGAGGCAGCGCTCGCCTACTCCGAAGTCGATCCATCCTTTCTTGTTGGCCCCATCGCTTGGCGGTACGATTTGCTCCGTGAACAACGTGCATGGTGCCTCTTACAGGCAGGGGAGAGGGAGCAGGCTCTCGCGGAGTTTCTCGGCCTGCTCCACCGGTACGAATTGCAGCCAAGGCTGGCAAGGGAACAAGCATTGCGCGAGTTAACGGCAGCTGCGGAGGGTCCGCTCCATGCCGAACTGTCAGGCCACCTTGCTCAACTGCGCCGGATGCTCGAGACGGCAGACAATCCTGATGAGTCAGAGAGCGAGTAAACCAGCGCACCAACGCAAGCTGCGCGACGGCCCGACAAGCCGCTGCTGCCGACGCCGCTACGCGGCGCGGCAGAGCGGCAGGCCATTAGGCCACGAAGGGAGAGGCGCAAACCATGCTGGAGCTACGCCCGGGTTGTGAGTGCTGTGATCGTGATCTGCCTCCGGAATCCACCGAGGCCCGCATCTGTTCCTTCGAGTGCACCTTCTGCGTGTAGTGCGCCGACGCGACGCTGGGCGGCACGTGCCCGAACTGCGGTGGAGAGCTGGTGCCCAGGCCGCGGCGCCCGGCCGCAAAGCTGGCCAACAATCCTCCGGCGACTCAACGCACATTCAAGCCGAAGGGCTGTGCCAGCACGGCCTGACCCTTCGCTGCGTCGATCGCCCTGACCGGCGTCGACTGCGCGCGAAGGTGTTTGAGGAGGAGGGCGCTCGCGTAATGGAGGACCTGGCGTTTGAGTTGTGGTTGGAGTTCGAGCACACCGAACCGCATCGGGGTGACGACCCGAGCGACGATTTTGCCAATGCGCAGGTGACGCTCCCCGATGGCCGGTGCTACGCGCTCACCGTGTGGACCTTCGCGTTCCTGCGGCGGGCGCGCTTTCCATGGCCCTACACGGAAGGCGTCGGGGAGCCCGCGGAGTACCTGCTGCCGCCAGACCTGTTCGTCGCGCGGCTGGACCGGCCCACCCTGGAGCGGTCGATCTGCCGCATGGTGTTGGCAGGCGAGATGCGGACCGAGTGGCTCTCCCCTGCGGATGAAGCTGACGCCGGTGCGGTAGGTAGCCCATCGTGGACAGCCGCCCACCGCGATACGATCGCGCAGCCGCGCAATCGCTTGCGACCGCGCCGCGGGCTGTGCCACGCTCGACTTCGTGCACAACCCCTTCGATCAGCTCGCGAAGAAGGTCGGCAAGGAGGCGTTGAGCGCGTGCGGCGAGACGCTCGTCCAGTACGAGCTCTCGCGAGACGCCCAGCAGGCCGACCTTCGCCACGACCCCGACCCGAGCAAGGACGCAGAGCGCGCTATGCTCGGCCTTCTGGGTCGGCTCGCAGCAACGCTCTGGCTTATTGACGTCTATGGTCACGCCCCAGATCGCGAGGAGTTTCTCGCCTGTGTGAGTCGGCACCTCGCCCACTACGCAGAGACGCTGCGCCGGGGACGCGCGCTCAACAAGCGGCGCAAGGAGAAGGGCCTCCCCCCAGAGTCGATCCGCGACCCTCGCTTGTGGATCATCGCGGCGTCGTTCTCGGCGCCGATTCTTCGGGAACTTCGGGCGCGACGCGCCTCCGGCTGGCCGCGCGGCGTCTACTTCCACGGCGGCGCCGTCTACAACGTGGGAATCGTCGTGGCGAGTGAGCTGCCCCGCGGCCGCTCGACGATCCTCGTCCGCATCATGGCAGCGGGACCAGGGCTCGCCGATGCGCTCGACGAGTTGGCGGCCTTGCTGCCGGATGCGCATGAGCGTATCGTCGCCGAAGAAATCCTGGCCCATATGCAGAGCGTGCTCGCCAAGAGGCCGAGCCGGAGCCCCGAGGAAGAGGAGTTCATCGCCACCATGCAGAGCACCTGGGAGAAGGCCAAGAAGATCGGGCGCGACGAGGGGGAGGCCGCTGCGGGCGCCCGTGCGGTGCTTGCTGCACTTCGGGTTCGAGGGATCGCGGTGGCCGACGACGACCGGGAGCGCATCCTCGCGGAGAAGAACCTGAAGCGGCTGGAGCGCTGGCTCGAGCGGGCCATCGTCGCGGCCTCACTCGCGGAAGTGTTCAAGGAGCCGAGTCGGGCCTGATTCACGCGCCGCACAAGCGCCGCCGAGCGCCGCTCACACCACCTTGCGGAAGTCCTCCACCATCCCGGTGACCACCTCCAGCCCGCGGCGCCAGAAGTCCGGATCCGTCACGTCGATGCCCACCCGCGCGAGCATGGCCGCGGGCGCATCGTGCCCGCCGCCCGCGAGGAGCTCGAGGTAGCGGGGGACGAAGGCCGCGCCGTCGCGCTCCCACTGGCGGTAGAGCGCGAACACCAGGAGCTGCCCGAACGCGTACGAGTAGCAGTAGAAGCGGTAGTGGATGAGGTGGGGGATGCCCGCCCAGCCCCACGCGTCGCGCGGCGAGCGCTCGACCGCGTCGCCGTAGAAGCGCTCGGACTCGCGCGACCAGAGGGCGCAGAGTTCCTGCGCGGGGATGACGCCCTTCGCGCGGCGGGCGTGGGCTTCGAGCTCGTAGCGCGTGAAGCACACCTGGCGGTGCACCGTGCCGAGCGCGTCTTCGATGCGGGCCGCGAGGAGCTGGCGGCGCACCGCGGGGTCGCTCTCCGTCGCGAGGAGGTTGCGCGTCAGGCACATCTCGCCGAACACGCTCGCGGTCTCGGCCATCGGCGTCGTGGGCCAGTAGTTGAGCAGCGACTGGCGCTGGCCCGCGAGCGCGAAGTGCACGCCGTGACCGAGCTCGTGCGCGAGGGTGGAGACGTCCGAGAGGCGGCCGTTGTAGTTGAGCATCACGCGCGGCGCGAGGCCCGGCACCATGCCCGAGCAGAACGCGCCGTCGCGCTTGCCAGGGCGAGGTTCGGCGTCGATGCGGCCCTCCGTGAAGAAGGCCTCGGCGATGGCACCCATCGAGGGGTCGAGGGCGTGGAAGGCGCGGAGCACCTCGGCGCGCGCGTCGCCCCAGGGGACGTTGCGCTCGCCCTCGGGGTAGGGGGCGAGGACGTCGTGGGTGGCGAGGCGGTCGAGGCCGAGGGCGCGGGCCTTCAGGCGGAAGTACTCCTGCGCGACGGGGTAGTGGTCTTCCACCGCGGTCATGAGGGCGTCGAGGGTGGCGCGCGGGAGCTCGTCGTCGAGCAGCGTCGGCGCGACGGGCTCGGCGTAGCCGCGGAGCTCGTTCTCCAGGCGATGGTCTTGATAGACGGTGTTGACGATGAACGCGATCACGGGCGACTCGCGTTCGAAGCGCTCGAGGATGGCGGACTGGGCGCGGTCGCGCACGTCGCGGTCGGCGTCCATGCGGAGGCCGCGCACCTCGGAGAGCGTGCGGTCGCGCGTCTCGCCGCGCACCTCGAAGGGAAACGAAAAACCCGCCGTCACCTCGTTGTAGAGCTGCGACCAGGCGCGTCGGCCGGTGAGGTCTTTGGTGGCGAGGGCGCCCTCGACGTGGCGGTCGAGCGTGTGCGGCGCGAAGAGGCGGGCGCGGTCGAGGTAGTGGCCGAAGCGCGCGAGGGCCGGGGCCGTACGCCACGCCGCGACCACTTCGTTTGAAGCCGCGGCGAGCTCGACGTCGAGGAAGCGGACGAGGTTCATCGTGGCCGTCGTCGACTCGCTGGTGCGGGCCTGAAGCGAGCGGGTGGCGTCGTCGAAGGTGTCCACCGACGACGCGAGGCTCGCGTACATCTGCGGGCGGTAGGCCCGGTCGAGGAGCGTCTCGTAGGCCACCAGCGCCGCCGCGAGGGCCTCCGCGTCGA
>JBILLV010000462.1:0-5778 GCA_044375895.1 Polyangiales bacterium | reverse complement strand
GAAGTACAGCGACGCCGGGTTGAGCGGCGCGAGACGTCCGTCGGGCTGCGGCGTCCAGATCGATCGCCACAGCGCCGCGAGGTCGGGGAGCTCGGCGCTCTCCGCCGGGTTGGCCGTGCAGTCGGCCAGCGCCACGAGCGTCGTCTTCGAAGCCGCCGGGTAGATGGCCAGCGAGAGCGTCCGCATCTTCTCGGGCCACGCTTCGAAGAGAAGCCGGTTGATGCAGACGTCGAGGGTGAGGTTCGACAGCTCGGGCCGCCCGAAGCGCTCGCCGAAGCCGTGGAAGATCGAGCGGTGCAGCACCTCGTGGCGCAGCACCATCTCGATGCTCCCGACGTCGAGCGCGGCCACCGTCGGGCCCACGTGGATCGACTCCGCCCCCGTCACCTTGTCGTACGTCCAGTACGCCGTCTCCGCGGTCGGGTCGTACACGACGATGCCCGAGCACTCCGCGAAGGTCACCCCGAGCGCCATGAGGGCCTGCTCGATCTTGCGCTCGGCGAACATGCGCGAGCGCGCCGGGTCGGGCGGCGGGGCGGCGGGGGCGGTGGCCTCGTCGCTCACGGCTTCAGCCTGCGCTCGGGGCGGCCGTCGCGCGCAGCCGGAGCCCGGCGAAGAACTCCAGGATCGCCTCGTCGGTGTCGGGCACGTCGCCCTCGCGCAGGTCGATGAGCCAGCCCTTGAGCCGCCGCGCCTCGGGGCTCGCGTCGCCGTTGAGCGTGCCCCCCGCCACCATCGCGCGGAAGGTGTCGACCGCCGCCTGCGCGCCGTCGCGGAGCGTCCCCGAGGCGCCGCCCTGGAGCGCCCGCGCGAGCCGGGGCATCGCGTGGTTCACCGCGGCGTTGAGCGCGATGAGGAGGCGGCCGTCCACCTGGCGCAGCGCGTCTCCCTTGTAGCCCACCTCGTCGAGCAGGTGCTTGAGCACCACCAGCTTCTCCTGCTCGCCCTTCTTGCTCGCGCCGCGCAGCAGCTCGCCGAGCACCTTCTCCACCTCGTCGGGCGTGAGCGCCCCCACGAGCGCCGCCCAGTTGCCCCGCACGTACTCCACCCGCTGTTCGAAGGTCGCGGGCGCCGCCACCTCCAGCCGGATGCGCTCCGACGCCGGGAGCTCGCGCGACTGGAGCAGCGCCTCCGCGGCCTGGTGAATCTGGTCGAGCACCACCGTCTTGATCTGGAGCTTGGTCGCCACCGCGTAGCGCAGCGCCTCCACGGCCGCGCGCCGCAGCGGGTCGGGCGAGCCCGCGACGCGGTGGTAGGCCGCGAGCGCGAGGAGCGTCTCGGGGAGGTTGCGCGCGTACGTGCGCGGCGAGAGGTAGCGCGAGCCGCCGTCGCGCAGCGCCGAGAGGATCGCGGGGACCACGCGCCCGAGGTAGAGGGCGACGCGCTCCAGCGCGCCCTCGGCGAGGAGCTCGGCGTGGGCCTGCTGGATGGCCGCGAAGACGCGGGCGATCTCCGCGGGCTCGGGGCCCGGGTCGGGCGTCGCGGCGAGGCGAACCATCGCGTGGATGTCCTCCGCGTCGAGGCCCTCCTGCAGCTCGGGGACGGGGATCACCGCGTGGAAGCGGTCGAGCAGCGCCTCGTCGAGCTGGAAGGCCGCCGCGTACGACTCGGGGTTCGCCGTCGCCACCAGTGTGCGGTACGCGAGGGGGAGCCCGAAGCACGTGCGCTCCTCCAGGATCTCCAGCCAGAGGTTCTGGCTCTCCTTGTTGGCGCGCGTGATCTCGTCGACGACGACGGTGCTCTTGTCCCAGATGCTGCGCTGGTGGGGGACGAAGCGCAGCCGCCCCGCCTTGATGGACTCCGGGTCGGGGATGCCCGCGATGGTGATCAGGTCGTCCTTGGTGGCGTCATAGAAGACGAATCCCTGCTCGCCGCTCCCCCGCGAGAGCACCCGCGCGAGACGCGATTTGCCGACGCCGTGGCGGCCGATGAGCATGAAGCTCTTGTTCATCGCCATGAGCCCGACCACCACGGGTTCGAGCGCGCCATAGCCGTAGTTGATGCGATCGAGCAGGTTCAGCGACATCGGGGAACTTCTATCGCAGCCGCGCGCGTCGCGTGAAGCGTCATTTCCCTCGTCATCCGCGTGTACGGATCTGGCACCATCCCGCGCGTGAAGACGCTCCGAATCTTCGTCGCGATCGCCCTCCCCACGGCGTCTGCCTGCACCGACACCACGTCGAACACCGGGCGCGACGCGGCCCTCGACGTCGCCAAGGACGCGATGGACGTGACCGAGGAGCGCCCGATGCTCCCTCCCTACGTCGACCCCTACGCGTGCCCGATGCGCGCGGAGGCGCCGGCCCTCGACGAGCCCCTTGACGCGATGGAGTCTCGCGCGGGCGTCGTCCGTCGCGCGGAGGAGCTCATCGGCGGCGAAGGGGCCTCGGGGCGCCTCGGTCACCTCAAGATCTACAACAGCCGCGCCCGCTTCATCATCCAGGGGCGCGTGGGCGACTCTGGCAACGCGCGCGCCGTGGCCTACTCGCTCTACGGCGGCAACCTCCTCGACGCCGACCGCACCCGCGCCCGCGGCGCCGTCGGGCACGACCTCTTCCGTGAGACCTTCCCCGCCTTCGCGTTTCGCGTGTCGACGGTGGACGAAGTGGCGGTCGCGTGCGACGGCTCCAACGGGAGGCCCGCGGCCATCCGTGTGGTGGGCGAAGACGCGCCGAGCCGCATCCTGAGCATCCTCGACAACCTCGCCCGCCCGCAGAACCTCCGCCTCGTCACCCACTACATCCTCCGCCCCGGGAGCGACGTCCTCGAGGTGGTGACGGTGGCCCAGTCGCGCCTCGGCAACGCCATCCCGATGGCCGCGGCGGGCGACTTCCTCGGCTTCGGCTCGGCCCTCACGATCTTCAACCCCTCGACGGGCTTCGGCAGCGCCACCCGCGCCACCATGCCCCTCACGTACCTCGCCGCGGTGAGCGACCCGGGCGAGGGGAGCCGCCGCGTCTCCTACGCCATCGCGCCGGCGTCGGGCGCGCTCGCCGTTCCTGTGGTGGACGCGTCGGGGACGGTGGGCCTCTACGACTCGGTGTCGGCGCCCGCGGGAGGCGTCGCCCGCTTCACCCGCTATTTCTCCGTCGGTGACGGCGACGTCGCGTCGGCCGTCGAGCCCATCCTCCGCGCGCGCCGCGAGCCCTTCGGCGTCGTCACTGGCACCACCACCGCCGACGCCCTCGTCTACGCGTACGAGAACGCCTACGCCCCCGGCGCCGCCGTCCGCTCCGTCGCCCGCGCAAGGATGGACGGCACCTTCCGCATGGCGCTCCCGCCCGCCCGCTACGCCCTCGTCGCCGTCGACCGCGGCCGCGCTCGGGGAGCCCCCGTGACGGTCACCGTCGCGCGCGACCAGGAGGTGACCGCCACCCCGACGACGGGCCTGTCGGGCACGCTCGTCCTCGACCTCGGCGTGCTCGACGCGATGGGCGCACGGCAGCGTGGGCCGGTGAAGGTGAGCCTCCGCGGGATGGACGTGGAGGCCCCCGACGGCGCGATGGGCGACCTCGAAGGCGAGAGCGAGGCCTACGGGCAGCACCGCGCGATCTTCAGCGTCAACGGCCAGGAGCGCATCGCCGTGAAGCCGGGGCGCTACCGGGCGATCGTGTCGCGCGGCGACGTGTACGACCTCGCGATGGTCGACGTGACTGTTCCTGCGGGCGGAGAGGCCACGCTGCGCGGCGACGTGCGGCCCGTGGTCGACACCGCGGGGATGATCTCGGGCGACTTCCACCAGCACACCGTCGGGAGCATCGACTCGGGCCGCTCGCTCTGCAACCGCGTGCTGGAGAACGCCGCCGAGGGCCTGGAGTACGCCGCCACCACCGACCACGACAACGTCACCGACTTCATGCCCTGCGTGCGCGAGCTCGGGCTCACCCCGTGGTTCAACGCCATCCGCGGCAACGAGATCTCCGTGGTGGGCGTCGGGCACTTCAACGCCTACCCGCTCACGGCTTCTCCGTCCGATCCCTTCGCCCTCCTCGGCGCGCAGTACTGGGCGGGGCTCTCGACGCAGGAGCTCTTCGACAAGGTGAAGCGCGAGGCGGGGGGCCCGATCCTTCACGTGTCGCACCCGCGCTCCAACGGGCTCAAGGGGTACTTCACCTCCATCTTCCTCGACCCCATCACCCTGATGGGGCGGCAGCCGCTCGCGACGGGTTGGGAGGCCGTGGAGATCAACGAGTCCTTCGGCGCCCCCGAGGACTTCGTCGCCTCGGCCGACGAGACCTTGCAGCAGCGGGCGCGGCGCGACGGGGCCACGGTGCCGGTGCTGCGCGACTGGTTCGCGCTGCTCTCGCGGGGCGAGCGGGTGTGCGGGCTCGGCAACAGCGACACGCACGGCCGCAACAACGGCTCGGGCTACCCCCGCAACTACCTCCTCGTCGACGAAGACCGCCCCGCCATGGTGACCGAAGACATGGTGCGCCGCGCCATCCGCGCGCAGCGGGTGCTGGTGGCCAACGGGGCGATCGTTCGCATCCGAACCAACGGCGCCGTGCGCATGGGGCGCGACGACGTGGCGCGCGCGACGGGGGGCATGGTGGAGCTCGAGCTCGACGTGCAGGCGGCCCCGTGGGTGGACGTCCGCACGCTGGTGCTCTTCGAAAACGGCCGTCCCGTGTCGCTGGTGAGCGACGGGCGCGGGGGCTTCACCACCAGCGCGACGGCGGGCGCGGGCGGCTGGGCGCTGCCGCTGGGCGTTGACGCGCCGGGTCGGAGCGGCGCAGTGCGTCTGCGCGCGACGGTGCGGGCGCGGCCCACGGCGGACAGCTACTACGTGGCGCTCGTGCGCGGGGGATCGCTGGCGCCGGTGGGGGCGGGCGACGCGTTCGGGTACACCAACCCGACCTACGTCGACGTCGACGGCAACGGGTGGCAGCCGACGATGCGGTAGAGGGAGACGGGGCGGCGCGCGAGGCCCCCGAGCACCTCGCGCGCTCCCTCGTCGACCTGGTGGGACTCCTGCGCGAATTCGTGGCCGACGCGCGGGCGCGCAAGGTGTCCACCACCGTCACCGACGCGTGGATCGACCGCCAGATGAGCCTCGCCGCGGAGCTCGATCAGGTGACCGACAAGGCCGACGCCCGGCCCGCCGCCGGGGCGGTCGCGCAGGGCGACGTGGCGTGGTGGCGCGGGGCGGCGCTGTGGTTCCTTCGTCAGGCAGCGGACATGATCGACGCGGCGCACGAGGGCGACCCGCGCATCGCGAAGCTCCCGCTGGGCAACCTCCGCTCCGTCGTGCGACGCCCGCGCGCCGCGAAGAAGAAGCCCGAGGCGAAGAAGCCAGACGCCGCGAAGCCCAGCGCGCCCGACGCTGCGAAGCCCGCCTGAACGCCTGCCCCTCGTCCTCGCCACGTAACATTTCAGGCACTGTCAGTGCGCTCTTGACGGAGCTCCGGGTGAGCGCGAGCTTCAGGGAGCCGTGGATCCCCTCGCTCCCGTCCGCGAACTGGCGGCTCGCGTCGCCGAGTTGACCGCCGAGAACGCGAAGCTGCGGGCGGAGCGGGACGCGGCGATGACACTCGTGGCCCAGCTCGCCGCGCGGGTCGAGGCGTTGGAGCGCGCGCTTGGCTCGGGGCGCGGTGGCGGTGGCAACAAGCCCCCGCCCGGGCGCCCCTCGTCGGGCAAGCCGCGCGGCGGACAGAAGGGCCATTCCAGCACCGCACCCGCCAAACCAGACCCCGTCGACGACACGCTCGAACACCGCCTCCACACTTGCCCCCGCTGCGAGGGGCCAGTCTCCCACGTCGACGACCCCAACGAGCGCTT
>JBILLV010000461.1:0-5783 GCA_044375895.1 Polyangiales bacterium | reverse complement strand
CGGGCGGCTGCGGCGCGGGCTGCACCCCGAGCGCAGCGAGCAGCTCCGCGCGGTCGGTGGCGGAGAGGGTGTTGAGGCGCTCGCGCAGCGACGCGGGGATGGGGTCGAGGCCGGTGAGGCGCGGGTGGGCGGTGAGCGAGAGGCTCCACAGCAGCGCGCCGAGCGGAGCCCCCGTGGCCTCGTCCTTCATCCCCTTCGCGAGGGTGATGGAGACGAAGCGCCACTTGCGCGCCTTCACCTCGGCGAGCGTCGCGGGGAGGAAGGTGACGCGCCCTTCGAGGGTGGCGGCCGTGCGCTTCGTGCCGTCCATCTCCTCGACCTCGGCCTCACCGACGCGCAACTCCTCGACGTGGCCGTGGGGCTCGGCCCACTCGATACGGGGGTTCCACCAGTTGGTGTCCTCGTGCTCGATGACGAGGGGGCAGGCGGGGTAGCGCGCGTGGTTGGCGACGGCGGCTTCGAAGTCCTCCTTCGACAGCGTCACCTCGGAGTCCTTCATCGACACCGCGTAGGCGATCACCATCCACACGCCGTCGGGGTCGTCGAGGGCGCTCTCCTTCCCCTTCGCGAACGCTTCCACGGGCGCGCCGAAGGTCGTCACCGCCCCCGCGGGCAGGGCGCGCGCAGGGGTGCTGAACGAGATGAGCTTGCCGTTGCGCGGCCCCATCGGGACCACGCCCTCGTGAGGCAGGGCGACGGTGAAAGTGCTGGCGCACTTCGGGCAGGTGACGGTGGTCATGCGGGCGTGTCCTTCGAAGGCTTCGGGGCCGTGGTGCGGTCGGTGGCGGCGGGGTCGCTCTTGGCGAGGAGGTCGGGGCTCCAGAGCTCCGGCACGGGCGTCCCCACCGGGAAGCGACCGGGGTTCGCCGCGACGTAGCGCCCCAACACCGCCCGCACCGCCGAGCAGATGCGCCGCACGTCCGCCCGCCAGAAGGTGAAGCTCTGCGCGTAGGCGACCTGGTGCGAGGCCCGCGCGCCCGCCACCACGTCGCTGACGCCGGTCGAGCCGTTGAGCAGCTTCGAGAGGAGGCGTTCGAGGTGTTCGAGGGCCTCGCGTTGCAGGGGCGTGGCGCGCTGGTCGAAGCGCAGCGGCTCCACCCGCGTGGTGTCGGCGAGGGTGGCGCGGAGCGATCCCGACGCGGAGTAGATGGCCCGCTCGGCGGCGGCGATCTCGGCGTCCGAGGCGTTCTTGCCGCCGTTGAAGTTGGCGACGCCGGCCGTGGGCTGCGACGACTTCGCGCCGCCCGCGGCGTAGTAGGCGATGAGGGGCGGTCGCCCGAGCAGCTCGACGAGGGCGCAGAGGTCGCGCCAGTGCCACTCGTACATCAGCAGGTACCAGACGCTGGCGGCGAAGAGGCCGTCACAGGTCGCCTGGAGCCCGAGGGGCGCGGTGGTGTGCGTGAGAAACTTGTCGGGGTGGAAGTCCGACAGCTTCACCCCGTAGGCCCCGCCGAAGGGGCTCGTCGGGTCGTCGGGATCGTGGAGGCGGAAGGCCCAGGGGTCGGGGTCGCCGTAGGGCGCCGCGAGCGAGATGCGGCGCGGGTGTACCCACGCGAAGGAGGTCGGTCGCACCTCGCGGCCGTCGCGCTCCCACATGAGCTCGTGCACCGAGCGCTGCCACCAGATGGCGTCGTTGAGCTGGCCGACGAGGTCGTTCCAGGTGCGCGTCTCCCGCGACTGCCAGCCGGTGAGGAGCTCCTCGCAGGCCTTCGCCGCCTTGCGCGCCGCCTGCCCGTTGGAGCCCTTCCCCGGCCGCACCTGGAAGGTGGTCTCGACGACCGACTCGCGGCGGATGAGGAGCTGCGCGGCGAGGTGGGGGTTCTTCTGCAAGAACTCCCCGCCGAGGTCGACCCACGGCTGCATGTACCCCGCGTTGCGAAACCCGATCGTGTGCGCGAGCAGGCCCGGCGTCAGCCGGTTGCCGAGGATCGCCGGGTCCTTCTCGGACGCGGGCGGCGGATGCGCGACGACACCCAACGTCGAGAGCGTGCGGGCATAGCGGGCCGTGTCCTCGGCGGACACGTCACGCGCAGGGGTGCCGTTCCACGCGGCGCGCGCGGCATCGTAGGCGGCGTCGACAGCCGCGGCGCCTGCGCTGGTGATGCGTCCGAGGAGGGTCATGCGGGGTGGTGTTCGTCGCTCGCGATTCGCACCGGGGCGGGGCAGAGCCCGCGCCCCTACGGCGCTTGTCGTTCGCGGCGTAGGGGAGGGGCTTGCCCCTCCCGGAGGCGTTCATCGACCACGCCCTCTCCGAGAGCGGTCACCGCGACGCGAAGAAGCTCGCGCTGCGGTCGTGCTGCGGGGGCATCGGCGGCGGCTCGCGCGGGGCGGCGGGCTCGTCGTCGCCTGCGAGCGCGAGGGCGATGTTCCAGCCGTGGGCGCTGGCGTCGACGTCGTCGTCCTCGGCGTCGCCCACCCCCGTAAACTTCTCCATCACCCGGAGGTAGTTCCCCAGGTCGTCCTGCGTGCAGCCGATGAGCGCGGGCTCGGCCGGCACGAAGAAGCGCGGCGACTCCCCGCGCTCGGGTGCGCCGTTCCACGCCGCGGCGAGGGCCTGCGCCCGCGTGAACTTGTCCCCGATCGCCGGGACGATGGTGATCGCGAGGTTGTCGTTGATGTCGTGCAGCGACTTCGCCTGCGCGAGCCCGTCCCGCGACCCCTCGATGTGGAGCGTCGCGCCCCACCGCCGCTGGAAGACTTCGAGCGCCGCGGCCGCCGCAGCGGGCTCGCGCTGCATGCGGAGGAGGCCCACCAGCCAGGCGCGCATCTCCGACCCCGAGCCCGTCACCCACAGGGCGACGGCGACGGTGTGGTTGGCGCGCGTGTTCGCCGAGCCCGCGGGGTCGACCGCGACGATGACGCGGCCACCCTCGGGCAGCGTCGTCCACCGCGCGGGGACCTTGAACACCTTCCCGTCGCGGGGCCGCGGCTTGCCCTGGAAGAGGCTCCACCACCCGTAGGGGCCGAGCTTGCGTCGGATGCGGACGAGGGCTTCGAGGGGGTAGCGCTCAGGCCAGAGGGCGACGCCGCTGTCGGCGGCCTCGCCCGTGTGAGGGTCGCGGATGGCGGGGAGGTTGATGACCTCCCAGGTGGGGCGGCCGTCCTCGTCGGTCTCCTCTTCGAGGCGGCCGTTGAGGTCCTGGTCGTGCCAGCGGGTGGCGACGACAATGATGGAGCCGCGCGGCTCGCGGCGCGTGTAGATGTCGTCGTTGAAGCCGTTCCAGACCTTCTCGCGGACGACGGGGCTCTCGGCCTCCTCGCGGTTCTTGAAAGGGTCGTCGACGACCAGCAGCCCGTCGAAGCCCTTGCCGGTGAGCTGGCCCCCGATGCCCGTCGCGCTGAGGCCACCCTCCTCCGGCGTGCGCCAGTCCTTGACGTTGGCGGCGTCGTCGGCGATGCGGCCGCCGCTCTTCTGCACCAGCTTCCGAATCGCCCGCGAGTGCGTGTAGGCGTAGTCCGCGGCGTAGGTGACGAAGGCGTTCAGCCGCTCCGGCTCGGTGACGATCGTGTACGCGAGCGCGCGGCGGACGGTCGTCGTCTTCGCGTGCCGCGGGGGCATCGAGACGAGCGCGAGCGTCGGGCGCTCGATGGCCCGCGCGAAGAGGTCGATGAGCTGACCGAGGTGCCACGGGATCGGGCAGTGCTGCGGCGCGCTGCGCTCGATCCAGCCGCGGAGGTCGGGGCGGTCGGCGCGGCGCGCGACCTCCGCCTCGAAGAGCTCGAGGAGCGCGTCGTCGAGGTCGGGGGCCACACGTCAGGTCGCTGCGGGCGGAGGGGTCGTGGGGGGCGCGGAGGCGGGCGGCGTGGCCGAGGCTGCGGGCGCTTCGCGCCGCGCCTTCAGCGTGGCGATGAGCGTGAGGAGCTCCTCGCGAGGGAGCGCCGCGAGGTAGGCCAGGAGCTGCTCGGTGGTGAGGAGCGTCCCCTTCTTCAGGGCGTCGATCTCCGCCCGGGTCTTCTCCCGCGTGAGCTTCTTCTGCCGCGCGCCGAGCGCCTGGTCGGCCAGCGACTCGATGCGCCCCACCGTGAGGTTGAGGCCCTTCGCGACGCCCACCAACACCGCGACCCGCTCCCGGCTCAGGCGGGCCTGCGCGGCGAGCTTCTTGTCCTCGCCCTTGCCCGAGGCCTCGACGAGTGAGCGACGCTCGCGCGTGATGCGCGCGAAGCGCTTCTGTTCGGCATCGAGGCCCTGGAGGTTGCGGGCCAGCGCCGCGCGGCCCGCCTCGCAGCCCGCCTGCAACGCGCGCGCGTTGGATCCGACCAAATCCGACCATCCGAGGCGCTGGAGGGCACGCCGGGCGACGGACGGGTCGACCTTGGCCGCCTTTCCCGCGGCCTCGAAGGTGCCGTCGCGGGTGTACACCTCGGCGAGGCGGCCGATCTGCTCGGGCGTGAGGTTGGGGCCGCGGGGCATGGCGAAGGGGGTGCAGGAGGAGGGGCGCGGGGTCAGGCGGCGCGGTCGTCGGCGTCGCTGTTGGCGAGGCGCGCTTCGAGCACGGGGAACATCAGCCGCACCCAGGCTGCATCGATGCGGCGGTGGCCGCCGGGCGTCGTCACGCAGGGGATCGACCCGTCGGCGCAGCCCCGTCGGAGGGTGCGCTCGGAGACCGCGCGGTTCGCGCGAAACAGCGCTGCAGCAAGGCTCGCGGGCGTCCAGCCGCGGTTGCGGTGGTGACCCGCGCCGGCCCCTCGAAGACGCACCTCACCCATTGGCTTCGAGGGGGAGTGTGGCCGGATTGCTGAGCGGATGTCAAGTGCATCCGTAGAGGGGGCCTCCAATGGTTCGCAGCGTCAAGCCCGCGCGGGCGCTCCCTCCCCGATCACTTCGCGTAAAGGGCGATTCGTCAACCCTTTGACGGATGACCGCGGGATGTTGGTAGCTGCTCGACCACCACGACGCGTTGGACCGACTATACTCGTGGTCCTGCGAGGGGAGCGCAGTGGACTACCTATTCAGTGTCGAGGGAAGGGATGCGTGAGCTACTAGCGCAGCAAGCCCCCAGGCGATTTGTAGCACTCTCGAAGCAACGACTCCTTACAGACGGACTTCGCAACCGACGACACACGGCGTTATCGCGATCGTATTGGGGAGAGCATCTTCCTTGAACAGCGGCTGATACCGAGGGGAGACACCATTCTTCAGCTTCTGCAACCTTGGGATGGCAGACGACGACCGCCAGAAGTGCCGCAGTGGAGAACAGAGTACGAGATACACTCATGAATTGGACGATACACTCCGCTGTGGCGATGTCCATGACTTTGCCAAGGGCGTAGTTCGATTTGAGGGGCGGCGTATTGGAGGGGGCCATGACTTGAACGAATGACAGGAGCGGAGGAGATAAGGACGCCTAAAAATACCTCCTATCGACGAAGTGAGCGCCGCCAGATGGATCTCGGCACCGCACTCGATGCGGCGCCTCGACGACGCGCACACGCCCGGGCTCCGCGGCCCGCTCGCCAGTCCTGCCGCAGCGCCCGCGGTGCCGCCCCGAGGGCCACGGCCTCGATGCGGGCGCGGTGGTCGCGACCGACGGGGCGGCTGCTCAAGCCGTCCATCGCCCGTTCCAGCCCGCACGGTGACAACGCCACGCAGTTGCGCGATGCTCGCCGCCGATGACCGGGGGACCGCCACCCACGCCCGCAGCCCCGCCCCCCGACCGCATTGGCGTTAAGTCAGCTCAATTGGACGCGTCACCGGGGTCCTCTGCCCAGAGGCGGAGGCACCGTTCGGTGGCGCTCTGTCGGTTGCGATGGGGGTCGTGGCGCACGAGGTGGGCGAGCACCTC
>JBILLV010000460.1:0-5812 GCA_044375895.1 Polyangiales bacterium | reverse complement strand
ATCTCGCCGCGCGACGTCGCCTGGGTGAGCGCCCACGCGACCTCGACGCGCTTCAACGACGCGATGGAGGCCGCGGGGCTCGCGCGCGTCTTCGGTGACGCGGTGCCGCCCGTCCACGGCGCGAAGCCCGTCCTCGGGCACACGCTCGGCGCGTCGGGGCTGGTGGAGGTGGTCCTCGCGGTCGAGGCGCTGCGTCGTCGCGAGCGCCCGCCCACCCACGCGCCAGGTCCGCGCGACCCGCCCCTCGCGCACATCCCCATCGACGCCTCCGTCGCGACCATGACGCCGGGCGTGGCCCTGTCGCTCAACTCCGCGATGGCCGGGCACAACACCGCGATCGTGGTGGAGGCGCCGTGAGCGAGCCCGTGATCGTCGCCTGGGCCGTCGTCTCCGCCGCCGGGGAGGGAGCCCCCGAAGCGCCCGTGTTCGCCGACCTCGACGGCGTCGCGGTGTCGCGCGCGGTGCTGCCCATCCGCAGCCTCTGGCCCGGCGCGCCCGAACGCATCGGTCGCATGGATCGCCCGGCCGCCCACGGCCTCCTCGTCGCCGCCCGCGCCCTCGCGATGGCGGGAGCGCCGCCGCGTGAGGACACCGCCATCATCGTCGGCACCGCCCTCGGCTGCGCGGAGGTGAACGAGCGCTACCACCGGGGCCTCGTCACCCGAGGCGCCGACGGGGCCTCGCCGCTGCTCTTCGCCCAGACGATTCCCTCCACGCCCGCGGGGGAGATCGCCATCGCGTTGGGGCTCCGCGGCCACACGACCACCGTGATGGCCGGGCGCGCGTCGGGCGTCGCGGCCCTCGTCGAGGCGCGCCGCGCGCTCGCGCTGGGGCGCTGCGAGCGCGCGCTGGTCGTCGTCGGCGACACGGTCGGCGGCGACCGCGTGAGGCTCCGTCACGACCGCGGCGAGGCGCCTTGCGCGGAGGCGAGCGTGGCCCTCGTGCTGGCGCGCGCGGGGGAGGGGGCCGCGCTCGAACACGTGAGCGTGACGACGGGAGACGGCGCGGACGGCGGCACCGACTGGCTCGGCGCGTCGGGGATCGTCGAGCTCGTGGCGTGGCTCGCCCGCGCGGATTCCCCCCGCTTCGAGCACACGGTGCGCTGCGCCTCGGGGCGGGTGGGGCGGCTGCGCGTGCGGCGCACCGGAGCGGACGCCGCGGTGCTATCGTCGGCGCCGCGATGATCAAATGGCGCCACGCCGCACGGGGCCTCACGCGGCTCGTGTGGGACCCCTTCGATTTCTTCGGGGCGATGGTCTTCTTCGACGGCTTCGCCGACACCCGGGCGGTGCGTTCGGCCTACGCGCGGATGCTCCGCGACCTCTCGCCCGCCGAGCGCGACCGGCTCCGCGCGCTCACCCTCGCCCCCGTGGACGTCCCCGCGCTCCTCGCGATGCCCGAGGGGACGCTCGGCCGCGCCTACGGGGCCATCTTCCAGCGCGACGGCGTCACGCCCGACGCGCAGGTTCGCGCGCACCCCGACCTCGCGGAGACCTTCGCGCGCGACTGGGTCTATCTCCGCTTCTGCCGCGTCCACGACTTCCACCACGTGCTCCTCGACTTCGACGTCGACCCGCAGGGCGAGATGGGGCTCCAGGCCTTCAACCTGCGCAACTTCGCCGAGCCCTTCGCCGCCCTCGCGATGCTGAGCGCCCCGGTGACGGCGCTGCGCTACGGCGACGCGGCCCGGATGGCCCGCGAGGTGAAGCGGGGCTGGGCGCTCGGCGCCGCGCTCCCCAACCTGTTCACGACCCCCTTCGAGGCGTGGTTCGAAGACCCGGTCGAGGTGGTGCGCGCGCGGGTGGGGATCACGCGGGGGGCGGCGGGGTGAGCGACTCGGGCTCGTCGTGGCTGATGAGCGTCGGCGGCACCTTGCGCGTGATGAGCCGCGCGCCGCGGGCGAGCGTGAGGTACGACCACGCCCACGAGAGCATCACGAAGAGCCGGTTGCGGAAGTCGATGAGCGCGATGATGTGCACCGCGAGCCACGCGCCCCACGCGAGGAAGCCCGTCAGCCGCGTGCCGTTCACGTCGGCCACGGCGGCGTTGCGCCCGATGGTCGCCATCGAGCCGAGGTCTTTGTAGCGGAAGGCCGTCGGGGCCTCGCCGCGCAGAATTCGCAGGACGTTCTCCGCCGCGTGCTCGCCGCCCTGGATGGCCCCCTGCGCGACGCCCGGCACCACCGAGCCGTCGAGCGTCACCGACGCGAGGTCGCCGATGACGTGAACCTCCGGGTGCCCCGGGACGCCGAGGGTCGTCTCCACCAGCACGCGCCCCGCGCGGTCGACGGCGGTCCCGAGCGAGCGGCCGAGGGGCGAGCCCGCGACGCCCGCCGCCCACACCACCGTGCACGCCGGGAGGCGCACGTCGCCGAGCATCACAAACTCATCCTCGATGCCCGTCACCCGCACGCCCGTCCGCACCTCCACGCCGCGCTTCTCCAGCTCGCTGCGCGCCGAGGCCGAGAGCTCTGGCGCGTAGGTGGGGAGCACGCGGTCGAGGCCCTCCACCAGCACCACCCGCGCCTTCCGCGGGTCGATCGCGTGAAACTCCGCGGCCAGCGTGTGGCGAGCGATCTCGGCCATCGCCCCGGCCATCTCGACCCCCGTCGGCCCCGCCCCGATGATGACGAAGGTCAGGAGCGCGAGGCGGCGCTCGGGGTCGGGCTCGCGTTCGGCGGCCTCGAAGGCCAGCAGGAAGCGCTGCCTGATCTCCACCGCGTCCTCGAGCGTCTTGAGGCCCGGCGCGTGGTGGGCCCACTCGTCGTGCCCGAAGTACGAGTGCGTCGCGCCCGTCGCCACGATGAGGTGGTCGTAGGACAGCTCGCCGTCGACCAGGTCCACCACGCGGCCCGCCACGTCGACACGCTTCGCCTCCGCGAGGAGCACCGTGACGTTGGCCTGCGACCGCAGCACATGGCGGATGGGGGCGGCGATGTCGCTCGGGTTGAGCGCGGCGGTCGCTACCTGATAGAGCAGCGGTTGGAAGAGGTGGTGGTTCTGCCGGTCGACCAGGGTCACGCGGACGGGGGCGTCCCGGAGCGCGCGCGCCGCCGCGAGGCCGCCGAAGCCGCCGCCAAGGATCACCACGTGTGGACGCTTCGTGTCGTCGGGTCGCATGAGTTCACCGGCAGTTGTAGGGGAAGTGGGCAGCGCGGTTCCAGTGTCGTTGTGCGCGCGGACAATCGACGGCGGCGTTGATCCTGCGCTTTCGGGTGCGGGGAGCGCCGTGTTACCGTCCCCGCAGCCACCATGATGAACGCGCGCGAGGCCAGCGCCCGTCACACACTCGTCGGCTCCCGCATTGGGAAATTCGACGTGATCTCCGAGATCGGGACGGGGGGGATGGCCTCGGTCTACCTCGCGCGTTCGACGGGGATGGGCGGCTTCAACCGCCTCGTGGCCATCAAGGTGATGCACCCGCACCTCTCGCAGGAGGACTCGTTCGTCGAGATGTTCCTCGACGAGGCGCGGGTGGCGGCGACGATCCAGCACCCCAACGTGGCCTCCATCGTCGACGTGGGCATCGAGGAGGGGCTCATCTTCCTGGTGATGGACTACGTCGAGGGCGACAGCTTCTCCAACGTCGAGAAGATGGCCGTCAACCTCCGGCGGCGCATCCCCCTCGGCATCACCCTCCGCGTGGTGCTCGACGCCCTCGCGGGCCTGCACTGCGCCCACGAGCTCACCGACCACGCGGGGCAGCCGCTGCGCATCATCCACCGCGACGTCTCCCCGCAGAACGTGATGGTGGGCGTCGACGGCGTCGCCCGCATCGTCGACTTCGGCATCGCGAAGGCCGAGAGCCGCATCACCAACACGCAGGTGGGGCTCATCAAGGGCAAGCTCAACTTCATGGCCCCCGAGCAGATCCGCGGCGGCGCGCTCGACCGCCGCGTCGACGTGTTCGGCATGGGCGTGACGCTGTGGGAGGCGGTCACGCTGCGTCGCCTCTACGCGGGCGACAACGAGTTCGAGACGGCGCGCAAGATCCTCTCGGGCGAGTACCCCAGCCTCCTCGACTACGACGCGAAGCTCCCGCCCATCCTCGACGCGATCTGCCACAAGGCCCTCCACCCCGACCCCGATCAGCGATTCATGACGGCGGCGGAGTTCGCCGAGTGCATCGAGCACGAGCTAGGGCCCTACGTGGCGGCGCCCCGCGAGGTGGCGGGCTTCATCTCCGGCGTCGCTTCGCAGAAGCTGGAGAAGGAGCGCCGCGCCATCCGCGAGGCCTCGCAGGCCGAAGACAACTTCGAAGAGGAAGACGACGAGCCGGCGTTTCTCTCGACGACGATGGTCGACATGCCGGTGCGCCCGCCGCCCGCGGTGGAGGCCATCAGCGGGGTGCTGCCGTCGAGCGCCGCGCCGCGCCCGCAGCGGCAGGACGAGGCCGCCACCGCGCGCCGCGCCCCGCTCCGCGCGCCGACAATGTCGATGCCGTCGCACCAGACGTCGCCGCGCGTCGGCGAGGTGGGCGGCTCGACCCGCGCGATGCGCACGCAGCCGACGCCGGTGGAGGCGGGGCAGCGCGACGACTACGACGACGACGGGGCGACTTCGCCGTTTCACGCGATGGCGATCCGCGAGCAGGCGCGGGCGATGCGGGCCATCGCGCCGTCGGCCCCCGAGGCGCAGAGCCTCCACGACGCCGAGCTCGAAGACGACCTCGACAGCACGGCCGAGGCGCGGACGATGTTTCAGCCCGCGCAGCCGATCGCGCCGCAGGGGGCGAACGAGGACAGCGTGCGGACGATGCCCACGCCGCGCTTCTCGCACCCGACGCCCTTGCCGCAGGCGCAGCCCGCGCGCCCGCTCGCGCAGCCCGGGCCGCAAGCGCAGCCGGCCGAGCGCTCGATGGCCATCGACCTCGTGCAGCGCCGGGTTCCCTACGGCGAGTCGACGCCGCGCCCCGACGCCCCGCAGCACGACCTCTTCGGCGCCGCGCCTGCGGGTCCGCCGGGGCCGATGGGCTCGATGCAAGGCAACCCGTGGCAATCGGGGCAGGTGATGGGCCTGCCGCCGCAGCAGCCCACGCAGCCCCCGCCGCAGCCGACGACCTCCGGGGGCATGCCGGCGTACGTCTACGTGCTCGCGAGCCTCGGGCTCCTCGCGGTGGCGGTCGCGGTGCTTCTGTACGTGCTGCGCATGCGGGGCTGAAGGGGCGCACGCCGCACTTTCTGCGATTGCGCGGCGGCCCGGTGCTTCGGTAGGGTTGCGCGCCGCGCGCGGCACCCGCTCTCATCCGTCGCCGCGCCGCCACAGTGAGGAACGCACGCATCATGGCCGTCGTACCTGTCGTCATGCCCAAGCTCGGCGAGAGCATCGTCGAGGGAACCATCACCCGCTGGCTCGTCAAGGAAGGCGATCCGATCAAGAAGGATCAGCCGATCGTCACGGTCTCGACCGACAAGGCCGACACCGACGTGCCCTCTCCCGTCAGCGGGGTGGTTCTCCGCCTCCTCGCGGCCGAGCAGGAGGTCGTCGCGGTGGAGAAGCCCATCGTCGAAGTCGAGACCGACGCCGCCGCGAAGGCTGCGCCGCCGCCCGTGGCCGCCGCGCCTGCGGCCGCTGCCGCGGAGAGCGCCCCCACCACGCCCCGCGTCCGCAACCTCGCGCGCGAGCTCGGCGTGGACGTGAGCACCGTGCAGGGCAGCGGCGAGCGCGGCCGCGTGACTCCGAAGGACGTCGAGGAGGCCGCCCGTGGTCGCGCCCCCGCTCCTGCGCCCGCCGCCCCTCCTGCCGCGCCGGTCGCCGCTGCGCCGATCCCTTCGCGGGTCGACGCGGCGCGCGCGGTCGCCGCGCCCGTCGCC
>JBILLV010000148.1:0-22530 GCA_044375895.1 Polyangiales bacterium | reverse complement strand
AGCACCCGATCGGCGCGCGAGCCGGGCGGCGCCGTCACCTCCCACGCGCGCGACACCGGACCCGCCGCGACAAAGGGCTGCCCGCCGTTGTCGATCACGAACAAGCCGAGGCGTGGCGCGGCGGCGCCGATCCACGTGCGCGACGGCGACGCGGGGGCCGATCCCCACTCGGAGGCGAAATCCGCGCGCTCCAACGCGGCCTCGATGGTGGGGAAGAGGTGAAAATACCAGCCTTCGAAGCGCGCCTCGCCGTCGCTTGTGCCCTCCTCCAGCTCGGCGATGGCCGACAGCAGCGACACCTGCGCGTCGCCGGGGACGCGCCCTTCGAGCTCGTCTTCGGCGAAGCGAGCGAGCACCCGCGACACCCGCGACAGCGTGTCGAACGCGCGGAGGAAGGCCGCGTCGCGCGCCAGCAGGTCGCCCGTCGCCGCGCCCCGCCAGGAGAAGGCCGAGCGACCGAGCGCGATGGCCCGCTCGGCGTACATCCCGATCGATCCGTAGGTCTCGGGCGTCGGGTCGACCCAGCCCGTCGGGATGCGGCAGCCCATCGCCGTCGCCGGGCGGTCGGCCCGCGGCTCGTCGTTGCGGAGGTACTGGCCGTACGCGGCGATCACCGTGTTGATCCGGAGGTCGGCGAAGGCGTCGGTCGCCATGAAGCCCGGTCGTCGGCCGCGCCCCACCGCCCCGACGCCCTCCAGCGCGCGAAACCAGTTGGACAGCAGGTCGTTACCGCCCACCGTGTCGTGCACCGCGCCGCGCATGCGACCGACGTTCTGTTCGAGCTCGGGGTGCTCGCCGAGGGGGGCGTCGAGCCACACCCGCGCGCGGTCGAAGCCGATGGCGTAGGCGGCTTCTGCGGCGGTCGGCACCGCACGCCCCGGCACGGCAGGCGCCACCAGCCCCTCGGGCAGCGGGTCGCCCGGGCGCACGCGGCCGCCCAGCAGCGAGGCCACCACGGGGAGGTCGCTCACGCCCGCGGGCAACGGGTGGACGGCCAGGGTGCGGCGCGGCTGGTTGCGCGCGATCGAGGCGATGCGGTCGAAGGTGTCGCCGGCGCGGAGGTCGCTCACGCGCACGATGTCGCGCATCGTCGCGAGCTGCGCCAGCGAGAGGTCTTCGCGGCGACCCTGGAGGATGGAGAGCACCTGGTCGATGCGCGCGATGGGCTCCATCGCGCCGGCGCGCTCGGCCACCTCGAGGAGGGCGAGCGCGGTGAGGGCCTCGCGGGGCGTCTCGCGCGCGTCGACGGCGGTCCCCGGGTGCGAGCTCCGACAGCCGCGCGAGAGGACGTTGAGCTCGACCTGCGCGAGCCACGTCGACGCGCGGAAATACCGAGCGAGCTCGCGCGTGCGGAGGTGGTGCCCGCGCGGCTCGTACGCGGTGAAATCCATCACGCGCGCCCGCCCGAAGAGGAAGCGCTCCGAGCGGCGCGTGGCGGCGCGGGCGGCGTTCACGAGGTCGTCGATGGCGCGCTGCGGGCCGAGGGCGGGCGCCACCGTCCCCTCGTCGCGCTCGAGCAGCGAGCGGGCCACCGTGAGAAACAGGTCGACGTCCGCGGCGGAGTCGGCGGGCATCGTCGCCGCCGCCCCCGCGAGCTCGGCGTGCATCCGCTCCAGGGTGCGCTGGAGCATCGGCGCCAGCGTGTGCTGCTCGACGTGCGCCACGAAGGGGGCGTGGAGCGCGCCGAGCGCGTAGAGCATCGAGTCCGACGAGACGTACACCGGCAGCTCGGCCTCGTGCACGAGGTGGTAGGCGTGCGCGTAGCTCGGCGCCTCCAGGCGGTCGGGCACGACGAAGCCGTTGCGCAGCAGCACGTCGCGCTCGTCGGCGGTGAGCGAGAAGCGCCGCTCGACGCGCTCGAGGTAGCGCGGCGGCACCTCGCGGTCCCACGGGCGCGGCGGCGCGAAGGCCCCGCGGGTCTGCTCGCGCGTGAGGCCGAGCACGCCGTCGAGGGTGGCGCTCCAGCCCGCGGCGCTGCACGGCGCGTCGGAGGTGGACGCCGCCGTGGGCTCCGGCGTCGCGAGGGGCAGCTCACGGACGCGCGCGGCGCGCTCTCGGGTGACGCGCAGCGCGTGGAGCGAGCCCGCGCGCGGGGTCACGCACGCCGCCGCAACGCACGCCGCCAATAGGGCTGTCAGTGACCGCGCTCGCATTCCGCGACGTCAGTCAAGCGTGGCGCTCCCACGTCGGTCAACAAACCGGCGCTTCACCCGCCGCCGCACGCCGGGCACTGCGGCGCTTCGGCGCGCACCTGCGCGTGGCAGAAAGGGCACGGATGACGCAGCGACCCGTCATACACCGACAGGAGCTCTGGAAAGATGGCGGCGAGCTCGTCGTCGGTGATGCGCGCGCCGGGGTCGGGCGGGGCCCACGCGAGGTCGGCGGCGAGCAGCATGTCGTGCCGCTGGGGGACCATCGACTCGAGGGCGGCGACGATCCCGCGCGCGTCGAGCTCGGTGGGGAGCGGCGGGAGCGTGCCGCGCACCAGCACGAGGAGCGTCACGGCCGCGAGGCTCGTCGGGTCGCCGGGGCGCGCGTACCCGGTGATGCTCCGCGGGCGGCGCCCTCGCATGCTCTTCGCGGCGATGGCGTAGGCCCCCTCCCCTTGCGGCGCCGCGAGCTGCCACGACTGGAAGGCCCCGTGCGCCACGAGGGCCCGCGTCTGGACGATGGCGTCGCGGACGGCCGTCACCAACGCGTGCCGACCCGCCGCGGTGGTCGCGTCGGCGTGGCCCGCCACTTCGGCGAGGGCGGCCTCGATGACGTGGCGACCGTTGCCCCCGATGGAGACCGTGACGCGACGCAGCTCGACGACGGGCTGCGCGGGGGCGTTGCTGCGGCGTTCGCGCGGCGGCCGCGGGGCCTCGGGCTTCGTCGCGAGCCAGGTGACGGTGGCGCCGAAGCCCGCGACGAAGAGCCCCGCCAGCGCGCCCGGCCCCCAGCGGCGCGGGCCCAGCGCGTCGTGCGGAGCCACCACGGGCGAGGTGAGCCGACGCTCCGCGGGGGGCACCACGCGCGGCGTCGGCGCGAGGAGGACGGGGCCCATCTCGCGCGGGACGGTCTGGGCGACGGCCTCCGCTGCGCAAGCGAGGGAGGCGAGGGCCACGGTGACCGGGAGCGATCTCATCACGCCAGAGGATACCCGCTGCGCAGCGCGCCGACGCCACGGAAGTGACGCTCAGCGCGGGACCGCCTCGCCGACGAGGGCGTCGAAGACCGCGAGGTGACCGCGGCTCGCGGGGGCCTTGCCGACACAGCGGGCGGTGAACGTGTGCGGGCCGCGCGAGAGCGTGCGGGGGGCCGCGGGCGTACCGCGCAGGGGGGCGCGCTCGGGGGCGTAGCCGTCCCAGGTGAGCAGGGGCTCGCCGTCGATGCTCACCTCGTAGCGGCCGTTCTCGGGCGAGGTGACGCCGTCGAGGCGGAGGGCGTAGGTGCCCGTGACCGCGACGTCGAAGGGGATGTCGAGCGTGGCGCCGGGCCGCGATTCGAACACGGCGAGGGCGAGGCCGCCGCTCGTCGGGATGCCGCAGCACTCGGCCGTGTGGACGATCATCGAGGAGAGCCCATCGGGGCGCTGGAAGGTGGGCCACGCGCGCTCGAGCTCCACCTGGATGCCGGGCGGCGGGGCCGGGCTGCGCACGGGCAGGATGCGGTGGTCGCGGAGCACGAGGTACACCGGGAGCTCGGGGCGGAAGCGCCGCAGGTCGAGCTCGCCCGCGCTGTCGTCGTACACGATCACCCGGCGGTCGCCGTCGCGCCACGGGTCGACCGCGACGAGGTACGAGTGGACGTCGGGGAAGATGATGATCCCGCGCTCGATGTGGTGCTCGGCGAGGAGGCGCCGGAGGTCGATGCGGAGGCCACGGATGTTCTGCTGGCGGTGGGTGACGTCGATGCCGTGACGCCAGCGCGGCAGGTGAGCGACGAGCGCGAAGGCCGCGACCGCGAGGAGGGCCGCGCCGAGCCGTCGGTCGAGCCCCGCGGCGTCACGTCGCTGCGCCGCGCGCGCCACCGCCCACGCGACCACGATGGCCGTGAAGGGCGCGGCGGGGAAGACGTGACGCGCCCCGTGGACCTCCCCGTTGCCGTAGTAGAAGAGCCCGTAGATGAGCGTGAGGAGAACCGGGAAGAGCGCCGCGAGGAGCACTTCGAACGAGCACCCCGCGACGAGCGCGCCGTAGGCCAGCGTGGGCACGAGCGCGGCGCCGAAGAGCTCCGCCCCGTGGAGTCCGGTGCGCTCGCGGATGAGCCGGAGGCCGTCGTCGGGTGTGTACCCGTCGGGGCCGAAGGAGTCGCGCTCGGCGCCGTGCTCTACCTTGCAGCCCACCTCCCACCCGAAGCCGAGGTGGAGGCAGCGGGGGGGCCAGTCGCTCCGGTCGGCGTACTCCACCGTGGTGGGACGTCGAAACGACCCCGTCGCGGCGTGCTGCTGCGCCGCCACGAGGCCCACGAAGGGGAGCGCGCACGCGAGCGCCACCGCGAGCACGCGGAGCGGGAGGCGACGTCGCCAGAGGGGCGCCGCGAGGGCGACGGCGAGGACGGACGAGAGCACGAAGCCGTCGAGCATGCGCGAGCCGAAGACCCACCCCGCGGCGACGCCGAGGCCCGCCGCAGCGGCGTAGGAAGGGCGCTCGCGGAGACGGAGCGCGGCGGTGACCGCGAGGGCCGCGAGGGAGCCGGTGAAGGCGTGCGAGAGGAGGTCGGCCGTCTGGATGGCGCGTGCGAACGTGGCGAGCAGCAAGAGGACGGACAGGCGCGCGGAGAACACGTCGCGCAAGACCGCGCGGGCGAGCGTGGCGTGGGCGACCGTGAACAGCGTGGAGGTGGCGACCGCGGCGACGAGGAAGGCGTCCCACCGGGCGAAGAGCGCGAGGAAGAGGGGATAGCCCGGGACGAACACCCCGTGGAGCCGACCGTCGACGCCCTCCATCAGAAACTTCGCGGAGTGCGCGATGCGCGGCGCCGTCACCGGGAGCGCGAGTTCGAAGTGCGACAGCGGCCGCGACTGCGCGACGTACATGCACGCGTCGCCCGACAGCACCTGGTCGTGCATCGGAACGTGGTGGACCCAGGCCGTCACCGCGCCGCCCACGACGCACGCGAAGGCCACGAAGGCGCGCTCGGAGGGGCGGGTGAGGGCGGCGTGGAGGGCGGCGCCGACGCCGGGGACGAAGCGCGCGATCAGCCCGGCGGTGAGGGCCGCGAGGCTCGCGTAGAGGAGCGTGGCTTCGAAGGTGTGGGCGCGGAGCTCGGGCCAGGAGAAGATCAGCCAGAGGGTCGCGAGGAGCGCGGCGACCGCGCGGGGAGGGAGCATCGTGAAGGCCGGACGATCACACGAGCGTCACGAGACGAGCGAAGGGAGACTTCAGCCGCCGCCGCCACCGGTGTCGCCACCACCGCCGGTGTCGCCACCACCGCCACCGCCGTCGCCAGCGTCGCCGCCGGTCGAGCCGCCGTCGGGCGCAGGGGCCATGCAGGCGCCCGTCATGTAGAGGCAGAGGCCCGAGATGCAGCAGTAGTTGCCCGGGTCGCCCGGCGTCGCGCAGGGGTTGCAGTCGCCGTCCGCGCGGCACGACGAGGGGCACATCCCGGGGACAGAGGTGTCGGGCGCCACCGAGCGATCGGGGGGCGGCGGCGTGGTGTCAGCCGGCGGCATCGAGCGATCGGGCGGCGGCGGCGTGGTGTCGGGCGGCGAGGTGAGGTCGGGCGGCGGCGGGTTGTCGAACTGGGGGACGTCGAAATCCGGCGGGGGCCCGATGTCATCCGTCGCGTCCTTCGGAGCCGCCTCGTCCGACGCATCTTCCGGCGTGAACGAGGGGACCGGGTCGTCGCCGCAACCGGCGAGGATCGAACCCAGCAAAACGAACCGAAGAAAGACCTTCCCGCGCATGACTCTCCACTCGCTGCGAGCGCCGTCCTGACGCCCTATGGGGCGGACTATGCACGAAACCCAAACGCGTTGCGAGTCCCCGCGCAGGTTTTTTCCCTGTCGCAGCGCGCCGTGGCATGCGTGGCGCACGGCTGCGGCGGTGGTCACTCTGGCCCCACCCGAGGCACCTGGTGCATGGTGCGTGGCCTGAGGAGCGATGACCCGATGATCGATGAGCGCCCGCGTGAGGCCCTGACCTTCGACGATGTGTTGCTGGTTCCTGCGTACAGCGAGGTTCTGCCGCGCGACGTGGACCCTCGAACGCGGCTGGCGCCGGGGCTGGAGCTCGGCATCCCGCTGGTGTCTGCGGCGATGGATTCGGTCACCGAGGCGCGCACGGCGATCACGATGGCGCGCGAGGGCGGCCTCGGGATCCTCCACAAGAACCTCCCCCCCGACGAGCAGGCGCTGGAGGTGGAGAAGGTGAAGCGCTCCGAGTCGGGCATCGTGGTCGACCCGCTGACCGTGACGCCCGACGCGAGCCTCCGCGCGGTGGTGGAGCTCATGAAGCGCCGCGGGGTCTCCGGCCTCCCGGTGGTGGAGAACGAGCGCGCGGTGGGCATCGTGACGGCCCGCGACATCCGCTTCGAGACCAACCTCGATCAGCCCGTGACGCGCGCGATGACCCCCGAGGCGCGCCTCGTCACCGTGCCCCCGACGGTGCGCCCCGAAGACGCGCGCGCGCTGCTGCACAAGCATCGCATCGAGAAGCTCCTGGTGGTCGACCCCGCGTCGGGGCGGCTCGTGGGGCTCCTCACCATCCGCGATCTTCTCCAGGCTGAGCGCTACCCCCACGCCGCCAAGGACGCGCTCGGGAGGCTCCGCGTCGGCGCCGCCATCGGCCCCTCCGCCGACCGCGAGGAGCGCACCGAGGCCCTCGTCCGCGCGGGCGTCGATGTGCTCGTGATCGACACCGCGCACGGCCACTCCAAGGGCGTCATCGACGCGGTGCGGGCCACGAAGGCGCGCTACCCGCACATCGCGCTGGTGGCGGGCAACATCGCCACCGCGGAGGCCGCCGAGGCGCTCATCGACGCGGGGGTCGACAGCATCAAGGTGGGCATCGGCCCGGGGTCGATCTGCACGACGCGGGTGGTGGCGGGCGTCGGGGTGCCGCAGGTGACGGCCATCTCGGACTGCGCGAAGGTGGCGAAGCGGCGCGGCGTGTCGCTCATCGCCGACGGCGGGATCAAGTACTCGGGCGACCTCGCCAAGGCCGTCGCCGCGGGCGCCGACGTGGTGATGATCGGCTCGCTCTTCGCGGGCACCGACGAGGCCCCGGGCGAGCTGGTGCTCTACCAGGGTCGTTCGTACAAGATGTACCGCGGGATGGGCTCGCTCGGCGCGATGCGCAAGGGCAGCAAGGACCGCTACGGCCAGGCCGGCGCCGCCGACGAGAAGCTCGTCCCCGAGGGCATCGAGGGGCGCGTCCCGTACCGCGGGAGCCTGTCGTCGAACGTCCATCAGCTCATCGGCGGGCTGCGCTCGGCGATGGGTTACACGGGCTGCCGCACGGTGGCCGAGCTGCACGAGCGGGCCCGCTTCGTGCGGCAGACCTCGCTCGGCCTGAAGGAGAGCCACGTGCACGACGTGATCATCACGGAAGAGGCGCCCAACTACCGCAAGTCGGACTGATCAGTCGAGGTCGTGGACCACCGCGTGCGTCGGCGCCACGTCGCGCAGGCGCGCGCGGGTCAGCTCACGGAGCGCGAGCATCCGCGCGGTCGAGGCGTGATTGAGGTCGGCGGAGTCGGTCGATCAGAACGGGATGTCGTTGTCGTCCTGCCCGAAGTCGCCAGCGCCCATGTCGTTGGCGACGGGCGGGCGGCGACCGTTGGTGGGCGCCGACGGGCGGGGAGCGGCGCGGCGCGTCGGCGCGGGAGCCCCACCCCGAAGACGCGCGGACCAGGCGCGGGCGCGGGCGGCGTCGAGGCGGCTCCAGCGGCTCTTGGGGGTGCCGTTCTTGTCGACGGCGTTGCTCTCGTCGTCGCGCTGCGCGAACCACTCGTACGCGTCCGCGAGCATGTCGAGAAACTCGGGCTCGCACGACGAGAACTTCTGGCCCTTGAAGTCCTGCCCGCTCCAGCGCTTGGGCACGAAGCGCACCTCGGGGTCGCCGCGCGGCCCGTCGATGTCGGCGTCGATCTCCTGCCCTCCCGACGGAGCGGCCGAGGCGGCGGGGCGCGCGCCGGGGGTCTTCAGCGCGGCGATCAGCGCGTCGAGCTTGCGTTCGATCCGGTCGAGGCGTTCTTCAGTGCTGCTCATGGGGTTCCTCTTCTCGTTCCTGTCGCCGTCGTGGGGTTGACTCTCCCCGCGGCGGTGAGCGCAGACGATGCCTCGCCCGCGCGCCCGCCGCCAGGGGGGGTGTGTCAGGGAATGTCCGTCACAGAATCGCTTGTACCGCTGGGGTTCGGCGCGTCGTATCGGCGCGTGCGGGCCGCGATGGCGATGATGCGGTGGGGGGTCACGGCGGCCGCGCGCGGCGTACCACGTCGCCGGGCGGGAGCGTGAATTACAGGCGGATGTCGGCGGTGGCGCCGAAGGTGAGCACGTTGGGCAGCACCGTCGCGTTGTCGATGCTGGAGAGGATGCGGTGGTAGGCCGCGTCGACCCCGAACACCAGCGCCGCGCCGGGGTTGATGTGGTAGTGGATCTCGACGCCGCCGCGCGCGCCGAGGCCGAAGGCGCCCGTACCCGCGCGGCCGTCGGGCTCGATCTGCCAGCGGTCGAAGGACGCGCCGATCACCGGGCGCACCGTGCTCCCCTGGAGGAAGCGGTGGGCCACCTCGGCGGAGAGCACCCACGCGCCGCCCGTCGACGTGGAGAGCTCGTCGAGCGCGCGGTTGGCGATGCTGGCGCGGAGCCCGAGCTCGGTGGCCCCGAGGCCGAGGCCGACGTGCAGGCGCCAGGTGCTCGCCGCGCCGCTGCGGAAGCCGGTCATCCCGCCGTACCCCGCGCCCACGAACACCGACGCGCGCGGGTCGCGGTGCTCCTCGGGCTGCGGGTGCGTCGGCGCGTCGACGGTGTCAGGGGGCGAGTTCACCGTCACCGTGGTGGTGGTGACCACCGGGGTGTAGCGCACCGTGTGAATGACGGGCGGAGGCTGCGAGATCACCACCACGCGCGGGGGCGGGATCGCGGGCTGCGTCACGATCACACCGCCCGGCGAGGAGGCGTAGATCTCGATCGCGCTCGCCTGCGCGGCGAAGAGCGTGGTGGCGAGGGCGGCGAGGGTGGGGGCAAGGCGGTTCATCACGGATCCTCCGGGTGACTCTGCGGGGTGAGTGGGTGAAGTTGAGACGGGCGAGGACGCGATTCGGTCAGCGCAGGAAGGCTTCGATGTCGCTGTCCGAGGCGTCGGTCTGCGCGGCGCCGACGACGATCACGCGGTGGGCGTCGAGGCGGAAGCGCAGCTCGGTGCCCGCGGAGAGGAGCTCGCGCAGCTCGGGGCGCAGGCGGAGCAGGGTGAAGTAGCCGCGCGAGAGCGAGCGGATGTGCAGCTCGCGGGGGCTGCCCGTGATGCCCTCCTCCGTCCAGACGCCGCTGCGAGAGACGAGCACGCGCCCCGCGACGAAGCGCGATCCGCCCGCGCCGGTGTTGACGGTCTCGGCCTCGCGGAGCTCGCGGAGGCGGGTGGCGACGCGGCGGCCGGCCTCGCCCGTGGCGTCGACCGACGGGGCGGGGGGCGGAGCCGGGGGCGCCATCTGCAGCGCGGGCACGCCGGACACCACCATCGGGACCACGGTCGTGGCAGGCCGAGCGGGCGTGGGGCGAGCGATGGAACCCGGGCTGGTGGGCGCGGCCGAGGCACCGCCACCGCCCGTGCGAACCGACCCGTGGAGGGACTCGAAGGCGCGGAAGTCGTCGGCGGGCGCAGGGCTGGGGGCGGCGGCGGGAGGGGCTTCGGGGGGGGCGAGGCGCATCTGGTTCATCTGGATCTCGACGCGCCGACTCCCACCGCGCGGCGCGGCGACGACCATCGGCGGAGGCACCGGCCGCCCCTGGGGAACGCGGAAGCCCTGCACGCCGTTGAAGGTCGGCTGCGTCGGCACCGCGCGGTTGCGTCCCTCGTCGCGCGCGTCGTCGCCCTCCTCGGTGGCCTGGACGGCGCCGGGTTCGGTGACGAGGTAGCTGGTGTACGGGGTGACGATGCCGAAGCGGCGCGCGAGGGTCACGACGCTCTCGCGGAGCTCGGGGTTCTCGCCGCGCAGGCGGATCTCGTCGAGGAGGTAGCCCGTCTTGCGCGTCGCCCACACGCGCGGGATGAAGTTGTTGTCGTCCTCGCGGGCGGGGAGCGCGACGGGCCAGTCGAAGGCGCGCGGCTCGGCCTGGCCTGCGACGGTGGCGGTGAGGGCCACGCGCACCGCGCCGGGCGTGCGGTAGCGGCCGGTCACCACGAGCTGGCCGCCGCGGTAGAGGGTGCCGAGATCGCGGGGGTAGATGTCGTACGCGTCGGCGCCGCGGAGCGCGAGGCGGAGGTCGGCGAGCATCGGGAAGGCGATGCGGTTGTAGAAGCCCGTGAGCAGGGTGGAGAGCTCGGCGCCCGAGCGGGCGTAGTCCGCGGCGCCGCGGTTCTGCTGGGCGAGGAGGTCGAGGAAGGTGGTGTTGACGTCGTCGCCGAGGCCGAAGACAAACACCTGGGCGTTGCCGGTGTTCTGCTGGCGCGCCTGCTCGATGATGGCGTTGACGTTGGTCTCTCCGACCGTGGGCATCCCGTCGGTGAGGAAGACCACCATCCGCGGCGCCCCGCGGCGCGTCGGGACGGCGAGCGCCTGCGTGAGGGCGGGCGAGATGGCCGTGCCCCCCGAGGCTTCGAAGCCGTTGACGAAGCGGAGCGCGCGGGCGCGGTTGTCGGGCGAGGCGCTGAGCGAGGTCTCCGCGAGCTGCTCGACGTCCGTGCTGAAGCGCAGGATGTTGAAGGTGTCGTCGGGGTTGAGCCGCTCGACCCACGCGCGGAGGGCCTGGCGCGCGTGCTCCATCTTCTCGCCCGCCATCGAGCCCGAGGTGTCGCAGACGAAGAGGATGTCCTTGCCGATGATCTCGCGCTCGGTGGCCTCGCTGCGGGGCGCCACCATCATGAGGAAGTAGCCGTCCTCGTTGGGCGGGCGGTGCGTGAGGACGCTCAACCCCACGTCGCCGTCGGCCACGGTGTAGAAGAGGTCGAAGTCGCGGTCGAGGGAGGCGCGGCCCTCTTCGAAGCCCACCGTGGCGCTGTGGTCGCCGCGGCGCGTGGTGTCGATGCGGTGCGTGGGGGAGTACACCGCGCGGATGGGGATGCGCGAGTCGATGGTGGCCGAGAGGGTGAAGTCCTCGAGGGTGCTCGCCTGCGGCCCCGACGTGCGCAGGGGATAGCGGTAGTGGAGCGTCCCCGACTCGTAGTCGAGCGTCTGCGTGAAGCGCACCTCCACCGTCTGATCACCGCGCGGGGGAATGGGGAACACCCGCGCGCGGAAGAGGTTGTTGCCCATGTGCTCGACGAGACCGGGGTCTTGCAGGCGGGCGACGATGCCCTCGTAGATGCGCCGGGCCTCGGCGGCTTCGAGCACCTGGCCCTCCTGGCGGACGCCGTTCACCGTCATCGCGAAGCCCGACACGCTCGCGCCGGCGGGGAGCGGGAAGATGTACGTCCCCTCCAGCTGGCGGTCGGTGTTGTTGCGAAACACCTGCACCACGCGGGTCTCGGCGATGCGCTCGTGCACGGCGACCGTCACCCGGTGCGAGCGGATCGCGAGGGGGCCGAGCTCTCTGTCGGTGGGGACGAGGAGGCCGGTCGCGTGGGCGACGCCGGGGGCCCCGAGGGCGATGAGCACCCCGAGGGCCAGCAGCAGAATCAGCCGGGGGATGGAGCGCGCGAAAAGACGCGCCGGACGGGAACGCATGCTCAGGGGGTTCATGGGTGGGCCTTTGGGGAAGTGTCGCGTTCGACGGATCAACGCCCGCGGAGGTCCGTCGCTTACACTCGTCATCCGACGAAACTGCCTCCCCCGACCTTTGGTGCCGCCGTCACCCCGCGGGGCGCGCGGGTGGTTCTGGCCTCTCGCCGCGATCTGTGTAGGATCGGCCGCGCCGACCGATGCCCGACCGCGCCCCCTCCCCCGACTCTCCGTCCTCCGCGCTCACGCTCGCAGGCGAATTCGAAGGCTCCGAGCGGGCGTTGTGGTGGCGCGTGCTCACCCTCCCGTGGACCGCCGTCCAGGGCGCCATCGAGGCCGTGCTCCGGCTGGCCTTCTCGCTCCAGAGCCCGTGCACGGTGGCCCTCGACGGCGATGTGATCCGGGTGAAGGGGCACACCGAGATCCTCGGCCGCACGCTCCGTGAGTACGATCATCGCTTCCCGGTGACCAACCTCACCGAGGTGCGGCGCGAGGCGCGCTTCCCGATGCTCCCGGCGGCGGCGTCGGTGTTCGCCCTCTTCGTCGGCTCGACCCTCGGCGCCCGCTACGTCATCGAGGGAGCGGGCGGGCGCTACTGGGTGCTCGTGGCGCTCGGCGGCGGGCTCATCGCGGGCGGCATCCTCTTCGACTTCCTGCTGCGCGCGCTCTTCCCCGGGGTCACGGGCCGCACGCGCCTCACCCTCCGCGCGCGCGACCGTCGGAGCGTCGTCTTGACGCGCCTCGAGGTCACCGCCCTCGACCGCCTGCTCGACGCCCTCGACCAGCGCCTCTCCGGTCGCCCCGCAGCCGCCGTCGCCCCCGCGCTGAAGCCTCTGCTCAGCGGCGCCGCGGCCCTCGAGGCAGACACGGTGCGCGACTCTTCGCCCCCGGGTCCGACGCGCCGCTGAGCGATCTTCACACACCAGGCGCGGCGGCATTTCGCCGGGCATTCGTCTTCGCGTCACGGCCGGTGCTATGGTCGCCGCCGTCTATGGTGCGGCTGCGACGACTTCGATCGGTCCCGACGGGTGTCACCCCCCCGCCGCCCGCGCCGACGTACGACACGACCCTGCCGCGCGGGGAGCGCCTCGACCCCGTACTCCCGACCGTGGCCGTCCTCGCGGCCCGCCCCGACGCGGACGCCGACGCGCTCGTGCTGCTCATCGCGCGGATGTTCTTGACCCACGGCGCGCGGCCCGCGCTGCTCTGGACCGAGCGGACCGACACCTTCGCGCCCGGCGTGGTGACCACCGCCACGAGCGCCGCCCTCTTCCCCGACCGGCTCCAGCCCGCGGCCGAGACGTGCCACCTCGCGCGCATCGCCCACATCGGCCCCGGCGGTGAGCTCGAAGCCGCCCGCTGCCTCTTCGACGACCTCGCCACCGCCACGCACGCCATCCTCGACGGCCGCATGCTCGGCGTCGTCAACGCGACGCTCGGCGTCTTCGTCGTCGGCGACGGGATGGGCGACGACCCGCCGCTGGTGCGCGCGCTCCGGCACGGCTGCGACGTGGAGGTCAACGAGCCGAGCGTCGCGGTCGCCGAGGCCATCCTCCGCGCCCTGGGCCGCCGCGCATGACAGGGCCGCGGCGCGTGCGTAGAGTGGCGCCGCGATGTTCCCCATCCGCGACATCAACCCGACCCGCTCCACGCCGTGGGTCACCTGGTCGATCATCCTGCTCTGCGGTCTGGTGTGGCTCGGCCAGTGGGTGATGCCGCCCGGCGCCCACGAGCGCTTCGCGTTCGAATGGGGCCTCGTCGCGCGGAGCGTCACCCACGGCCACGACCTCACCGCCTGGGCGACGGTGGTCACCCACATGTTTCTGCACGGCGGCTGGATGCACGTGCTCGGCAACCTGTGGTTTCTGTACATCTTCGGCGACAACGTCGAAGACAACATGGGCCCCGCGCGCTTCGCGGTCTTCTACCTCCTCTCGGGCGTCGCCGCGGCCGCCGCGCAGGTGCTCAGCAACCCCAACGCGGTCGTCCCCATGGTGGGCGCGTCGGGGGCCATCGCGGGCGTGCTCGCGGCCTACATGGTGCTTTTCCCGCGGGCTCGGGTGCTCACGTTCCTCCCGATCCCGCTGATCTTGTACTGGGTCGAGCTGCCGGCGATCCTCTTCCTGGTGGTGTGGTTCGGGATGCAGTTCTTCGCGGGCCTGGGGTCGCTCTCGCAGCAGTCGTCGGGCGGGGTCGCGTACTGGGCGCACATCGGCGGCTTCCTCGCGGGCCTCGGCCTGGTGTTCGTGTTTCGACGTCCGCTGCCGCCGCGGCCCGACGACGGGTGGCGGGTGGTGCGTCGCGACGGCCGCCCGCCGCCGTCGCCGACCCCCTGGCGTGACGACCCGCGCTGGTAGTGCGGCCGCGCGTGAGCCACACGGACGTCACTCGACGCTCCCCCGACCCGCCACAGGTGTGACACCGTCGTCGGATGATGCAGAGCGAGCCGATGAAGCCACCGACCGCGGTGTATCGCCCCGAACCGGAGGCCCCTTCGCCGCGATGGTCGCGCGCCGCGTGGTGGCTGATGCTCGCGGTCCGCACCACCTGGGCGACGCTCGCGGTCGACCTCGTCTCCTCGACGCTCGTCACCTGGGCGCGCGTGCGCATGCAGAGCGGCCAGGTCCGTGAGGTCACGCCGCTGCTGATGGCGGCCAACACGATGTACATGCTGACCCGCCTCGCCACCTCCGCGGTGTGGATCGGCGCGTGCGTGTCGCTGGTGGCGCTCCCCGCCTGGGTCGGCGCGCGCCGAGCGGCGAAGGGCGCGCTGGCGTTGGCGGTGATCCAGCTCGTCGAGCCGTTCGTGGGAACGATGTTGACGATGGCGATGGCGCGCGCGCAGGCCAGCTCCATGCACTTCGCCGTGCGTGGGCTGTTGTTCGGCGGCGTCGAGGCCCTCCTGCACGCGGCGTACGTGCTGCTCGTGGCCCACGCGATCGAGCGCGCGACGGAGACGCTCGACCGGGGCCGGCCGGTGCGGCTCGTGCCGTGGGCGTTGTTCGCGGTGGCCCTCTCGTTCGGCTCGATCGCGTCGAACTTCCTGACGACGCTGGTGGGCCTGGCGGGCGCGTGGGTGTACGCGGTGTCGTTTGTGCTCAGCGGCGCGCTCGCGACCACGCGGGTGTGGGGGTGGACGCGCGGCCTGCGGACGGCCTCCGCGGTGTTCGGCGCGCAGTCGTGGCCCGAATCCCACCGCGGCGGCCCCGACGCCGGTCCGTAGCGCGTCTCAAACAATCACCATGGTGGGGGCGGTCGGGCGGCGGCAAAACCCTGCTTGCGGACGAGGCGTTCACCCTCGGCCCCGCGTCAGAACACCGCTCCCGAAAGGATCCATCCCACCATGAAGCACCTCGCGCTCACCCTCTCCATGCTCGCCGCCACCACCGCCGCCCAGGCCCAGGGCCTCGACCTCTCCGGCACCTGGGAGACCGACTCCGGCTCGGTGAACGGCCGCGGCGGCGGGCACATCACCATGCAGGCGACCCACCGCAACGGCGGGCTCACGTTCACCTACGGCGGCAACACGATGGTGTGCGCGGTCAGCGGGCAGCGCTGTCGCGGCACGTGGCAGGGCGGCACCGGGTCGGGGTGGTTCTCGATCACGTTCTCGTCCAACGGGCACAACTTCTCGGGCACCTGGGGCTACGGCCGCGACCGGGAGAACGTGGGCACCTTCAGCGGCTCGCGCTGACCTCGACCCGCGCGAGGGTCGCCTCGTCGAGGCTGCCGTCGAGCGCCCCTTCCAACGCGCGGCGGAGCCCCTCGTCGGCGCACCCGTCGATCACGACCCGCACGCGCTCGCGCACCTCGGGCGCCGCGTCGGCCAGGGCCAGTGCCGCCCCCACGCGTCGCGCCGCCGGGGCGGAGGGCTCCTCCAGCACCCGCAGCACCCCCTCCCGATCGAGCGCCACGCCGCGGAACGCTCCCTGCGGCGCGAGCATCGCCCCGACGGCCTCGCGCCACGCGCCGATCGCTCGCCCGCGCCGCTCCAGCAAGCCGAAGTCGTCGGCGCCGCGCGCCCGGTGCCAGCGTTCGAGGGCGTAGTTCAACGCCTGCGCGGCCGTGACCGCCGAGCCGTCACCGGGCCGGGTGGTGCGCAGCAGCAGGCTCTCCCCGTCGCGCAAGTGGAGCGACAGCGCGTCGCCGAGGATCGACCGCACATCATAGAGAGCGGCGTAGGGGATGAAGCGCTTCGAGAAGCCGCGGCGCACGAGCACGCCGTCGGTGCCCACGTCGACCCGCGCGGGCATGGCGCGCGCCGTGGTGAAGAAGGTGAAGGCGACCCACACCAGCACGACCGCGGCGGCCTTGTCGGCGGGCCCATCGAGGACATCGATCAACAGCGCGAGGGGGATCGCAAGGATCGGCGCGACGACCATCCCGACGAGCGCGTACCCGACGCCGAAGGCCCAGCCGTGCCACGACGCGCCGAGCGTGATGCGCGACACGCGCCGGTGGAGCGCGAGGTCGGCGGCGTCGAGCCACCCGTGGGCCTCCGCGAGCGAGCCGACCGTGAAGCGCAGCACCGTCCCGCCGCGCCGCCAGAGCTCGATGGCGCAGCCCTGGAGGAGCGGCTCGACGCGCGCCTCCATCACCTCATCGCGGGCGAACGACACGGCCCACGGGTCGGCTTCGGCCCGCACGATGGCGCCGTCGAGGCTGACGCGCCCGCGACGAGGCGGCGCGCGCCCGACCCACCACGCGGCGAGCCACGCCAGGGGGCCGATCGCTCCCCACACCCCGGGGACGAGCGCGTGCCACTCCTCCATCTGGAAGAGCGTCGCGACGGGCAGCGCCGTCATCACACTGATGAACGCGAGCGCGCGCAGCCGCTCGACCAGGCCGCGCCGGGAGAGGGTGAGGTTCTCGGTGTCGACGTCGGCGCGTGACTCCATCCCGCGCGTCCCTTCACTCCGACGGAGCCGACGCTTCACCCTCGAGGAGCCAGCGCGGCGGAAAGAGGACCGCCCCGTACGTCGCCAGCACCGTCACGGCGAGCACCTCGAACTTCGCCGTCGGAAAGAGCGCCGTCCCCGCGGCGCCAGCGCCGAGCGCGACGGCGCCGCCGAGCAGACGACGGTCGTAGAGGATCGCGGCCATCACCCACCCGCCCGACACCCAGAGCAGGTAGAGCGCGAGGGCCGCGTGCATCGACACGTCGAGCGCCCAGCACATCAGCCAGTGGTTGACCATGCCCCACGCGCACGCCTGAATGAGCATGGTGAAGCGAGTCTGCACGTCGTTCATCGGCGTGTGGCGGCGGAGCCAGAAGACCAGGCCCGAGCACATCACGGCGAAGAGGGCCGCGGCGACGACGCCCTCGCGGCAGCCGAAGCGCCACCACCCCGCGCGCTCGCCCCAGCCCACCGCGAAGCTCGCCCCGCCCCACACCGACCCCACGGAGGTGCCCACGCGGTTGCGCGTCTTCGCGCCGAGCGTGACGTCGGACTGCTGGCGGAAGCGCTCCAGGTCGGCCACGCGGGCGGCGCGGGCCTCCGCCTGGGCCTTCACCTGCGCGACGCGCCCCGCGAGCTTCTCCGAGGGCCGCGGGAGCTGCGCGAGGAGCTCGCCCGCCGCGCGCGGGTTGTCGCGCAAGAGCTCGTAGCCGATCATCGCCTCGAGCACGCGCTGGAGCCCATCGACGGCCGCGGCGTTGCCCTCCCACACCGCGAGGGCCTGGCGGTACCCGAAGCGGCACTCGGTGAGGAGGTCTTGCAGGCCCGCCGAGGCGAGGGTGCCGTGCGATCCGCCGGTGCCCGAGAGCGCGTCGAAGAGCACCCGAGCGCGCCGATCGGCCGCCTCCGCCAGCGCCCACGAGCCGCGGTGCCGCATGCAGTCCTGCACCGCGCGGCGCAGCTCGTCGGCCGACGCGTAGCGCTCCGCGGGGTCGCGGTGCATCGCGCGTCGGCACACGTCGGCGAGGTCGGCGGGGACGGTGGCGGGGAAGTCGAGCGGCGCGCCGAGGAAGGCGTGCCCGAGGCACTGCAAGAGCGTCCCCACGGCGTGCGGCGCCGCCCCGGTGAGCACGTGGTAGAGCACGGCGCCGAGGAGGTACACGTCGGTGCGCGGCGAGAGGCGAGCGGCGTCGGCGGCGGCCATCTCCGGGGCCATGTACGCGGGCGTCCCCACCACGCCCCGAGCGTCCGCCGCGCGCGGGAGCTGCGGGTCGTCGTGGAGGCTCACCGCGAGGCCCCAGTCGACCACGTACACCTCGCGGAAGGCGCCCAGCATCACGTTGTCGGGCTTGAGGTCGCGGTGCAAGATGCCGCGCGAGTGCGCGAACTGCACCGCGCCGCACACCTCGAGAAACACCTCCAGGTGAAACTCCAGCGGGTCGCGCGCGCCGGAGAACATGCCCGGCGCCGCGCTCGGGTCGCGCAGCACCTCGGCCCACGCCACCCCCTCGATGCGGCGCATGACGAAGAGCGGCGCCCCCTCGCCGTCGCGCCCGAGGAGGTACACCGGGACGACGTTGGGGTGTTCGAGGCGCCCCGCCACCAGCGCCTCACGGAGGAGCGCGTCGGTGGCGCGGTCGTCGGCCTCGCCGCGCAGCACCTTGATGGCCACCTCGCGCCCGAGGGCCACCTGCTCGGCGGCCACCACGCGGCCCATGCCCCCTTCGCCGAGCACCTTCGAGACCCGCACGTCGGCGAGCATCCCGTCGGCGTCTGCGGTGCGGAGCAGCGGGAGCTGGAGCCTCCGCCCGAGCGGCTGCGTCGGCGCGGCGAGCGAGCCCCCCGCGTCCGCGATGAGCGACTCGGGCGTGATGCCGAGGGTGCTGAGGTACTCCTCGTAGTTGGGTGAGGGCGAGGTCATCCGTGGGTCGCGACGCGCATCAGGGCATCGGGAGGCGGCGCGCGTCAAGGGCGACGACGACGCGCCCCTCCTCCTCAGGACGAGCGGCCAGGTGCCCCAGGAGGCGCTCGGGGGTCACGATCTGCGTGCGCCCACTCCACGGCGAGCGCCCCGCCATCGCGAGCACCCGCTTGTCGCGCGTGAGCAGCAGGTGGGCCTCGGCCTCCCAGGCGAGCGTGAGGAAGGGCTGGTCGTCGGGGTCGCGGCACCGCGGCAGCGCGTCGACCGCGTCAGGCCCAGCCGCCTCGGGCGCGGCGACGCACCGGGCGCGGTAGTCCGCGAGGACGGCCTCGCGCTGCACGGGGGCGAGCCCGAAGGCGGGCAGGCGCAGCACGTGGGCGAGCTCGTCGAGGAGGCCCGCGCGGGTGAGCAGGACGGCGCCGCGGGCGTCGAGCCAGGCGCGCAGTTCGAGGAGCCGCGGGTGGCGGTAGTGCCACAGGGCCAGCACCACGTTGGTGTCAAGCACCACGCGCAGCGGCGCGTCGTCGGGCGGGAGCGGCATCGAGAGGGGCTTCATCGCGGCGGCGAAGCCCACACTCTCACGCCGCGGCGTCGCGCGCGAGGCGGTCGAGCTCGGCGCGGTACAGCGGGAGCTCGAGGGCGATCGCGCGGGCGACGCTGGGCCGCTTGCGGGCGCGGGCGAGGTAGGCCGCGAGGGCGGGGTACGGCGCGAGGTCGACGGGGGCGGCGGCCGTCCAGTTGAGCACCGTGCAGAGGAAGGCGTCGGCCACCGTGAAGCCGTCGAGCAGCCACTCACGCCCCGTGAGGTGCTGGTTGAGGTGAGCGAGGCGCGGCGCCCCCTTCTCCAGCGCGAAGGCCTTCACCGCCTCGGGCGCGTGCCGGTCGAACAGCGGCGCGAACAGCCCCTTGTGCAGCTCCGTCCCGATGAACGACAGCCACTGCTGGAGCCGCGCCCGCCCCAGCGCGTCCGTGGGCGCGAGGCCGGCGCCGGGGGCGCGGGCGGCCACGTACTGGAGCACGGCGGCGTTCTCGGTGAGGAGCTCGCCCCCGTCGGTGCGGAGCGTGGGGACGAGGCCGAGCGGGTGGACGGCGCGGTAGTCGGCGCCGTCGGCGAGCGTGCGGCGGGTGAGCGGATCGACCTCGTGGAAGGTCGCGGGGAGCTGGGCCTCGTCGAGGGCGATGCGCGTGGCGAGGGAGCAGGCGAGGGGCGCGAAATAGACGTCCATGGCAGGGAATCTCCGGGTGATCGCGCGCCGGGGGTGGCGCGTGACCCGACGATTCATGCGGTCGCTGTCATCATGCGTCCAACGCGTTGTTGTCATAGACTCGATGCGTGAAGCGCATCGACACCCTCCCCTCGCCCGCCCTCGACGTCGCCGACCTCCGGGTGGCGCTGGCCATCGCCGCGGCGGGCACCACGGCCCGCGCGGCGGTCGCCCTGCACCTCTCGCAGCCGGCGGTGAGCCGCGCCCTCCTCGCGGCCGAGTCGAAGCTCGGCACCCCGCTCTTCGACCGCACCCCGCGCGGCCTCGTGCCCACCGCCGCTGGTGCCGCGCTCGTCGCCGACGCGTCGCGGCTGCTCGGCGAGCTGGTGGCCCTGGAGCGTCGCCTGCGCGCGCCGGCGCCGCCCCCGACGCGTCTCCGCGTGGTGTGCGGGTGCCACACGGCGTACCACTGGCTCCCTTCGGCGGTGGTTCGGCTGCGGGCGGCGATGCCCGACCTGGAGGTGACGCTCGCCGTCGAGCACACGCTCCGTCCGTCGGAGGCGCTGCGGGCGGGGGAGGTCGACGTGGCGCTGGTCACGGGCGGGGAGTCGGGCGACGCGGGGGTCGACGTGCGGCCGCTCTTCGCCGACGAGGTGGTGTTCGTGCTGTCGCCGGGGCACCCGCTGGCCGAGCGGCGCGCGCTCTCCCGCCGCGACCTGCTCGACCACACGCTGCTGTCGACGCACACGCCGCGCGCCGAGGCCCGGTGGTTCTTGCAGAAGGTGTTCGGGCGGGGGCGGCCCATCGCGCGCTTCGAACTGCTCGCCCTCACCGAGGCGGTGGTCGACATGGCGCGCGCGGGCCTCGGGGTCGCGGTGCTCTCGGAGTGGGTCGCGGGCCCGCACCTCGGCCGCGGCGACCTCGCCGTGAAGCGTCTCGCCACGGGCGCCCTCCGCCGACCGTGGACGCTCGCGTGGCGGCGCGATGCCCGCGACGCCGCGCTGCGACTCCACGCCGCCCTGGTCGCGACCGCGCCCCGTCCCTGCCTCCCCACGGGATAGTCAGCCGGCGGTCGACGGTTGAATCGGTGAAACCTCCGCCGTGGAACCGCGTTCATGGCCGACGACACGCCGAACCACACACCAGACGCAGGGGCGACGGCCGCGAGGCTGTAGGGCGGGGTGATGGTGGTTCGCGCGCAGTTCCCGCTACGGAGGAATCACGTCCATGACGATGCCGCTCTCTCCCGCGCTCATGCTCCTCGCCCTCGTCGCCTTCCTGGGGTGCCGCGACGCCGCCGCGCAGGCCCCGGCGCAGGCCGCGTGCGCGCGCCTCGTCTCGCTCTGCGGCGGCAACGACCACGACCGGCAGGAGTGCGAGCGCTCGTTCCGCGAGCTGCGCCCCACGGTCGACCCGCAGAACGCCGCCCGCGCCGCCCGTTGCCTCGCCGAGTCCAACACCTGCGCCGAAGGGACCGGGTGCATGGCGGGGGCGGCGATGCGGGCGGGGGCGTCGATGCTGCGCGATTTCACCTACGGCTTCACGCGCTGACGGCGCGCGTCGCTACCGGTGCCAGGGCAGGTCGGCACCCGGCGCGTCAGCCATCTCGTAGCGCACGAGGCCCGCACCGGTCGCGAGGTAGAGGTCGTCGCAGCGCAGCGCGCCCGTCCCAAACTCCAGGTTGGCCGCCGCCGAGAGCCCCGTGCGCAGGCGCGTCGGCGCCGTCCCGTCGGCCTCCAGGCGCCAGAGCACGCCGCCGCCGTTGTCGGTGACGTAGAGCCTCCCCCGCGCGTCGAACATGAGCCCGTCGGGGTTGCCCGTGACGCGCCCGAAGGTGCGCCGCGCGCTCTCGCGCTGCGCCGTGATCGTGAGCTGGTGCACCACCCCGGTCGCGTAGCTCAACACATAGAGAGCCCCACCCGGGCCAAACATCAGCCCGTTGGCGCTGGCGATGGTGCTGGTGGTCACCTGCGTGCGCGCGCCCGCGGCGTCGACCCGATAGACGTGTCCGCCCGAAAAGTCCGTGTACCAGAGGGCGCCGTCGAGACCGAGCGTCAGGCCGTTGGGCGAGCCCGCGCCCGTCAGAAACACGCTCGACGTCGGCGTCCCCGCGCTGAGGTCGACGACGTAGACGGTGCGCGTCGTCGGCGAGCCCGCGTAGAGCCGGTTGCGCGTGGGGTCGAGGGCGAGGCCCCACACGGTGCTCCCGGCGATGGCGACCCAGTTGTTCTCGGGCGCCGCGCCGGGGCGGATGCGCCCCACCGCGCCTCGCTGCGAGTAGTAGATCGTGCCGTCGGGGCCGATGACGAGCCCTTCGCTCCCGCCCGGTCCGGCGAGTGACGGGCGAGCCGTGCCGCAGGGCGACGCGGGCGCGTCCATCGGCGTGGGGCGATCGGGCGCAGCGTCAGGCGCGGCGTCGGGGGCGGCATCGGCAGTCACCGGACGATCGACTGCGGCGTCCATCGCGACCGGCACGTCGACCACATCGACCACGACGACTCGGTCGACGGGGACAGGGGCGTCCATCGCGACCGGCGCGTCCATCCCCATCGGCGCGTCGGGCCGCGGAGGCACATCGGCGGGCGCATCGAGCGGCGCCGGTCGATCGGCGACGACCGCGTCGGGAGGGCTGGTGACGTCAGGCGTCGCATCGGCGTCCGGCGTGACGTCCGCGCGCACGTCCTCGCCGACGACCGGCCCGTCG
>JBILLV010000147.1:0-22716 GCA_044375895.1 Polyangiales bacterium | reverse complement strand
GCGTGTCCGCGCGCGCGGAGGGCGAACGCCCGGTCGAAGACAAAGCGTTCGAGACCGCCCTTGAAGCCGAGCGTCGGGGTCACGAATGCAACGCGCATGATTCCGTCCGGGCCGGGGTCCTTCGAAGAGTGATCCACCATGCGGCGCAGCCGGCGGAGGCCGTCAACGCGCACCCGACGAACGAGCCCACGACCGTGCCCGACCACGCTGCCATCACCGTGCCAACCGCGAGCGACGCCGCGAGCGCGAGGATGGGCGGCGCAAGCACGTTGATGCCATCTCGGAGCGACCAGCGCTGGAGGGTGAGCGCCTCGCGCCAGGTGAGCGCGACCGTCACTGCATTGCCTAGCACGGTCGCTCCCGCGATTGCCCACACCCCGAAGGGGCGCGCGCCGGCGAGGGTGACCAGCCCGTTCACGAGAGCGCCCGCGATGTGAGGGCGGGCCCCGATCCACTGGGACCGCGCGCCCACGGTGAGGGCGGCGCTCGACATCTCGCAGAGCGACGCGAAGACTGCGGCCACGCTGAGCAGCCCGAGGACGACGGGGAAGACTCGCTCGTCTACGACGGGCCCCGCCCAGGCGCGCAGCAACCCATGACCGCAGAGCGTGAGTGCGACGAGAGCGCTCGAAAGGGTTCCGCTGAGCACCGCGGTGCCGAGGGTGAGAGCCCGGTCGCGTCCGGCTCGGGTCCCGAGCTGGGGCTGGAGCGCGGTGCTCACCTGCTTCGTCACGGAGTACATCTGATCGGTTACGCGCGTCCCGAGCTGGTACGCTCCTACGGCCGCGAGCGGGGCGACACGCGCCAGCACTGCCACGTCCAGCCGGATGGCGACGACTGCGGCGGCGTTGATCGCGAGGGCTGCGGCGCCCTCCCGCGCGGCGGCGAGCCATTCGTCCCGCCGCGGGGCATCGCGCGGGATGAGCGTGAGCCGCGCATCCCGTCGGCGGGCCGCGAGCAGACACATCACACCTTCCACCAGGCTGCCCGCGAGGACGCCCGAGGCCGGTGCGACGATCCCGAGTCCGTGGCGGAGGCCAAGCGCCGTCGTGGTCACCTGTGCGCCCGCCCCCGCGGCTTTGCCCCACGCCAGGTCGGACATCGCGCCGCGGCCGACGAGCCAGCTCCGGTGGCCCGCGAAGTACACGCTCGCGAATCCCCCGAGCGCGGTGGCGCAGCCCGCTTGCTGCAGCGCCGTGGGTGACGCTCCCCCTTCGATGCCGCGGACGTAGACGAACCACGCGATGGCGGCCGCGAGGGGTCCGAAGGCGAGCACCGTCCACTGGGTGAGGGCCACCGCCCGTGCAGCCTCCACGTCACGGCCAACACGCACCGACTCCCGCAGGACGAGCGTCGAGAGGCCTAGCTCGGAGAGGCCCAGGAGGGTGCCAGACGTTCCGATGAGCGCCCAGGCGCCCAGGGCCTCGCGTCCCAGGCCGTGGCCGAGCATGGCGATGGTCACGACGCCGGCGCCGACCGACAGCGAGTGGCGCACCATCGAGAGCGCGATGTCCGCGCGAGCACTCACGACAGGCCCTCGACGAGTGAGCGGACGAAGGGGGCGACGTCCGTCAAACCGAGGCAGCCACTCGGGAGCGGCACGTTCGCGCTCAGGCTTGCCCGCGACGAAGGTGCGTCGGGTCCGTATCCATGCATTCCGCGCGGCGGCCCACCGATGTGGCTCGGCGCGAAGACGACGCCCTCGTCGAGCTGCACCCACGCGTCACCCCAGGGCGAGCCGTGTGTGCCGACACCCCACGCGCGCAGCCCCTCGCCGTCGATCCACCGGCCGGGCCAGCGCGCTCGCTCGACGGCGCGGCGCACGCGCGCGAGGTCGGTGGTCGTTCCCCACAGGCGGAGCAGCGTGCTGTCGACGAAGCAGCGCGTACCATTCGTCACGCTGCGGGGATCGATCGTGCGCGTCACGGTGCGCATGCCGTGATCGCCGACGAGCACCGTTGCGACGCGTGCGCCGTCCTGGGAGAGGTGACGCTGGGCGGTCGCCACGCGCTCTACGAGGCGGTCGAGTGTCGTCGCGGCGTTGTGGGCGTGCTCCCCGTCCCGGTGCAAGACGGCGTCGAGCTCTGCGGAGTAGAGGAAGGTCAGCCGCGGGCGCCGCGCCGCGAGCGTTGCGAGCGCATCTCGCCAGCGCTCGTCCTCCGGGAGGGACCAGCGTGCGGCGAAGACATCCAGTCCACACGCCCTGGCATCACCGAGGAAGGTTCGGGCCCCACCGATCGCTTCTGCCTGGAACAGGTCGTCGCGCTCGGGAATGTCGAGCCACCGGAACATCTCTGGCGGCACCTTGTGGAGCGCCAGGTAGCCAGTGATTCCTTCTCGCTCCGCGAGCCAGCGCGCGACCCGGCGCCGCACCGCTCCGCGCTCGTGGACGACTCTGGGGAGCAGACGAAGCCACGAGAGGGCGTCGAGCGGTGAGCGAGGCGCATCGGGCGCACGCGCGCTGAAGAGGCACAAGCGACCATGCGCTGCGGCGTTCGCGCCCGTCAGCACGGTGGCCAACGCCCCCGAGGAGTACCCCGCGACCCCTCGGAGTGAGGTCGCGTTCGGCGTGAGGAGGGAGAGGGAGCGGGAGAGGTCGCGCTGGGCGGGCCCGAGCGCATCGACAAACACCACGAGGACTCTGTCCATCACCCTCCAGCGTGCACAAGACGCTCCAACGCCGTGCGTGCGCCGTCATTCGTCGCGCCGCCGGGCAGGAGTGTTTCGCACAGTCGCGGAAGGTCGTGATCGTCGGCGTACGCCAGGCCCACGGCGGCTCGGGCGAGCCTCGCGCGCGGATGCTCGATGCGACCGCGGACGACGCCGCGTAGCGCACTTTGTAGAGCCGCGGCGCGCCCCCGCAGGCTGCGTAGCTCTTCGCTCTCGGGATACACCGCGCCGGTCCAGCGGGCGTACCCGACGGGGTCGAGAGGGGTGCCGAGGCGCCAGCGTTCGAAGGTCAGGTGCCACTCCGACACACGCGTGACCACGCTGCTGCACCAGGATGATACGGACTCCTGGTGCGGGGGTGACCAGCGCCCTGCGTCCCGGCGAAACGCGAGCGCATCGGCGTAGCGCATCGGGAGATCGGCATGGGGGCCGTCGTTGGCGCAGATCGCCGCGAGCGCATCACGTCGCGCGCTGAGTCCTGGCACGTACACCCGCGCCCCTAGGAGCAGCGCGTCGCCGCACGCGAGCACGGCCTTGTGGGCGTGGCGAACCCAGAGAGCCGGCGAGGCCCAACGGCCGCCGAGGCGAGAGAGCGCGAGTCCCGCCGCGCGGTTGGCGAGGAGGCGGCCGGCTTCGTCCATGGGTAGCTCACGCACCGACCGGCCGGACAGCGGGGCGAGGACGTCGTCGGTGCCGGCGAGCACCCGCGCGCCACCGAGCGCCGCGTCGAGCCAGAAGAGGGTCCGCGGCGCGTGTGCGATGGCTTCCGCGGTGATCGGCCAGAGGTCGACGCTCACGCCGACGAGTGCTTCACAGCGGGCTGCGACCGCCGGGAGCGCCGCGCGCGCCCTGCGCATTGCGCCGGCTGGGACGACGCAGAGCAGGTCGTAGTCGTTGAAGGCGCGCACGCCCTCCGTGGTCTCACTCACGCCACCTTCCCCGCGGGCGTAGCTCCCGACGAGGACGAGCGCTTCCAGGTCGCTCCCGAGGGCAGTCACGGTCTCCGCCGTGATGAGGGAGAGGTCTCGGGAGACGCGGGCCTCCGCGCGCGGGCAGCGGTCGGCGGTCCATGACGTCGCGGTCTTCACGGCCACCCCCAGGCGCGGCCCGCGAAGTACCCCGCGGCCTGAGCGGCGCGCGTCGCGGCCTCGTAGGGCGAGAGCGTCCCATCGCGAGCGTCACGGACGAGCGATCCGAGGAGCGGGCGGACGAGCGCTTCGACAGGGGACGGCGCGCCGAGGCCGAAGATGAGTCGCTCGGCCGCACCCTCCCCGCGCCGACGACGAAACTGCGCGCGGAGGTCGTAGTTGTGCGAGTGCTCGAAGCGCGCATCGGGCGCGTACACGACGCGGGCGCCGAGCGCGCGGACGCGGTGGGTCCAGTCGACGTCTTCCGAGTAACGGAGTGACTCGTCGAAAGGGAGCCGCTCCCACCACGCGCGGCTCACCATCGATGCCGCCATCGAGAACGTCGCCCCGCGACGCGTGGGGCCAGGCTGACGTTCGCCGAAGGCCCGGGAGGTGTCCGAGCGTGTGCTGGGGGTCGCATCGCGCCGCGCTACCTGGCGGCCGAAGGTCGCGGCCACGGTGGCGTCGTTGAAGGGAGCGGCGAGGGTGGCGAGCGCGTGCTCATCGAGCGCGATGGCGTCGGCGTTGACGAAGGCCACGAGTGCGGATTGTGTCTCACGCATCCCCTGGTTCAGCACGGCACCGGGAATGTACCGGGCGGGGTCGAGGTCGACGACGGTGGCGCCGGAGCGGACGAGGGCTTCGCGCGAGCCGTCGGTGGAGCGGCAGTCGATCGCCAGCACGCGGATCGACACGTCCCTCTGCCGGGCGAGTGCATCGAGCGCCTGTGGCGTCCAGGGCATCTCGTTGCGGCAGCGGACCACGATGTCGATCGCGCTCACGCGGCCCTCCGACGGCCCGCGGCGAGGGCGGACTCGTACACGCCCGCGAGTCTGTCCGCGACGGCGTCCCAGCGAAACCGCCGGGCGACGAGCGCGCGCCCTTCCGCGGCGAGTGAGGCGCGCCACGCGGGGTCGGCGCAGACACCGCGCAGCGCCTCGGCCCAGGCCTCGGCGCGCTCGGAGCGAACGCAGGCACGCGCGTCCGCCAGGGGTTCAGCGAGGTCGCGCAGCCCCACGCAGCCCGCGAAGAGCGTGGGGACGCCCGCTGCCCATGCTTCGATGACGACGAGCCCGAAGGCCTCATGGGTCGAAGGGACGAGCGCCACCTCGGCGCGGGCGATGAGGTCGGGGACGACCGCGGGCGCGACGTTGCCGAGGCTGTGCACCCGCGCGCCAACCCCGAGCGCGCGGGCGAGGGCGAGCACCTCGTCGCGGTAGCCGGGGTCGGTCTCGGCGCCAGCGAGCACGAGCACGGCGTCGCGCGGGGCCCCGGCGGCGAAGGCCTCGACGGCGAGCCGTTGGTTCTTCTGCCGCGAGAGTCGGCCGAGCACCAGGACGACGCGCTGGCCCCTCAGGGCGGGCCAACGCTCGTCCGCGCGCGCGGCGTCGCCGCCAGCGAGTCGGGCGACATCGACCCCATGGTCCATCCGAATGGCACGCGCGCCGACACGCACCTCGAGGGCGCGGCGCTCGTCTTCGTTGAAGCAGAGCACCGCCGCGGCGTCGTCGAGCACGCGGCGGGCGCCGACGAGCGCGCCGATGGGGCGTCCAGCGTCCCACGCAGCGCCGACGCGATGCGCCGTCTCGTTCGCGACGAGGGCGGGGTCTGCGAGCAGGGGGCCGTGGGCCGAGAGCACGTACGGCCGCCCCGTCCAGCGCATGGCGAGGCGCACCGCGCCGCCGATTCGACCGCCCGTGTGCAGGTGTGCGACGGCCGCGCGGCGGTCGCGGAGCAGGCGGACGGGCTCATCGAGGGTGAAGAGGTTGCCACCGGTCGCGCGAAGGGCGGCTCGGCGCGTCGGGCCGGCCACGTAGGGGTTGTGCGCGGCGAAGCGCCGGAGTGTCACGGTCGGGGCGAGGCCGCTCCCTGCTTCATCGCCGGTGGCGAGGGAGGGCGCGTGCACCTCGCTGATCCAGCCGCGCCCCTCGAGAGCGGCGGTCACGGCCGCGACGTGGGTCTCCGTGCCTCCCCACTCCTGTAGGTTCCATTTCCGGACGACGTGTACGACACACGGGCGTTGGCTCACGGGGCGCTCCTCCTGACCGCGCGCTTCGCTGCGATCGAGAAACGCCGTTGCACGCGCCGCGCCGGGCAACGCCATCACGGCGTAGGGGCTGCGGCGGCCGCGCTGTTCCGATTGGGGATCGAGCGGTTGCTCCAGACTTGAACGGGTGCGCTACGGATGCGCGGCGATGGCGCCTGACACGAACTCCCGCAGCGTCCGCGTGGCGACCTCGATCTCGGCGACGATGGCGCGCGCTACGTCGCGGCTCATCGACCAGTCCTCGAAGCGATCGGCGACCTCCAGCCAGCGCGACAGCCGCTCGACCTTGCGCGCGCCGATGTTGCTGCTCATCCCCTTGAGCGCGTGCGCCACGGAGCGGGTCGGCGCCACCTGCCGCGCCTCCACGGCGTCGACGAGGGACTGCGCTCGCACCCGCGCGTCACGGACATAGAGGGCGACGAGCTCGCTCAGGAGGTCTTCGTCTCCCTGCTTCCCGTAGACGCGGAGGGACTCGAGGATGGAGAAGTCCATGTCGGCTCGACTGCGGCCCGCGGAGCCCGACGACGAAGGGGCGGCGGCGAGCGCCTGGGGCGTGCTGCGGTCCGCGTCGGGCAGCGGCGCCCAGCGCGCGAGCACCCCGTACAGTTGTCGCATCTCCACCGGCTTCGAGAGGTAGTCGTCCATCCCGGCTTCGAGGCAGCGCTCGCGGTCGCCTTGAAGCGCGCGTGCCGTCACCGCGATCACTGGGGTCTGCGACACGTCACCGGACAGCGCGCGAATCGCCTGCGTCGCCTCGAAACCGTCCATCCCGTCCATGTTGCAGTCCATGAGGACGGCGCCGAAGCCGCCCCGCGCGACCGCGGCCACCGCGGATGGACCGTCCGGCGCGGTCTCGACGGTGTATCCGAGCCGCTCGGCGAGGAGACCAAACAGGCGGCGGTTCACGGGTTCGTCTTCCACCACCAGGAGCACGGGCGTCGCGCCCTGGCGGGACTGCGCAGGGGTGGCGTCGTTGGCGGCGTCCCGCAGCGGAAGCGGGTGCGTCGACGTGCTCCGGCGCGAGCGGGCTGCGAGGGAGAGCTCGAGCCAGCCGTCGAACCAGAAGGTGCTCCCCTTGCCCACCTCGCTCGTAGCGCCCGCCGATCCCCCCATCAGCTCGGCGATCTGGCGGCAGATGCAGAGTCCGAGCCCCGTCCCCCCGTAAGCCCCCGCGCGGTCAGGGTGCGCCTGCGAGAAGGCCTGGAACAGCGTCGGGAGCATCTCGGCCGACACGCCGATGCCCGTGTCGGTGACCTCGACGCGGAGCTTGCAGCGCCCTTCGGCGTGCTCGCTCGCCGAAACGCGCAGCATCACCCCCCCGCGCTCGGTGAACTTCACGGCGTTGGCGAGGAGGTTGGTCACCACCTGCTTGAATCGAACGGCGTCCCCGCGGACGGAGGTCGGCACTTCCGACGAGGCGATCCAGTCGAGGACGAGGTGCTTGCGGGCGGCCGCTTCGCGCATCGGCTCGACCGCGTCTTCGAGCGCAGCGCAGAGGTCAAACGGCTCGGGGACGAGGTCGAAGCAGCTCGCCTGGAGCTTCGAGAGGTCGAGGACGGAGTTGATGAGGCGAAGCAGCGAGTCGCCAGCCCGCTGCACCGCGAGGGCGTGCTGACGCTGCGGCGGCGACAGGTCACCCAGCAGCATGAGCTGATTGGTCGCCAGGATGGTGGTGAGCGGCGTCCGCAGCTCGTGGCTCATGAGCGCCAGGAAGCGCTCCTTGGCGTGGCTCGCTTCCAAGGCCTGGGCGGTGGCCTGGCGGGCCTCGTCGCGCAGCGCGGCGAGCGCGCGGACCTCCGCCGACAGGTGCGCGGCGAGGGCCTCGCTGTCTCGCAGCCGCGCGCGCAGATGCTCCAGCGAGTGGTCGTCGTCCGTGATGACGCGGGGCGCGGCGCTCATGGGTGCGCACCGGCGATGACGATGAGGGTGCGCCGCGACACGGCGCAGGGGCAGAGGACGATGGGGTGGCGCATCGAGTCTCCTTGGTGCAGGACGCTGGACGTATGCAGGACGCGGGCGCGTCCCGGGGTCACGGCCTCGACGAGGGGACGCCGAGCTCGGCGAGACGGCGGTACAGCGTGGTCCGCCCGATCCCCAGGAGCTTCGCGGCCTTGCCGACGCTCCCCTGGGCCGAGTCCAGGGCTCGTTCGATCGCGCGGTGCTCGAGCTCGTGCAGGGTGAGCAGCGGCTCTGGAACGGCGACCAACGCCTCTCCGACGGCGGGGGCTGGTGGCAGGGGCGGGGCCTCGGGCAGCGAAGGCAACGCGCAGCGACGTAGGGTGGCGGGCAGGTGTTCGAGGGCGATGGTGTCGCCGTCGCAAGAGAGCATCGCGCGGTGGACGACGTTCTGCAGCTCCCGGACGTTGCCCGGCCACTCGTAGCGCGCCATCACATCCAACGCGTCGGGCGACAGCCGCGTCACCTCGCGCCCAACATCGGCGCGGTGCTTGCGGAGGAAGTGACCCACGAGGCTCGGCAGGTCATCGCGTCGGGCGCGCAGGGGCGGGGTCTCGACGGGGTACACGACCAGCCGGAAATAGAGGTCCTTCCGGAAGCGACCGGCCTCGACTTCAGACTCCAGGTCGCGGTGGGTCGCGCAGACAATCCGCGCGTTGACGGGGATGTCGGCCGTCCCGCCGACCCGCCGCACGCTCCGCTCCTGCAGCGTGCGCAGCAAGGCGGCCTGCGTCGCCGCGGACATCTCCCCCAGCTCGTCGAGGAAGAGCGTGCCGTTCTGGGCTTGTTCGAAGCGCCCCTTGTGCGTCGCCGTGGCGCCGGTGAACGCGCCGCGTTCGTGGCCAAACAGCTCGGACTCCTGCAGCGACGCGGGGATGGCCGCGCAGTTGACCGCGACAAACGGCCCGCTCCGACGCCGCCCCAGGTCGTGGACCGAGCGCGCGACCACCTCCTTGCCCACGCCGCTCTCCCCGAGCAGGCACACCGTGACGTCGCTGTTGAGCACGCGTCGGACGTGCCGCGCCATCTCCCGCATCGGCTCGCTGTGCCCCACCACCCCCGGCAGCGCGTCGTCACCCTCGGGCTCTGCCCCGTGCGCCGCCCGTAGCGCGCGAGTCTGATGGAGCCGCGCCCACACGCGCCGCGCCGTCTCCAACGTGCGGCGCGCGTCGAGCGGCTTGGCGAGGTAGTCGAAGGCCCCGAGGCGCATCGCCGCCACCACCGACTCCACCTCGCGGTGCCCGCTCATGATCACCACGCCGATGTCAGGCGAGCGGTCGCGCAGGTGGGCCAGCACGTCGAGCCCGGTCAGGTCGCCGAGGTCGAGGTCGAGAAACACCACCGAAGCGTCGCCCGCGCCCGCTCGCACCGCCGACTGGCCGTCCGCAAACTCCACCACCCCGTAGCCCGCCGACACCAGCCACGTCCGCAGCACCTTCCGCTGCAGGGAGTCGTCGTCCACCACCGCGATCACCCCGCGCTCCTGGGTCTCGTCGCTCCGCATCTCGTCCGTCATCGCTGCACCGGGGGCCATCTTCGCGTGGACGCGCGCCCGCTGCAAACGCCTTGTCGCGTCGCTGTCGCGCGCTAGGACACCCCGCGCTACAGCCGCACGTACGGGTTGGAGCGGCGCTCGCGGGCGATGGTGGTCGACCGGTCGTGCCCGGTGATCACCAGCGTCTCTTCGGGGAGCGTGAGGAGGCGCCCCTTGATGGACTTCACGATGAGGTCGTGGTCGCCGCCCCAGAGGTCGGTGCGCCCGATGCTCCCCGCGAAGAGCGTATCGCCGGAGAAGAGCACGTCCTTCCCCTCCACCTTGCACCGGAAGCACACGCTGCCCGGGGTGTGTCCGGGGGTGTGTACCACCTCCAGCGCGATCGCCCCGGCCTGGAGCACCTCGCCGTCCCGAAGGAAGACGTCGAGGTCAGCGGCCGGCGGCGCGCGCATCCCCAGCATCTGCCCCTGCACCGCCAGCATGTCGTAGAGGAAGAAGTCGCCCTCGTGGATGCGCGCCGGGGCGCCCGTGTCCCGCTGGACGGCGGCGGTGGCCCCCACGTGATCGATGTGCGTGTGCGTGTGGACGATGGCCTTGACGGTGAGCCCGTGGGCGTGGAGCCGCGCGAGGATGCCCGGCGCGTCGCCGCCAGGGTCGATCACGATCGCCTCGCGGGTCACGTCGTCGCGGAGCACCGAGCAGTTGCAGCCGAGGGGAGGGACGGGGAAGGTCTCGACGTGGATCATCGGGGGGGTGGTGATGTGAACACTCCCCCGCGCGGGGAAGTAGTCTTTTCTTCGCCGTCCGCGGGGCGTGTCGACCCCCGCCGCGGAGCACCCGTACGCCTTGAACTCCCCGCGGCGCGTCAGCAGGGGCAGTCGTGGTTGGGCACTTCGTAGAGCGGCTGGCGCCGATAGACCGTCCCCTGCCGACGAAACAGCCCGTTGTCCGTGATGAACTCCGGTCGCCCATCGCCGTCGAGGTCGGCGGCACCTTCGGGGTCGACGTGGGACGGCTCTGCCCCATCGCTCTGGAGCACGAGGGTGTTGGCGCCCGTGACTTCGAACACGGCCGTCATCGACCCGCTGAACTCGGCACACCCGCCCGTCATCGTCGAGGCCGACACCACGGCGAAGCGACGGCCGCCGTTGACCGCCTGCCACACCGCCACCTCCGGCGCGTGGCCGTCGTGCGCGTCCCACGAGCGCCCGCGCACCGCGTTGCCATCCTGCCGATAGGCCGCCTCCGCCGCGCGCCACGCCGGGAGCGCGCGGAAGCGCTGGAGCACCGTCGCCGCAAGGGGCGCAGGCGCGGCGGCGCTACGGAAGCCCGTCGCCGCGGGGAGCGACGCGCGCTGCCCCCAGAGAGCGCGCCGACCGCAGTCCCCTTCGAGACGGGCCACGAGCACCTGCGCGCCCATGTCGAAGGCCTCCGCGGCGACCTGCGCGGGGGTGTAGGGGGCGTGGGTCGTCCCGTCGGCGTCCTCCCCGGCCCACCGCTGCGAGACGCCGAAATGAACATCGATGCGCGACACCACGGAGAGCGCACCGAGCGCAGCTTCGCAGCTCCCGCCCTCCGCGTCGTAGAAGCGATACGTCTGCCCCGCCGCCCCGCGCACGGCCTCCGGGAGCGCCCCGGCGCGCGCGGCCCTGCGCGTCACCACCACCTCGCCCGGCGACAGGAGCTCAGCCGCGCCCTCGGCCCACCCGGCATCGGCCTCCGCCAGGATCGCGTAGCGCACGTCGCCCTGCTCGAACGTCGGCACGAACGCCCCGAGCGCGGGCGGCGCGGCGTCACCGCTGCCGGGCGCGCCGAGCGTCGAGTCGAGCATCTCCTCCCGGGCGATCAGGAGCGTGGTTCCGCTGCGAACGACCACGATCTCCTTGCGCCCCACGTCGTGGTAGGTGCCCTGCGTAAACTCCTGCGTCAATCGGATGGTCGCCACACCCGTCGACGCATCGACCGCGACATCGCGGGCCACCACCTGCATCGCCGAGCGGAACATCGCCTGGCGGTCGGCCACCCACCCCGCCCGATCGAAGCGCCGGACGCGCGGCCCCGAGCGACGGATGCCGGTGAAGCGCGGCGCGTACAGCCGCTCGTAGTCCGCGAAGTTCCCCGTGTTCTGCGCCTGGAGCCACGCGTCGACGAGGGCGCGGATGTCCGCGTCGGCCACCTCGGGCGGCGGCGTCGGTGCGGCGGCCGCGGTGGCGTCGGGCGAGGCGCTCGCGTCTGGCGATGACGCGGGCGACGACTCTCCGCTCGACGCGGTGGGCGTCGCCGCAGGGGCTGGCGGAGCGGGGCGATGGCATCCGATCGCGACGGCGATCGAAGCGAGGGCGGTGCGGAGCTTCATGGGTCCCTGATCCTTGGTGAGGGCGGGGAATCTACCCGAAGGTGCGTCGTGAGAAAGTGGTCTTGTGCTCGCGCCCCCGCCCATCGTCGCGCCGAAGGGACGACGGGAGCGAGCGGAGCGTATGTGCACCCGCGTACGGTGCTATACCCGTCCGCGCGAAGGAGGACACACGGAGCCATGAGCGAGACCAGAAACAAGGGTGAGGCCATTCGTGAGCAGGCGGTGGCGCACGGCGATGCGCTCCGCGAGGCGGCCGTCGCGCGGGCCAGGGGGCTCCACGAGGCTGCGGTGGGGCACGCGGGCGACGTGAGGGACGGGCTCCAGCCGCCGCCCGCACCGACCACCGTCGCGACGCCGACCGTGGTCGCGACACCGGCCGACGACGCGTCGCCCCCCGCCGCCGCCACCGAGACCGCCGCCAGCGACTGACGCCACCACACCCCCATCACAGAACGCGAACGGCGCGCGGTGAGCGCAGCCCTGCCCACACGCTCGCCGTCCTCGCGGGCTACCGCTTCGACCTCTGACTGGTCGCCTACGCGCTCATCCGCGCCACGCGCTGCGCGAGGTGCGCGTCGCCCGCCACCGCCACGCCCGCGAGCATCGCCTTCAGCGTCGCGCCGCGCTCCTGCGCGCGCAGCTCGATGGGGCTGCGGATGGCGTCCCAGCGCCGCGCCCACGCCGCCTCGGGGCCGCCGCCCGCGTCGGGCCGATCGCCGAGCAGCAGCGCCGCACGCAGCGACAGCTCGCGGTCGTCGAGCGCATCGTGCACGACACACAGCGCCCGCACGCCCGCCGCTGCGGGGCTCCCGTCGGCCACCGCGCGCCAGCCGTTCACCGCGCGGTGGTACACGTCCGCGTGGCAGCGCGAGAGCAGCAGGAGCGCCAGACGCAGCGGCAGCCGACGCTCGCCCCGCCCCGCGATCACCGTCCCCATCAGCGCGTCGAACACCGTCGCGAGGGCGCTGTGGTCGCGCGGGTCGGCGCCGGCCATGCGATCGAGCGCGCGGGCCGCGAGGCGGGCCTGGTGGGCGACGCGCCAGCTCCGCGCGCCGAGCTCGGCTTCGAGCGCGGCGAGCGCGTCGGCGGCCTCGGCGACGGCGGCGGCGGTGGGCTTGCGCACGCGCACCCGGGGCGGCAGCGCGGGCTTCGGGGCGGCCTTCGGGGCGCTCCCCGCGACGACGATCTCGACGTAGCCCTCGCGGAGCTTCTCGGCCACCTTGCGGTCCATCTCGCGCTGGGCGAGGTCGGCGCTGGCGAAGGCCTTCTCCTTGCGCTGACCCGCCGACCCGACGCGCCCGTACGTCACCACGAAGCTGCTCGCGCTCACGTCGGCTTCCCAGAACTTCGAACTCGACCCCTCGATGAACTCGAACCGTCGCATCGTCGTCTCCTGCTCCGTGGCCGCTACGGTACAGGGTGCGCGGGGCGATGCAATCGGGGACGAGCGCCCCCCCGCCGATCGCGGTCGCAAACCCGTCGTCACCACCGGGCACCATCGCCTATCCTCGCGGCGCCGCCGTGCGTCCCCTCCGCGCCTCGCTCACCCTCTGCGCCCTCGCGCTCGTCGCCCACCCCGCGTGCCGCCGTCGCCACCGCGCCGCCCGCCCCGCCGCGTCGCGCATCGCCTGGAGCGCGCAGCCCCCCGACGGGCTCGCGATCCGCGTCGACGCCGAGCGCCTCCTCCGCGGGGCCGTCCGCGTCGAGGGCGACCGCGTCGCCGCGCCCCCGTGGCCCGCCTCTCCCCTCGTCGCCGTGGCCCGCGCCGCCGACAACCTCTGGCTCTTCGCCGCCGAGGACGGAACCCTCTACCGCGCCCCGACCTTCACCGGCCCCCTCGCGGTGACGGGCGCCATCGAGGGCCGCGCCGCCGCGCTTGTGGGGGAGGGGGTGGCCTTCCTCCAGCCGCGCTCCAACGGCACGCTCTTCGTCGTCGACACGCAGCGCGGCGCGTGGGCCTCCGACGCGACCTCTGCCCCCCGCCGCCTCCCGCTCGAACGCGTCGTGAGCGGCGCCTTCGTGACGCCCAGCGAGGCCCTCGCCGTGGTGGAGCCCGGCGCCCTCCGGGTCTCGCGCGACGGCGGCGCTCACTTCGAGCCCGTCGCCCTCCCGACCGGCGTCGCGCTCTCGGTCGATGTCGACGGCGACGACGTCTTCGTCCGCACCACCGACGCCATCCTCCGCTGGCGCGACGGCGCGCTCTCCCCCGTCGCCGACGCCCGAACGCCCCGCGAGCGCAACGCCCTCGACCCCCGCACCACCGCGGCCCTCGCGCACGTCAATGAAGGCGCCCCGGCGATCCCCCTCCGCGCCACCCAGCTCGTCGCCAACCCCAACGGAACGGTCTCCGTGGCCCGCGGCTCCGACGTGGTGACCGTCGACCCGCGCACGGGCGCTGAGCGTTCGCGCGTGGCGGCGCCCGGTGAGGACTGCACGCTCGTCCGCGTCGCCGAGGGGCTCCGCGCGGTGTGTCGCCACGGCGGCTGGGCGGTGGCGGCCTTCGCGTTGCGCGACGGGGCCACCGCGTGGACGACGCTCCGCGACGAGCTCCGCGCCGAGCCCATGGGCCGCTTCGCCTTCGACGCGCGCTCGCGGCGCTGGGTGCTGGCCGCTCCCTGCGTGCAGCGCACCGTCGGCGACCCGCGGACGGTGTGCGCCTACGACGACGCGGGCGTCACCACGGAGCACCGCGCCCCCTTCGCAGCCTACCCGGTGGCGATGCGCGACGGCGTGGCGCTCATCCTCGACGCCGAGGCCACCAGCGGTGACAGCACCGAGGCTGTGCTCCTCCGCGACGGGGCCTTCGTGCGCCTCGACCTCCCGCTCAACCCGGGCTCCGCCCGCACCGCCACCTTCGACGGCCGCGCCATCGTCGCATGGGACGTCGACCGCACCACCGACCGCCTCCGCGCCCTCGTCCGCGGTGAGCCGCAGGGGGCGGGCTACACCTGGCGGCGGCTCGGCATTCCCGCAGGCTCCGTCCGCGGCGTCTTCACCGCCGAAGGAACCGCCTTCGTCGTCGGCCCCGACGCCTCGCTCCTCGCGGTGAGCGAGCGGGGCCGACCGTTTCGTCCGCTCCCTTCGCCGGTGGTTGGCGACGCGCGCGGCCATGCGCTCGCGCTCGACACGGACGTCTTCTGCGCGGGGCCGTGGTGCCGCTTCGGGGCCAACCTCACGCTCTCCACCGCGACCCGTTCGGCGCCGCCGCTGCTCGTCCGCGCGGAGGTGACGCCTGCCGCCCCGCCGCGCGGCGCCCGCCCCTGGATCCGCTGCACGCCGGGCGGCGCCAACACCGACGGCCCCGAGCTCGATCACGGCGCGGCCTACACGGGCTACGCCATTCGGGCGACCACCGCGGGCGACGCCATCAACCTCCGCTGGGAAGGCTCGACGCTCGACGCCGCCGCGATGGTCCGCTGGCCCGGCGCGGGGCCGGTTCACGCGATCGGCGCGGCCCACGCCACGCGCCCCGCCGCCGTGCTCGAACGCTGCTCGCCCGCGGGTTGCGACTACGCCTTCGCGATGCCCGGCGTGCTCACCCCGCTCGCGCTGCACCGCCCGTATCCCAACACGGTCACTTTGATCGCGTTGGACGACGGGTGGGTGGTTCGCGCCGACGAGGTGCGCGACGCGGTGGGTGTGGTGACGCTGCTCGACCTGTCGCCGCAGGGGAGCCTCCGCACGTCACGCACGTACGCGCTGGCCGAGGACCCGACCCGCGCGGCGGTAGGCGCGATGGGCGGGCGCGTGGGCCTCTGGATGCGCACGCCGGTCGATACGATGCGCTTCATCCCGCTCGACGCGCGGCCCGACGAGGCGGTGACGACGGTGCGCGAGTCGCACGCCCCCTGCGCGCCCGACGCGCCCCACGAGGGCTACGCGCGGGTGGCGTACGACGTGTCGCTGGCGCGCGGCGAGGGGTGGTTCGTGGAGGGCGGCGAGTGGGCGGTGGAGTCGGTGTTCCACGTGGCGAACGGCGAGACGTGCGTGGCGGCTTTCGGCGGCGGCGAGCCGCGCGAGGAGCCCGAGAACGAAGAGGCCGAGCGCGGTCGGACGCGGGTGCGCTCGGTGGTGCTGCGCGCGGCGGCGGGCGGGCGCTTCGAAGGGCGCGCGTGGGCGGGGCGGCTCATCCTCCCGCAGCGCTGCACGCTCGACGAGGGGCCGAGGATGCGGTGAGGGATCACGCGACGCGCCGGGGCGCCTATCCCCCGCGAACCAGCTCCCGAAACTCCCCCAGATCCCCCGCCGCCATCACCCCCGTGAGGTTCCACCCCACCCAAGCGTCCACCACGGCCAGCGCCGCGGGCGACAGCGCGTGCTCGGTCCAGTCGAAGCCCAGCGGGTCTCTCCCCATCGGCTGCATCAGGTCGAGCCGCAGGATCACCTCCCGCTCCCCCTCCATCGGCAGCCGATCCCACACGCAGTGGGGGTACTCCGCGCGTCGCACCCGCGCGACGAAGCCCGCGTCGAGGCCCGCGGCGTCGTAGTACGGCGCCACCAGCAGCGCCGGGCTCCCGTGCGCACCCCGCGCCGCCGTCCGCGCCGGCCGATGCACCGCCGGGCCGCTCACCCCCAGCACCACGCAGGCCCGCCGCCGCACGCGCCGCACGCTCCACGCCTCGCCCGCTTCGAAGGGGAGCGCCGGGGTCGGGGGCGCGGGGGCGCGGGGCGCGTCGTCGGTCTGAAACGGCTCCAGGCGCATGCGGACGCGCGACGGGTCCGAGGGCTCCTTCTTCGCCTCCGCGGTGAGCAGAAACGGGTGCGGCTCGGCGTGCTGAGCGTACGTGTACACGAGGCGTCCGCGCGCGAGGAGGTCGCCGCGCTCGGCCACCCACCACGGCGCCACCATCGACTGGATCGAATCCTCAGGGTACATCGCGCGTCCGCCTCGCCGCGACGTCCCACGCCGCGTCTTCAATCGTGAGTGATCCGCTGCACGCGATCAGCGGGCGCTCGGTGGCGTCGAGGGCTGCCTGCCCCGCGACGAACACCGCGTCGTAGCGGGGCGCGTACACCGCCGCCGCTCGCACCGCCGCCGCCATCCCCTTCGCGCGTCGTGCGGACATCGCGAGGCGCTGCCGGGGCGTAAGCGGCGCGGGCGTGGCGACCGGCTCCACCGCGGCGGCCACCTCCACAGGCGCGAAATCAATCGCCGCGCCAGGCTTCGCGCGTCGCATCGGGGCCGTGGCGTACACGTGCGCGAGCAGGCCGTGGGTGTCGCGCGCATAGGTTCGCAGCGCGTGGTGAATCACCCGCGCGACGACGGCGGGGAGCGCGAGCTCGGCGGCGCGGAGGTGGCCGAGGTCGTCGTCTTCGAGCATGGCGACGGTGCCCCGCACGGTGGCCCCGACGCGACGGATGGCGGGGGCGACCCGCGCCTCCACCGCCGCGTCGTGCGGGCCGAGCTGCGAGAACGTCCACGCGGCGCCCGTGAACGTCGCGCCGTCGTGGCGGGTGGCGTGGGCGGCGTCGCCGAGGTACGCGAGCTTCACCATCTGGGTGGCGCTCACCTCGCGGGCGACGCCCTGCATCTCCCCCGCGCTGGCGAGCACGTACTGCAACACGAGGTCGACGCGGGCTTCATCCATGGGCAGAGCGCCCGTATACCGCGGATCACCCCCGCGCGCGCAGCGCCTTCCGATCGATCTTCCCCCGATCGTTGCGCGGGAGATCGGCGTCGAACACCACCGACCGCGGGTACTTGTGCTTCGACAGCCGCCCCCGCGCGTGGTCTTGCAGCGCCTTCGCGAGCGCGTCGCTCCCCTCGTACCCTTCGCGCAGCACCACGTAGGCGCGGGTCTTCATCAGCCCCTCGTCCTCGTAGCCGACGACGCACACCTCGGCGACCGCGGGGTGCACCAACAAACAGTCCTCCACCTCCAGCGGCGACACCCACAGCCCCGACACCTTGATCAGGTCATCCGCCCGCCCCGCGAACCACAGGTACCCCTCCGCATCCAAGCGAAACAGGTCGCTCGTGCAGCACCACCGCCCGTGGAACGTCGCCCAGCTCTTGTCGCGATCGCCCCAGTACCCGAGGGCGACGCTGTCCCCTGCGACCCAGAGCGTCCCCACCTCGTCGGCGGCCACAGGCTCGGCGCCGGGGCCCTTCGCGTCGCGCGGCAGCACCCGCACCTCGTAGCCCTCCACGACGCGCCCGAGCGAGCCCGGCTTCACGTCGCCCGGTCGGTTGGTCACGTAGATGTGAAACATCTCCGCCGAGCCGATGCCGTCGTACACCTCGACGGCGAAGCGCTCGTTCCATCGGTCGAGGAGCGCCGGCGGCAGCGCCTCACCCGCCGACAGGCAGAAGCGCACCGAGCTGAGGTCGAGACCTTTGTGGCCCGCGGCCCGCTGCGACGCGTCGTGCTCCAGCAGCTTGCCGATCATGGTGGGGACGTTGGTGACGATGGTCGGTCGGTAGCGCGCGATGGCGTCCGTCAGCGAAGCCACCGTCGGCCGCTCGGAGAACATCCCCACCGTCGCCCCCACGCGAAACGGAAACATGAGGTTGGTCCCCGTGGCGTACCCGAAGAAGAGCCGCGGCACGCTCACGCACACGTCCCCGCGCCGATAGCCCACGGTGGCGAGCGCGTAGTGCTCGGTGTTGTAGGCGAAGTCGCGGTGCGTGTGGACGGCGGCCTTGGGCTTGCCCGTCGACCCGGAGGTGAAGAGCCACACGGCGAGGTCGTCGCGGCGCGTCGGGTGCGGGCGGTGCGCGATCACGTCGACGGTCGCGAGCGCGCGCGCCAGGCACTCCACCCGGGCCTCGCCGCCGAGCGCGGGGACGCTCACCTCGGCCTCGGCGTCCTCGCCCGTCTTCGCGTCGGCGGTGACGAGCACGGCGCGCAGCCACGGCGACCGCTCCATCGCCACCTGCAGGGCCTCCACCACGCGAGGAACGGTCACTACCACGGAGGCGCGGGTGTATTCGAGGAGGTACTCCAGGTCGCCGGTGGGCGCGTCGGGGTTGCCCATCGCGACCACGGCGCCGGCCTTGACGATGCCGAAGAAGCTCCACGCGTACGGGGGCACGTCGGGGAGGATCATCAGCACGCGCTCCTCGGCCCGCACCCCGCGGGCGACGAGGAGCGACGCGAAGGCCGCGGTGCGGCGGGCGACGTCGGCGTACGTCCACGCGGCGTCGCCGAAGCGGAGGGCGATGACGTCGCCGAGGCCCTCCTCGATGCGGTCGAAGAGGAAGTAGTCGGCGAGGTTGAACACTTCGGGGAAGGTGGCGCCCATGTCGCGCGCGAGGATACCAGCCGTCGCGGGCCGGCGGTCGAGCTCCGGGAGGACGCTGCCAGAGAGCCCGGACGATCCTGCGCTTGACCCGTGGTGCGGAATCGCCGCACCATCCGTTCATGCGTCGCCGTTGCCGCAGGGACTCCGTGACCGCGGGTCTGCTGGTCGCGCTAGCGGGCTGCGATACCGTCCCGGACTTGTACGCCGGCCCGCCGGTCCCGCCTGCGCCGCCCCTGCCAATCCCAGGGAGGGTTCGGGTCGTCCCGCGGCCCGAGGGACGCTTCGCCGTCGACCGCGCGGTGTTTCCCGAGAAGGAGCGCTCCGCGATCCAGGCCGTGGCCCTCGGTGACTGCAACGGCGACGGCGCGCTCGACGTCGTCACGTTGGGCAAAATGGCGCGGATCAACCTCTACGTGGGGCGCGGCGGTGGGGCCTTTGAGCCGATCGTGAGCGGCCTCCCGACGACGAGAAACTACCGCGTCGGCACCTTCGTCGACCTCGACCGCGACGGCCTGGACGACCTCGTCCTCGGGGACAGCGACGTGGCGTGGTTCCGCGGCGATGGCACCTGTCACTTCGGGCCGACGTTGACGATCGCCGCGGCCGAGGAGGAGTTCGCGGCGCAGGTGCTCGCCACGGACGTAAACCTCGACGGCCTCACCGACCTCTCCATCGTGCTTCGCAATGCCCGGAGCGCGCCCCACCGGCTCCTCGTGGCCCGCGGGGACGGCAGCTTCGAAGGGCTCGCGCCGCCGCCGACGCCCTACGATCCGGCGTTCAGAACCGGCCCCGACTTCTTTGGCTTCGGGATGTACTACGACGACCTCGACGGGGACGGGGCGCTCGACCTCTTCGGGATGCTCGACCAACGGCAAGGGTGGTTCGCCTGGGGGACCCAGCCGGGCGGCCTCACGACGCGCCGCGACGAGCCGCTGACGGCGCTCTTCGCGAGCGTCGATCCGATGAGCCTCTCGCCGCTGGACTTCGACCGGGACGGGCGCATCGACTGGTTCGTCTCGGGCATCAACAGCCACTCGCTCCTCCTCTGGCACCAGGGGGGGCGCGATCTGCGCGACGCCGGCGACCGTGCGGGCGTGGGCGGGATCGGCAACGATTTCGCCTGGGGCTCCTACAGCTTCGACGCCGACCTCGACGGCTGGAGCGACCTCCTCGTGCTGCGCGAGGGGCAGACGCCTGGCCCCAACATCCCTCCGCCGACGGGCCCCACCGACCTCTTCCTCAACCGACGCGACGGCACCTTCGCCGCGGCCGACGCGTCGGTCGTCGACCTCCAACTCCGCGCCAAATCGCTCGCGTGCGGGCCGTCGTCGCCCCGCGGCGAGGTGGTGTGCTTCGCGCTCGACCTCGGCGGCCCGGTGATGCTGGTCAACGGCCTGCGACCGCGCGGCCGTCAAGCGCTCGTCCGTTTGCGCGGCACCGTGAGCGCACCGGACGCGACCGGCGCGCGCGTCTCGATCGACGGCGCGACCCCGCCCCAGGTCTACGTCGTGAGCGGTCAGGCACCCCACGGCGGCGAGCACGCGCGGACGCTCCAGGTCGCCCTGGGGGATCGCGACGTCGCGCGCGTCACCGTGCGCTGGCCGAGCGGGCTCGTGCAGCCCGGCGTGGAGGTTCGCGCCGACGCCGTGACGACCATCGCCGAGCCCGCGGCGGTGACCCTCGTGCGGCGCGTACTCCCCGCCGACGGAGCGGCCACGACGGAGGTGGTCGTCGACCCCGGCGTGGTCGGCGCGACGTGCGTCGGGCTCTCGATGACGGGCGTCGGGACGTGGGCGGATCGAGCGACCGTCGAAGCGGGGGGCCGCGTCCGAAGGGTGCTGCGCGCGCCGACGGTGCCGGGCGAGGCGCGGTTGATCGTGACGCTCGATGGGAAGGCGCTGCGGGTGCGGCCGCGGGTGCTGTTCACCCGGCCGTAGCAGCGCGCGGGTCGGGTCAGCGCGCGCCGCAGGCGAGCCACTCGCCGAGCTGCCGACGCTCGGCCTCGGTGGGCGCCGGGCTCCCCTCGGGCATCGCCGTGTTCACCGCGTCCGCGCCCGCCGCGGCCTGCTCGTCGACCGTCGTGGAGTTCGCGCGGATGGCCGCGAGCGTGCTCATCGACGGCTGGGTCCGCCCGCCCGTCCCGTGACACTGATCGCAGTAACGCGCGAAAAACTGCCTCCCGAAATTGTCGTACGTGAGCGTGCTGCTGGTCGGGCACGTCGCGCCCGATCCCTTGCTACAGCCGAACAGCATCACGAACGAAACGGCGAGCCACCACGAGCGACGGGTCATGTGAATTCTCCTGAGGGGTTGCGGTTGTATGGCCGACGCTCCGTCGGGCCTTCATGAAATTGGCCCGAGCGCCTTCCCTCCCTCCGTCCCCCGCACGTTTTGAGGTATCACCACGCGGTGCGAACGTCGTTCGTCGCCGCCCTGTGCACGCTGTTCGCTCCTGCGGTGGTGCGCGCGCAGGCTGCCGACTCTCCCTCGCACGTCCGCCTCGTGGTGCCGGCGCGTGAGGGCTGCCCCACGCTCGCTCGCGTGCGCGACGACCTCCAGCGACGCCTCGGCCGCGACGCCATCGACGACGCCGCGCCGCGCGAGCTCGCCGTCGACTTCATCCCCACCCCCTCGGGATGGAACGCCTGGATCGTCGTCACCGCCACCCCCACCGGCCGACGCACCGTGCGGGTCATCGAGCGTCAGGCCGCGCGCTGCGACGCCCTCGCCGACGCGGTGGGCGTCGCCCTCACCCTCGCGGTCGACGCCGACGCCCCCGAGCCCGCTCCTGCCGCGTGCCCCGCGTGCCCCGAGCCCGCCGCCCCCGCGGCCCCTCCGCCGCCCGCTGCAGCGCCGCTGGGGCGCGACGACGAGCGCCCTTCGCCCCCGCCTCCGCGCCCGACCGCCGTCGCGCCCGCGCCTGCCGTCCCAGCCTCGCTGACGTTGCTGGGGGGCGTGGCCTTCGGCTTCCAATCCGTCGCCCCCCAATGGGGCCTCCAAGTGCGTACGGCCCGCTGGCGATGGCTCCAGGCGACCCTGGGCTTTCGCTCCGTCGTGGCGGTGGAGCACCGCGATGGTGACCCCGTGCTCGGCCTCGCCGCCGGCAACGCGGGGGCCTGCCTCGCGTCGGGCGGCGCGACGCTGCGTGGCGGCGTCTGCGCGGGACTCGAGGTCGGCGCCACGCACGCCATCGTCCCCGACCCCAGCCGACCGCGTCGCGGCGACCGCCTCTGGATGGGCCTCTTCGCGTCGGCCTACGGTCGCGCGCGGGTGGTGGGCCCGGTGTTCGTCTCGCTCGAAGGGCGCCTCGCGGTGACGACCTTCCCTGACCTCGACGAAGGCCCCGACCCGCGCCGCACGCCCTTCCTCCCCCCGTCGCGCCTCGTCGGCGACCTGTCCCTCGGCGTCGGCGTCGACCTGTAGCCCCTTTCGGGAACACCCTCCCCGTCCGACTGTCGCACACTCTCACCATGCCCCCGACGCTCCGTGGACTCGTCGCGGCCGGCCTCCTCGCGCAGCTCCCCGCTGCCGCGCAGACCGTCCCCGCTGCCCCCCTCACCGTCCACATCGAAGACCCGCAGGCGGGCGTGCTCGACGCCGACCTCACCACGCACTTCGCCGCCACGGTCTCCGACCCGCGCGCCCGCACCGCCCTCCTCACGCTCAACGGCCTCTCCTACGAGGTCCCGGTCAACGAGGGGCGCGTCGAGCAGACGCTGGTGGTGACCCCGGGCAACAACCGCGTCGCCCTCACCGCCTCGCGCGGCGGCGTCACGGCCAGCGACGCGACCACCTTCTTCCTCCGCGGCCCGCGCGTCGA
>JBILLV010000146.1:0-22744 GCA_044375895.1 Polyangiales bacterium | reverse complement strand
AGCGGTACACCTGCTCGGGGCCGTCGGTGTCGGGGCGGCACATCGAGCCGTTGAGCGTGCTCGCGCCGAGCGTGGTCGACTCGCGCGCCACCTCGGGGCCAGGCACCGTGAGGGTCGCCACGGGGGCGGCGCACGCAGGCGTCGCGGGGACGTCCGGCGCCGCGTCGAGCGCGTCGGGCGAAGGGGCCACGTCCGTCGCGTCGCCGAGGTCGACCGGCGCGTCGACCGCGGCGTCCACGGCGTCTTCAGGCGCATCGGCGTCAGGGGAGTCGCCCGGGGCGTCCATCCCGAGGTCGTCGGGCGGGAGGTCGTCGGGCACGTCGGGCGGGTCGGGCGCGTCGGGCGCGTCGGGCACGTCGGGCGCGTCGGGGGGGAGGTCGTCGGGCGCGTCCAGCGGCGCGTCGGGGGCCACATCGAGCGGCGCGTCGCCCGCCTCGATCGCGTCGACGCTGCCGTCACCCGCGTCGACGTCACCGCCCACGCAGCGGGCGAGGTCAGCGGTCGGGTCGGCGCAGTCGGTCGTGGTGGGCTCGCCGCGGTCATCGCACACGAACGACGCGCCGCTCGCGCGGCAGCGCAGCCAGAGTTCCACCTGCGGGCGGCAGCGCGCGGAGCGCATCGCCACCTGGGAGACGCAGTCACGGATGCAGCGGTCGCGGTCGAAGAGGGCGCAGAGGGGCCGCTCCTGGCGCGCGCAGCTTGCTTCGCAGAGGAGGCGGTCGCCGATGTCATCGCCGTCGGCCATCACGGGCGCGTCCTTCGCGGCGTCCGATCGATCGGGGGAGACGTCGGCCGGGGTGGCGTCCTGGGGGACGGTGGGTGGTGCGTCCTCGCAAGCGACGCCGAAGACAATGCACACCGCGCCGAGCGCGCGGAGCGCCGGACGCCTCATCCAGTCGTCGAAGCAGGTCATCGGCTGGGGATGATACCTCTCCGTACACCCCTGCGGAACCTTCGCGCGCCCGTTGCGCCTGTCCCCCTGGCCAGGACACACGGAATTTCTTCCCTCGTGAGGCCTCGAGGAACGACAGGGGCGGAGGCGTGATGCAGCTCACTGGTTATGTCATCGAGAGAGGTTCGCTGGCCTCCTGCGCAACGCGGGCCTCGCCCGGCTCGCGGTCGGGCGCATGGCGGGCGACGACGCCGCGCGCGCGAAGGCGCTCCTGGCGTGGTGGCAGCAGACGAAGGCGCGGCACGCCGACGCCGCCCTCCGCGGTCAGCGGGCGGACTACGACGTGCCTTTGGTGCTCGCGTAGCGGCCACGTGGAGAAAAAATCAACGCGGGAGGTCGAGCGGGAGGAGCGGTGACGGAGACGGTCATGGCACCGCCGGCCACGGCGTAAACCGACGCGCCACCACGCCCTCCCCCTGGAGCCGCGCGATGCCCGCGTCGAGCGCCGCGCTCGTCTCCGCGTCGCCCTCGCGCGCCCGGCTGGCCCGCAGCGTCGCGAGCGCCTCCGGGCCCGCGAAGGCCCCCAGCAGCGCCGCCGCGTCGCGACGCGCCGCTGCGCTCGTCGACGCGAGCTGGGCCTCCAACCACGGCCCCGGCAACTGCTCCGACACCGCGCCCGCATCGTCGATGAACACCGCGCTCCCCGGCGCGAACCCGCCGCCCTCCGCGAGCACCGCGGTCACTGCCGGCGCGCCCTCGACCGAGCTGATGCGCCGCAGCGCGACGCGGATCCAGTCACGGAGACGTCCCCGCCGCGCGTCCCACTGGGCCAGGAGGTGGCGCCAGGGGTAGGGCTGGCCGATGCGCCCGAGGGCCACCACCGCGGCGTGCTGGAGCCTCTCGTCGTCGTGGCGGAGGAAGGGGAGCATCGGGGCGACGCCGTGCGGCACGCGGCTCCGCCCGAGGCCCACGATGAGCTCCAGGTGCGTCTCCGCGTCGAGGGTGTCGTCGGCGAGGTACGGCGCCGCCTCGGGGCCCACCTTGCGCACACGGTGGATCAGCAGGATCGCCTTCATCCGCGCGCGCGCCCGGTCGCTCGGGCGCGCTGCGCGCGAGAGGTCGAGGAGGGCGCGGCGGTGGACGCCGATCCAGCCGTGGAGGTCGCGCCACTGGCTCGTCTCGATGAGCGCGCGCACCACCCGCTCGGAGCCCGCGTCCACCTGCGCCTTCGTGCGCTCGACGCCCTCGTGCACGTACCCGTGGAGGGCGGGCTCGTCACGGACGGCCTGCGCGGCGGCGATGACGAGCGCGGGGACGCCGAACTTGCCCGCGGCGATGGCGGCCGCGCGCCGGACGTCGGGCTGCGGGTCGACGAGCGCGTTGGCCACCGAGGGCATCGTCGCGAAGCTCGCGAGGCGACCGAGGGCCTCGATCGCGGCGGCGCGGACGCCCGGGTGCTCGTGCGTCGCGAAGGCGTTGACGGCGGGGGCGGGCTCGTCCCACGCGAGCTCGCCGAGGCACCGCAGCGTCGCCTGGAGCGCGCCGGGGTCGTAGCGAAACTCGTCGAGGAAGCTCGTGAGGATGGGCCACGCGAGGTGCACCCGCACATCCCACAGCTCGTCGCCGCGGCGGAGGGGGTCGTGGACGAGGCGGCGGAGGCGGGCCTCGTCGGTGAGCGGGGGGTCGAGCTCGCGCCCGAATTCGAAGCGGGCCCACTGGGTCGGGGCCACCTGGATCATCGCAAACATCGCGTCACCGATTCACGTCACGGGCCGGAGATGGGGGCAGAGTGCATCGAGAGCGTCAAGCGGATCGCACGGCACGCCCCCTCGGCGTGCAACTCGACGATCCACGCGCCCGCGGGGGCGACGCGGCCGGCCTGGACGCGCACGTCGAAGGTCTGCCCCGCGGTGTCGGTTGCCGTGATGGGGATGGACTGGTCGTGGGCCGTGACGCCATCGGGCGAGGTCACGCGGACACGGAGCGTCCCGACGGCGGGCTCGGCGCGCGCGCGGAAGTCGATGCGGTGGACGGTGGGCGAGGTCCCGCTGTAGCCGCCGAGGCCGGAGGCGCCGTAGTAGCCGACGAAGCGCGACTCGCCGCAGGGGACGAGCGCGACGGCCAGGCTCCCCGCGCTGAGCAGGTGCGCGGCGCGGACCTCGGCCGCCGTGGCCGCGCCCGTGAAGGGCACACCGTGCGTGTCGAAGGGGTCGCCGGGAGGTGTCTGGCACGCCGCGCAGCGGACCGCCGGGAGCAGGAGCGCGAGGAGCTTCGCCCACGACGCGCGGGCCGTCACGGCCGCCTCCCGGGGATGGACTGCTCGGCCACTTCGATGTCGTAGTGGAGGATGTAGTCCACGCGCTTCTGCTTGTCTTCGACCGTCTCCGCGAGGCGGTGGTCTTCGACGACGGCGATGGCTTGCTGGTGAACCGGCTGCGACTGCACCTGCCGCGCGAGCACGGGATCGCCCAGCCGGCCGAGGGGGTCGGAGGTGTTGGCGAGCGAGTGCCACTGGATGCCGTAGAGCGCCCGCGTGATCTGCCGCCGCTTGTCGTTGTCGGTGCAGTGGAAGATGTCCTCGTGGGTGAGGGTGACGTCGTCGACCTTCGCGCTGCGGCGGTCGGGCGTCTCACGGAAGATGTCCTCCACCTCGTCGTGCTCGGTGCCGTGGCAGCACACGCTGAGCTGGTCGGGGGCCTCCGGGTCGGCGCGCAGGTGCACGGTAAACTGCTTGTCCCCCAGCGAGAGTCGCCCGCCCGCGTTGAGCTCGGTCTCGGGCGACTGGGCCCAGCGGCCGTTGACGCCGAAGCGGACGCGCCACTCCTCGCAGCTCCCCTCCAGCGAGAGGGGGATGCCGCCCGCGATGTTGTGCGAGTAGTTGTCGAGCTTCTCCACGCTGCGGAAGGTGACGGTGAAGCGCTTCACGGACTTCGCGAGGTTGAGGTCGCGGTCGTCGAGCCAGCCGAACTCCACGATCACCCCGTAGGCGTCGTCCTCGGCGCTCGCCTCGCTCAGCGGGATGGTGACCTTCACCTGGTTGTTCACCCACGTCGTGCCGGTGATGGGGATGGGGCGCACGCGCGGGCGGATGGTGGCCTTCTTCCCGCGCATCGTGGCCTCGTAGGGGGCGGTGTCGAAGCGCATGAGGAGGCGCGTCGAGCGGCCCGCGACGGGGGTGTTCTGACCCGGCGCGAGGGTGCGGTGCGACGTCGACGAGGTGCCCACGAGGATCTTGCAGTCGGGGAGCGATGGGTGATCTTCGACGTCCCAGCGCATCACCGCGGCGTCAGGGTGCGTCGGCAGGTCGACGATGAACTCGTAGTCCTTCTGGTGAATCCCGTTGAACCGGTAGTAGCCCCCGAAGCGGCTGGCGAAGAACATGAAGCGCACGCCGGGGACGTAGAAATCCTGGTTCTCGGTGAAGCGAACGGCTTCGAATCGCGCCGAGGCGACGGCCTTCATGGGGTGGAGCTCGAGGCGCATGCGCTGCGACTGCACGTGGCCCGGCGTCGACTCCGCCAGCAGCCGCCCGTCGGCGCCGCGGAGGGGGTGGCCGTGGCCGCAGTCGAACACCCACCGGCCCGCCATCCACACGGGCTGCCCGCGCATGGGCCACGCGAGGTCGAGGTCGCGAAACATCGCCGCGTTGCTCTCGGGCCCGGCGCCCGGCGGGTCGTGGGCGCGCGTCGAGGCGTTGCCGATGGGGCCGCTGAAGGCCCCGGTGTCCCACTCGCACTCCATCTCCGGGACGTCGGGCGCGGCGGTGGCCCCCTCGGTGCCCGGGAGCGCGTGGACGCTCGCCCAGCTCGCGGTGTGCTGGTAGCCCTCGTAGGGCTTCACGTAGAAGTTCCAGTCGAAGTACTGGTGGTACTGGTAGACAGGGACGTCCGTCCACGTCTGGAAGCTCTGCGTGAGCTCGCCCTCCACCTCACGCTCCACCTCGTCGGCGAGGGGCGTGAAGCGGAAGTTGGCCATCGCGCGGTTCTCCGTGGTGCGCTTCGGGTTGAGCGCGGACGTCCAGCTCGGCACGATGCGGGCGAGGGCCTTGGTGGCCTCCTGCTTCAAGATCGAGTAGCCCGCCATCCCGCCGCCGATCCCGATGATCCCGCCCGCGATGGCCCCGGCGAGCGCGCCCGACGCGGGGTTGCCCGTCGCCCCGCCGATGGCGCCCGTCACCGCGCTGAAGATCCCGAGTCCCGCCAGGCCCGCCAGAGCGCCGGTGTCACCGCCCGCCGAGCCGATGGCGCCGCCGAGGAGAGCGCCCACCACCCCCATGACGAATCCGCCCGCCCCGGCCCCCGCGAAGCCATCGACCCCGGCGGCCTCCGCCACCGCGCCGCCCCCTGCACCCGCCGCCGCGCCGAGGCCCGCGGCGAGGAGCCCGACGCCCACCACCCCGAGCACCATGCGCCAGTCGGTGAACACTTCGAAGCTGTCGCCGATGCGCTGCGAAAGAGGCGCCTCGTTGATGTCGTGGTCGGGGTCGCAGCAGCCGCACTCGAAGCCGAAGCCAGGGAGCGGGCGGTCGTCGGGCGCGGCGCCGGGCGCGGGCTTGCCGTAGAGCTCGTAGTTCACCCGGTGGATGAGGCGCCTCGGATCGTTGGCGTGGGCGCGCCACACGTTGAGCGCCGGGTCGGCGATGCGCGGCTGCGTGGGATAGGCAAACTCTGGGGGGTCGTGCTCTTCGGTCATCGCGTCGTTTACCCGTGGCGGTCGCGCAGGGAGGAGAGGGTGTCGTCGAGGAGGAGGCCCGAGACGGTCTCGCCAGCGGCCGCCTGGTAGCTCCCCACCGCGCTGCGCAGGCTGTCGGCGCTCCACCCGTCGACGTCGCCCGGGCCGTGGCCGAGGTTGTAGAGCCGCTCGCGCGCCGCCTGCTCGGGGCTCTGCGGCGCCGCGAGCCCGCCTGCCTGGAGGTCGAAGGTGTAGCGCCCCGCCACCACGTGGATCACGCAGCGCGGGTACACCACGGGGAGGCGCAGCACGCCGCCGCCGTCGGTGCTGCCCGACCAGGCTTCGGGTCCGTGGCCCGTCGCGGTCACCGCCACGTTGGCGAGGGGGACGGGGTCGTGGCCCGCGGTGGCGGCGGGCTCGTAGAGCGTGAAGGCCCACTCGCGCGGCGTGTCGGAGCTCGTCGGGTCCTGGGTGCGGTCGGAGGTGCTGCCGCCCGCGCCGTTTTTGAGGGACACCTGCGCCCCAGAGAGCGTCGCCGTCGCGCCGAGGGAGAGCGCCGCGCCCGGCCCCTTCACCTGCACGTCGCTCGCGGTGACCTCGAAGGATCCGTGGAGCTTCATCAGCGCCGCGCCCCCGCCGCGCACCGACACCTCGTCGAGGCCCTTGAAGGTGAGCTTCTTCGAGAGCACCTGCACCTCGTCGGGGGTGATCTTCACCACGCTCGATCCGCAGGTGAGGGTGATGCCCTCGTCGGCCTGGAGGGAGAGCTTCTTCGTGGTCTGCACGCTCACGTCGCCGGTGCCGCGCGACGACGACGCGCCCGCGACGCTCACCGAGTGCTCGCCCGTGACGACGACCGAGTGGCTCCCGCGCACCGACACGAGGGCGTCGTGGTGGACGGACGTGACGCTGCGCCCGGCGACCTCGACGCGGTGGTCGCCGTCGACGCGCGCGGAGAGGTTGCCCGCGACCTCGGTGTTGTGGTTGCCCACCACGCGCGTGCGGAAGGTGCCGCCCACCTGATCCTGCCGGTCGCCCTGCACCTCCATCCGGGCGCTGCCGCCGACGAGGGTCTGCTGGCGGAGCCCGACGCGCACCGTGCGGCTCCCGGCGACGGCGTGGTCTTCGAGGCCGCCCACCTGCACCGTGCGGGCGGCGCCGACGCGGAGGCTCTGCGTGCCGCGAATGGACTCACGCTGGTCGCCGCCGACGGTGAAGGTCTGGTCGTGATCGACGGCGCGGGTGTGGTCGTGGAGCACGTGCTCGTCGAGGTCGCGCTGGGCGCGGACGCGGATCTGCTCGCGGCCCGCGAGGTCTTCGAAGCTGAGCTCGTTGTAGCCCTCGGACTGCACGGTGCTGCGCGTGCGAATCCCGCTGCGGCTCTTCTCCTGCGGGAGCGCGAAGGGGGGCACGTTGCCGCCGTTGTACGCCGCGCCGATGACCATCGGGCGGTCGACGTCGCCGCCGACGAACACCACGATCACCTCCATCCCGATGCGCGGGATGAACTGGAAGCCCCAGCTCGCCCCCGACCAGTTCTGCATCGGGCGAATCCAGCAGGAGCTGTGCTCGTCGTTGCGACCGTCGAGGTCCCAGTGGAACTGCACCTTGATGCGGCCGTAGGGGTCGGTGTGGATCTCCTCGCCCGGGGGGCCCACCACGGTGGCCGTCTCCATCACCTGCTTGAGACGGTTGCGGATGGCGTTGGGGCGCAGCGGCACGCTCGCGGGCGCGCACCAGAACTCGTTCTCGTACACGACGGGGCGCTCGGCGACCGCCGCGGCCCCTTCGGCGGAGGGGTTCTCCCCGCGGTGCTCGACGCGAGCGAGGACGTAGCGCTGGTCATGCGCGGCGACGGCGGCCTCCTCCAGCGAGAACCACCGCCCCGCGACGAGCCTCGGGCTGCGGCTCGTCCCGTGACCCGTGACACGCCCGACGCGGTACTGCTCCAACTGGGTGCGGGCGGCGACGGCCCCCACGTCGTCGACCTCGAACTCCATGTGGTGGTCGTACACGCGCCCCTCGCGCTCCAGGTCGAGCGCGGCGGGCGACTGCTGGGCCTGCACCTCGGCCTCGATCATGCGCCCCGGCGTGCGGAAGTCGTACTCGCGCAGCCGCACCTTGCCCTCGCGCAGCCGCCCCCGCAGCCCGAACGACGCGACAAACTCCCGGTCGGCCTGCTCGCGGTCGGGGTCGCGGAAGGGGAGCACCACGTCGCCCGAGATCGCGGGGTAGCTCCACGGGCTGTCGGCGAACACCACCTCCTCTTCGACGTCGAGCGCGGCCTCGGGCGAAGGGGTCGCGAAGAAGAAGAACATCCCCTCCTCGGCGAGGAGGCGTCGCACGAAGTGGAGGTCGCTCTCGTCGTACTGGACGCAGTACGCGCGCGGGGCGTACCGGCGCTGAAGCTCCCAGCGGTGGGCGATGCGGTGCGCGGCGAGGACGGCGTCGATCACCTCCTCGACGGTCTTCTCCTGGAAGATGCGGGTGTTGCGCGTGCGGGTGAGCGTCCAGAGGCGGGGCGCGATGCGCAGGCGGTAGAAGACGCGGTCGGCGCGGTGGTGGTGGTTGGTGAGGGTGATCGCCTGGGTGATGCCGCGCACACAACGGACGGACTCCAGGCCGTGGACGACGAGCCGCGCGGGCTGGCCGAGGGTGTCGGCCTCCAGGGTGTCGGCGAGCTCGATGGGCTCGTGGGCGAGCACGTCCCACGCGAAGAGCTTGGAGACGGCCTCACGACCGCGGAAGGAGACCACCTCGACGTGCTCCGGCGCGCGGGCGCCTGGCTCCAGCGTGAAGACGGCTCGCGGCGCGCGTGTGTCGATCATGCGAGTGGCCGATGCCTCCCTTGGGGGGCGTGATGGTAGGCGAAGCGATCGGCGCGGCGCAACAACGGCGGCGACGAAGCGGCGAGGGCGGTGGTACCGTCGCCCCACGATGCTGTGGGTGACGACGAAGAAGTTGCGGATCGCGCGCGCCGCGACCGCGTGGCTGGTGCGGCGCTTCCTCGACCCGGAGGCGACCTTCCGCTTCGTCGACGAGGCGGAGGTGCGCGCGCTGGAGGAGCGGGAGGGAGCGATCGGCTTCCACGCGACGGGCGCCCGCTACCCGAAGGTGAACGCGCGCGGCCAGACGGCCTTCGAAGCGCTCGTCGAGGAGCGCTGCGCCGACGACGCCGCCCTCGTCGCGATGGGGAAGATCGTCCACGACGCCGACCGGGGCGCGGGCGGCGGCGAAGAGGCCCCCGAGGCCGCGGGGCTGCGGATGATCACGGTGAGCTTCCCCGAGGTGTGCAGCGACGACCACGCCATCGTCGAGGGCTCGCGGCTGCTCTACGACGCGCTCTACCACACGCTCTCGAAGCGGGCGCGCGCGAAGGCCGGCGGCTGACGCGATCCGTCCGTCACCCCAGCAGCCGCAGCGCCCGCGGCTCCACCCGCCACGTCACCGGCGCTCTCCCCGGTGACTCGCCGTCCAGATCGATCAGCGCCTCCCCGGCGACCACCTCCACCCGCACCTCCTTCGCGCGGCGCGTCGTCACCCGGGCTGAGCGCGCCAGCGTGCCGGCGTACAGGTGCCGCAGGTCGGGCAGCGAGCGCCACGCCGACGCGTGCTCGATGAGCACCACGTCGAGCCAGCCGTCATCGAGCGCGGCCTCCGGCGCGAAGCACATCCCGCCGCCCGCGTAGCGCCCGTTGCACACCGCCACCAGCGTCACCTCGCGCTCGCCCAGCGCCTCGCCGTCGGCGTACACCCGCACCCGTGGCGGCGCGAAGCTCCCCAGCGCCAGCAGCGTCGCCACCAGAAACGACAGCGCGCCGATGGCCTTTCCTGATGCGTTCACGGCCCGGTCGATGCTCCCGCCCATCCCGCACGACGCGACGTTGATGAACCACCGCGCCGTCGGCTCCCCGGCGTCCGTGACGCACTCCGCTCGCCCCACGTCGACCGCCCGCGCCTCCCACGTCGGCAGGGCCGCGAGCATCGCGTCGAAGCTCGTCGCGCGCAGCGAGCGTCGGAGGTCGCCGCCCGTCCCCACGGGCAGCACGCCGAGCGCAACCTCGCGCGACCCGGCGCGCATCAGCCCCTGCACCACCTCGTGGTGGGTGCCGTCGCCGCCGAGGGAGAGCACCGTCGTCGCCCCCTCGTCCACCGCCCGCTGCGCCAGCTCGCCCGCGTGCCCCGGTCGCTCGGTGCGTTGAAAGCGAACCGGCCCGAGCGCACGCGTGACGGACGCGGTGAGCGCGTCCCAGCGACGGGCGACCCCGCCGCCGCGGGCCGCGGGGTTGGCGACTACGACGGTTCGCGCGGGGTCGATCGCCACGGGGTGTATCCCTTCGCGTAGGTGCCAAACCAGCCGTCGACGTGGGCGAGGAAGCCGGCGAAATTGCCGTTGACCTTCGCGTGGTGGGCGTCGTGGTGGCGCGCGCCGTCGCCGCCGGGGAGCCAGTGCGTCGGCGACCACGGGAAGTCGTAGCCGCAGTGCCCCTCGGCGGCCTCCCACTGCCGCACCACCACCCACGCCCACAGCGTGAAGACGTGGACCCCGAGGAGCGCCGGGCCCAGCAGCGCGAGGGTGCCCGTCGCGACGTACTCCAGCGGGTGCGAGTAGTGGCCCGTCACCGCCCAGGGCGTGCGGATGCGATGGTGCACCGCGTGGACGTGGCGGAAGAGCCAGGCCGTGTGCATCGCCCGGTGCATCCAGTAGAAGAGGAAGTCGTCGAGGTACACGAAGAGCGTCACCTCGCACGCCGCGAGCCACCACGGCGGTGCGTCGCCGAGGTGGAGGCTCGAGCCCGCGAGGAGCGGCCACGACACCACGGCCACCGCGAGCATGGTGAGGTTGTTCACCAGCCAGCGGCCGATGGCGGGGGCGACGAGCTTCTGCTCGCGGGCGGGGCCGTCGCGCTGGATGCGGTAGCGTCGCAGCGAGGGCGGGTCGAGCCACGCGAGGAGCGTGAGGGGCGCGGCGAAGAGCGCGAAGGCCGCCATGCTCACGAGCGTCGCGCCGACGGCGACCCAGAGGAAGCGCGGGTCGCGGTACACCTCGGGGAGCCACAGCGGCATTGCGGCCACGAGTGAAGCACAAGGGGCCGCCGCGAGGGAAGCAGCCCTACGGGATCTCGTCGTCGTCGCGCATGGCACCCGCGTACGCCGCGTCGAGGGCCTCGCGGATCTCGTCGGCGACGTCGTCGAAGGCGGGCGGGAGCCACGCGATCCACTCGGCTTCGAATTCCTCGTGGCTGGCCGTCCACGCCTCGCGTCGGCCGTCGATGCGGCGCACCGACATCGCTGCCCCCACCGCGTCGAGCGTGAGGGTCGCGGTGTCGCCCGCCTCGTTGGTGCGCGTCCAGGTGCGGGTGGTCACGGGCAGAGCGATACCCCAGGCGACGACCGTCTGTCACCCGCCGCCCGCGCGGTGCTACACCCCTGCGCCCTCACGAAGGAGCACCCGATGGCACCGCCCGTCCCCACCGCGCCGCGCGGCGTGATCCGCGGCCCCCACGACCCCGCCTCGCGCCCCGACATCGCCCACGCGCAGTACCGTGTAGAGGCGCCCCTCGACGCCTCCATCGAGCACTGGTGGTCGGTGGCGTGGCGGCTGGCGCCGGGCGATCGCCACGAGGCCCGGACGCTGCCGCACCCGTGCGTCCACGTGGTCGCCGAAGGGGAGCGCGTGCGGGTGATGGGGGTGATGCGCGGTCGGTTCACGCGGGTGTTGGAGGGCGAAGGGGCGGTGTTTGGGGCGAAGTTTCTCCCCGGCGCGTTTCGACCGCTGCTGCGCGTGCCGATGGCGTCGCTCACCGACAAGGTGCTCGACCTCGCCGACGTCCTCGGGGTCACGTCGGCGCGGCGCTACCGTCAGGCGCTCGGCGGGTGCAGCACGGATGAGCAGCGCGTGGCGGCGGCGACGGCCTTCTTCCTCGAGGTGCTGCCGCCGCCTTCGAGCGACGCGTCGCTGCTGCGCGCGCTGGTCGACGCGGCGGCCCATGACCGCAGCGTGACGTCGGTCGAATCGCTCTGCGCGCGCTCGGGGCTGCACGTCCGCGAGCTCCAGCGGCTGTTTCGCGACGCGGTGGGCATCGCGCCGAAATGGATGATCCAGCGCTACCGGCTGCACGAGGCGTTGGACGCGCTGGAGGCGGGGGGCGGGTCGCTGGCGGAGATCGCGGCGGCGCTCGGGTACGCCGATCAGGCCCACTTCGCGCGCGATTTCAAGGCGCTGGTGGGGGTGTCGCCCTCGCAGTACGCGCGCAGCCTGCGAACGACCGGTCGCTGAACCGCCTCAGCGGCCCTTGCAGACCCTCGCGCGACCGCCGGACGACCCCTCCAGGCTCTCTTCGTTGCAGGTGTACGAAGCGTTCAGCGTCGCGCAGTCGCTGGCGGTGGAGCAGTTTTGCATGCACACGCCGCCGCTGTTGGAGATGCAGCTCCAGCCCGTCGGACAGCCCGCGCTGCTGGTACACGCACGGGTGCAGAGGCCACCGGGGAAGTCGCCGCCGGTCTGGCAGCGCCCCGTGTCGCACTGAGCGTTCGCCGTGCAGCCGCTGCGAAACCCGTCGGCGCTCGCCGCGTCGCTGCACCCCACCATCACCGCCGCTGCCCCGCCGAGCAGCCGCCAGAGCCAGCGATCCGATCCCTTCTTCATGCACATCTCCGTGTTGGGTTGCGCCGTCGCTCCCGGGCGGCGGCGTGCGGCGTCGTCGCCGCGGTGACCCTGTTGTACTGCGTCGATCAAGCCACGGGGAGGTACGTACAGTTGCGGTTGTTGGCGCGAGTCCGCACTCTGGACACCGTGCGCCACGGCGCGAGCGATGGCGGGGAAGGAGGCGTCGGGGGCCATGCGCGTCGACAACCTGCGAGCCGTCACAACTCATCCACGCGCCGTCGATGGGTCTGCGCGCTCGTCGAGCGAGTTCACCCCGCGGTGCGGTGCTCCACCACGCGGCGGAGGATCTCGTAGGTGGCGAGCGGGAGGTACGCGTCGGGGGTGAGGTTGCCCGTCACCGCGCCCTTCTCCACGAAGGCGTCTTCGCACGCGAAGAGCATCGCCGCGCCCTCCCCCTGCGTGAGCCCCACGGCCGCCACGGTGAGCCCGTTGGCCTGCACCGCGTACGGGATGGCCTTCACGGTGCCGTCGAGCGGCAGGTCGCGCGTGCCGAAGCGAACCTCTTCGTGGCGGATCACGAGACGTCCGCCCGCCGTGGGCTGCGAGAGGAGCGCGGTGGTGGGCTCGAGCGCCGACGCGAGCTGCGCGAGCAGGGGAGCGAGCGTCTGCCCCTCGGCGAGCGCAACCACCTTCGGCGACGCGGGCGTGAGGGCCAGCGCGTCGAGGTCGAGCGTCACCGTGCGCGACGACCACGGCGCCGTGACGGCCTCTGCAGGGGGGACGGGTTCGAGCACCACGATGGGGTCCTCCTCCTGACCGAGCACGAGCATCCGGCGCTTCGTGGTGCGGTCAATGAGGAGCGCGGCGGAGAAGGGGGCGGTGAGGTCGAGCACCGTGTGCCGCTCGTCAGGGTCGGCGACCTCCAGGCGCTGACGGGCCACCTGGAGGTGAACCGTGGCGCCGCGTCGTCGCGAGCGGGCCGCCAGCGCGCTCCCGGCGAACACGCCGAGCGCGACGCCGGGCAGCACGCCGAGCGCCGCGGGGAAGACCGTCTGCGCGAACAGCAGCACGAAGGCCCCGATGGACGCCGCCCCGACGCCCAGCACGGCGGGCTGGAGCCAGGGGGGATCGCTCTGCAGCGGGAGGGTCAGCGTGACGGGGGCCTGCGACTCGAGCGCGGTGGTCATGACGGTGCGCGACCGTACCACAACCCGCGCCTGCGTAGCGGGTTACGCAGGTGAGAGGGGGGGTTCGCCCGTGGTGTCCTGGTCTCGTTTCTGCTACGGGTCGCAGCCGTCTGGAGACGCCCGTGAACAAGTGGAAGATCCTGCGTTATTCGGCCGATCGTCGCACGCTGTTCATCATCGGCGCGTGGTTCGCGCTGGTGGCGTACCAGTGGGTGGCGGGGCCTTCGCACCCGGTGCTCGCGGGGCTGCTCATCGCGGTGACGTGCGCGGGCGCGTTCCTCGGGGCGGTGGCGACGCACAACGCCGTCCACTGTCCGGTGTTTCACGCGCGGTGGCTCAACAACCTCTGGCACGTCGCGCTGACGCTCACCTACGGGCACCCGGTGAGCTCGTACGTGCCGGGGCACAACCTCTCGCACCACCGGCACGCCGAGACGGCGCGCGACGTGATGCGCACCGACAAGGCCCGCTTCAAGTACCACCTGTTCAACCTCCTGTTCTTCACGGCGTCCATCGGGCCGTCGATCATGGGGGCCGAGGTCTCGTACGCGCGCTTCGCCTGGACGCGGCGCCCGCGCTGGACGCGTCAGCTCCTGGTGGAGACGGCCGTGATGCTCGCGGTCATCGGCGCCCTGCTCGCGCTCGACTGGCGCAAGGCAGTGCTCTACGTGCTCATCCCCTGGCAGTACGCCGCCTGGGGCATCGTCACGATGAACCTCCTCCAGCACGACGGCTGCGACGCGGAGAGCCCCTACAACCACTCGCGCAACTTCGTCGGGCGGGTGATCAACTGGTTCACCTTCAACAACGGGTACCACACGATTCACCACCTGCGGCCGACGCTCCACTGGAGCCGCGCGCCCGAGCAGCACGCCCGCTACGTCGTCCCACACATGGACGCTCGTCTCGACGAGCCCTCGATGATCGCCTACCTCTGGCGCACCTTCTTCCTCCCCGGCGGCCGCAAGAACTTCGACGGAACCCCGCGCGTCCTCCGCGACCCGGGCCCCGACGCCGCGTGGTTCACCGATGCCGGTCCGCTGCCGGCGACCGCGTCGGCGATCACGAAGGTGAGCGCGCTCACCGCCGCGTGATGCGCGCAGGTTTCACACACGCTGCAAGGGACGCATCGCCCCTTCTCCCTGCCGCCTTGCTCCCGTAGTCTCGCGGCATGCTCCTCCGCCACGCTGCGGCCCTTCTCTTCGCCTCCAGCCTCGCCGCCTGCGCGCTCAACCACCCCGCCCCGGGCGTCTCCGACGACGTCGGCCCGGACGCGCCGCCCCCTGACGCCACCCAACCCGAGGTGGGCATCGATGCTCAGGCGGACGTGACGCCCGAGCTCGCCCCCGATGTCGCCGTCGACGTGGCGCCGGACGTCGCGCCCGACATCGCGCCCGACATCGCGCCCGACATCGCGCCCGACGTCACGCTCGATCGGCCGCTCGACGTCGCGCCCGACGTCACGCCCGACATCGCACCCGACGTCGCGCCGGACGTCACGCTCGATCGGCCGCTCGATGTCGCGCCCGACGTGGCCCCCGACGTCGCGCCCGACCTCACCTGCCCGATGGGCCGTGAGCTCTGCGGCACCACCTGCGTCGACCTCGACACCGACCCGAGCCACTGCGGTCGCTGCGGCTCCGCGTGCACCGCCCCGGAGACGTGCTTCGCGGGCGAGTGCGGGTGCATGGCGGGGCGGCGCCTCTGCGGCGCGACCTGCGTCGACCTCCTCACCACCGAAGCCCACTGCGGCGCCTGCGGGGTGGTGTGCGGCGCCGGGGAGACGTGCACCGGCGGCGTCTGCGGCTGCGCGACCAACCGCCTTCGGTGCGAGGGCGCGTGCATCGACCCGACCAACACCGAAGCCCACTGCGGCCGCTGCGGCAACGCCTGCGGCGACGGGACGTGCACCGCGGGCGTCTGCGGCTGCTCGGGCGGGCGACGCTGGTGCGCGGGGCGCTGCGTCGACGCGGCCATGGACGCCAACAACTGCGGCGCCTGCGGCAACGTCTGCGCCTCGGGGCGCTGCATGATGGGCTCCTGCGGCCCCACCCCGATGGTCTGCGGCGCCGGCAGAGCGGACTGCAATGGCAACGACGGCGACGGGTGCGAGGTGGACACCAACAGCTCGGTGGCCCACTGCGGCGGCTGCGGGCGGGCGTGCATGCCCGGGCAGCGCTGCGCCAACGGGACGTGCACGATCCCGCGGACGTGCCGCGACATCGAGGGCAACTGGCCGTCGCTCCCCTCGGGGCAGTACGACATCCGCCCCGACGGCGCCCCGGCGAACCTCCGCGTCTGGTGCGACCTCGAGACCGAAAACGGCGGCTGGACGATCGTGTACATCTGGCCGGGGGGCGGCAACCTCGGCAACACGATGCTCAACTACGACGTCGACAGCCTCCCGCTGCGGATGGTGTCGGGCGAGATGCTGCTGGCCTACCGTGACGCGGGGCGGCGGGTGACGGTGAGCTCCTGGGCTCGCCTCGCGACGCCGATGGATTGGGTGACGCAGAGCCCCTTCCGCTACGAGCGCCGCGACCTGTCGGTGATGGTGTCCATCGGCGGCGCGGCCCCGCGCATGTCCACGCTGCGCTACGGCTACCGCGAGTTTGGCAACGACTGCGGGAGCGGTTGGGTCGACCGCCAGCTCTCGGGCCGCGTGTGCCTCACGGGCACCAACGGCCCCTTCTTCAACGGCTACTCGACCACCTACTACGGCGACCGCTGCCCCAACAGCGACCGCGCCTGGAACGACGCCTACTGCACCGACACGCGCCGCTTCTCGATCGCCTTCCGGTAGCCCCGTCCCCTCACCCCACCACGCACGCGGCGCTGCCGGAGAACAGCAGCGCGTCGAGCGCGTCCTCCCGCGCCACCCCCGCCAGCGCGGGCGCCGTCAGGTCGATCGTCGTGCTCGGCGCCCACGAGGTCTTCGTGCCCGCGAGCTCGGCGTCCCACCCGCAGGCGAGCGCGCCGTGCACGCTGGCGTCGACGAGCAGTTGCTCCGCGGGGGTGCGCTCGCCGGGGTCGAAGGTGACGCGTCGCCGCAGCCGCAGCCGCTCGTGCATCTCCAGCGCGCGGGCCTCCTCGATGGGGTCGGTGATGACGTGCGAGTCGATGCCGGTGCACAACCGAACGCCCGCCTCCCGCAGCGCCGCGAAGTCGCCGAGCCCGTCGCCGAGGTCGCGCTCCGTGGTCGGGCACACGCACGCGAAGGCCCGCCCCTCCCCCAGCAGCCGCGCCTCGTGGGGCAGCAGGTTGGTGCAGTGCACGCCGACAAAGCGGGCGTCGATCACCCCGAGGTCGGCGAGGAGCTCCACCGGGCGGCGGTGGTGCTCGGCGAGGCAGGCGTCGATCTCGCCCTGCACCTCGGCGACGTGCATGTGGAAGGGCATCGCGCGCGCCTTCGCGTACGCGTGGAGCGGCCCCAGCCACGCCGCCGGGACCGCGCGCACCGAGTGAGGCGCCACCCCGACCTTCACCCGCGCGTCGTCGCCCCAGCGCTGCTGGAGCGCCTCGACGTCCCGCAGCACGTCGTCGACGTCGGGGTCGCTGAAGCGCCGCTGCGCGCCCTCCGGCCCGCGCCCGGCCCCCGCCCGCGCGTAGGCCACGCGCAGCAGCGTGATGCGCAGCCCGGCCGCCAGTGCCGCGCGGATGACGGCGTCGGCGAGGGCCGTGCGGTCGTCGTAGGGAGCGCCTCCGGGCTGGTGGTGCACGTAGTGGAACTCGCCCACCGCCACCACGCCCGCCCGGCGCAGCTCGTCGAAGGCCGCGCGGGAGACGCGCTCGATGGACTCCGGGGTGAGCGCGTCGGCGAGGCCGTACATCCCGTCGCGCCACGACCAGAACGAGCCCGACTCGCGCGGGGCCCGCTGGGTCTTGCCGCGGAGCCCGCGCTGGAAGGCGTGGGAGTGGGCGGAGACGAGACCCGGGACGATCATCCGGTCGCCGTCGAAGGTGACGAGGTCGCGCATCGTCACACCGCCAGGACGACCTTGCCGAAGGCCGCGCGCGACTCCAGCACGCGATGGGCGTCGCGCGCCGAAGCGAGCGGGAGCACGCGGTCGACGACGGGGCGGAGCTTCCCCTCGGCCACGTGGCGAACGATGGTGAAGAGCGTCGCGCGCCGCCCCATCGTGCTGCCGAGCACCTGCACGTTGCGGAAGAACACCTGGCGCAGGTCGAGGTCGGGCTTGAAGCCGCTCGTCGCGCCGCACGTGACCACCCGTCCGCCGCGCCCCACCGCGAGGACGCTCTTGACGAAGGTGTCGCCGCCGACGTGCTCGATCACCACGTCGACGCCGCGCTTCTCGGTGAGGCGTTTCACCTCCGCGACGAAGTCCTGCGTGGTGTAGTTGAAGCAGCGCTCGGCGCCGAGGGCGAGGGCGCGCTCACACTTGGCGTCGCTCCCCGCGGTGGCCCACACCCGCGCGCCGTGGAGCCGCGCGATCTGGATCGCCGCCACCCCGACGCCCGACCCGGCCCCCTGCACGAGGACGGTCTCGCCGGGTCGAACCTTCGCCCGATCGACCACCATCTGCCACGCCGTGAGGAAGGTGAGCGGAACCGCCGCGGCCTCCTCGAAGGGGAGCTCCCCGGGGTATGGGAGCGCGTTGACCGCGGGGACGTTGACCAGCTCGATGTAGCCGCCGTTCGTGGTCTCGCCGAGGATGCCGTAGCGGGCGCAGAGGTTGTCGTCGCCCGCGGCGCAGCGCTCGCAAACGCCGCAGGAGACGCCCGGCGCGACGAGGGTGCGATCACCCGGGCGGACGTGCGTGACGCCCGCGCCGACGGACTCGACCTCGCCGACGATGTCGCTCCCGAGGCGGTGGGGGTACGAGAGCTTGAGGTGGGGGAGCCCGCGGCGCACCCAAAGGTCGAGGTGGTTGAGGGCCACCGCGCGCACGCGGACGCGCACCTGGCCCGGCGCGGGGTCGGGGACGTCGATGGAGGCGGCTTCGAGCACGCCGGGGGCGTCGATGTCGCCGTGGGCGTGGAGCACGATCGCGTGGCAGAGGGTCATCGGGTGGAGATGATCATCACGGAGCAAGCGGGCGTGTCCAGGGGGGCGCGCTTACGGGCCGTCGGCGAGGAGCTCGTCGGCCGTCGCCATGGTGGGCGCGCGCTCGGCCCAGCGCTCGAGCGCGTCGAGGTCGTGCTCGGAGACCACCCGCGCGTGCTGCTCCGGGGTGAGCGCGACGTCGCGGAGGCGACACACCTCCACCACCATCCGCGCGAGGGTCACCTGGGCCCGCGCGAGCTGATCGAGGACGTCGTTCCGCTGGCGCTCGGCGTCCGCGCGCTGGCGCTCGGCGTCCGCGCGCTGGCGCTCGGCGTCCGCGCGCTGGCGCTCGGCCTGATCGAGGGCCTCCAGGCGTTCGTCGGCGATGGACTGAAGGCGCGCGACCAGCTCCGCAGCGTCAGGGACGAGCGAGCCGTTGACGAAGAACCGCAGGCGCTGCGCGACCACCGCCAACTCGAGCTCGAGCACCTTCGAGTAGAGGTACCCCCGCTGAGGGACGATGGGCTGGTACGTCATCGCGTCGGGGGTCGGGAGCCGCCAGCCCCGCAGCACGCCGCGGCGGCAGTCGTAGCTGAAGTACTCGGGGATCTTCAGGCGCGCGTAGTCGACGACGTTCTCGACGAGGTCTTTGTGCTTCTTGCCGAGGTTTCGCACCTCGATGACGACGTCGATGCCCCGCCCCTGCTCGGCGACGTGCCAGCGCTCCGGCTCGATGTCGGGGTCGCAGTCGAGGACGGCGAGGATGTCCGGGACGATCGCCGGCTCTTTCGGGTAGAGCACCCCGAGCTCGCAGGCGATGAACACGCGCCGCCCCGCCCGGCGGTAGTACGCGTCGAGGTCCGCGGCGGCGCCCGACTTGCGGCGGAAGTGGCGGACGCCCTCGGACATCGCCTCGCGGTGCTCCTCGAACACCGCGCGGATGCGCTCGAAGGCCGCGTCGCGCTCCTCGGGCGACATCGCCATCCAGACGTCGTTGCCGGGGACCACGATCCGCGGGTCGTCCCAGACGCGCGCGACGCGCGGCGGTTGCGAGGGCATCGTCATGACGGGGGCGACGGTACCACGGGGCGAGCGCGGCGGCGGCTCGCGGTGCCGTCCTCAGTCCGCCAAAGGCATCGCGCCCACCGGAGCCTCCGCCGCAGGCGCCATCGGGCCGCCCTGTCGGCGCAGCGCCGTCACGAGGATCGAACCCACCAGCCCCGCGACGACGGCGAGCGCCACCGACTGCCCTCCGTCGCCAGCGAGGAGGAAGCCACCGTCGCCACCGGCGCGCGTCGCGTGCCCGATCGACACCGCGCACTCGATCGACGCCTGGAAGAAGCCCGGGTGGATCCAGCGCGCCAGGGCGCCGAGCGTGTGCGAGGAGACGGCGGCGTGGATGGCGGAGAGGACAATCCCTACGAGGGAGAGGAGGGCCCCGAAGCGCAGCCCTCGCCGAAACCGATGCAGCATGCGGTGAGCGTAGTGAGGCCCGCGCGACGCGGGCAAATTCTCAGCGCGGGCTCACGGGTCGAGCGTGGCGTTCGCGTGGATGCGACCCGCATTGTGGACAAGGGAGGGTGCCGTTGGAGAGGGTGAAGGGTGCCCGCGCCATCGCCGTGGACGACGGTCGACGCCCCGCGGCATCCTCGCCCGGTGAGCTCCATCCCGCTGACCCCCGCGACCTCGCGTCAATTTACACCGCACGCCGCGCTCCGCGACGAGCTCGGGCTGCCGCGCGACCGCTTCGGCGTCGACACGTCGTCCTTCGCCCGCACCCACGACGGGCGCTACCTCGTCGGCGTCGTCGGGCGACAGCTCGCCGTGCTCTTCGCCGACAGCGGTGAGGTCGCGTGGTGGATCCCCCTCCCAGGCCACGGCGTCCCCGCGGGCGGCGTGACGATGCTGCGCGACGACGTGGCGGTGCTGGTCGTGGGCGTCGACCTCGTCGGGATCGCGCTCGGCAACGGGGCGCAGGTGTTCTTCTACCTGGGCGTCGGTCCGCGGCTCACCGTCGTGCGCGCGGTTCCTGACGACCCGCGCTGCCTCTACCTCGGTGGCTCGCGCAACCTCGCCCAACGCATCGACCCGTACACCCACGACCTGCGCTGGGACCTCCTCGCCTCCGACCCCGCGTGGGGCGACGCGCGCGACGCGACCGTCTCCGACCTCTCCGTGTCCGACGACGGCCGATGGCTGCTGACGGTGCGCACCGACGCCTGCCACCTCTGGGACACGCACACGCGTCAACGCGTCCGCTCCTTCTGGGCGATGGGTGACGTCATCGCGATCGCGAAGCTGGTGCCGGGCGGGCGGGTGTTCTTCGTGACTGCGCATGGCCGGATGCACCTCGTCGACCTCGCCACCGGCGACACGCTCGCCGAACGCCAGCTCGAGCCGGGCCTGCGGGTGCACCGCCCCATCGTCTCGAGCCCCGACGGGTCGCGCGTCGCGTTCGCGGGCGACGACTGCGCGCTCCACGAGGTTGACCTCGCCACGCAGACGCCACGCCGACGCGCGCGCGGCACGGAGCTCCTGCGCGACCTCCTCCCCGACGGCGACGGGTGGCTCGCGCTGACGTACGGCGGGCGGGTCCAACGGATCGGCGCGCACGACGAAGAGGCCCCCGCGGCGGCGGCCCTCTTTCGCGGACCCGCGAACGCGCTGCGCCTCACGGACGACACCATCGTGGTCGCCCGCTGGGGCGGCGGGGTGGAGACCGTGTCGCTGGCAGAGCGCGCGGCGACGGTGGCGCTGCGGGGAAAGACAGTGCGGGCGCTCGCGCCCAACGGGCGGTGGGCGTTGCTGCCAGGCCATCGTGCGGAGCTCGCGACGGGCGCGGAGGAGCCCTGCGTCCGCGGGAAGGAGATGGCCCTCGACGCCACGGGCCGCTGGGTGGCGGCCACGACCGGCGTCGTGACCTTCGGCCCGCCGGAGCGATCGTGGAGCGTGCCCCGACTGGGCGAGGTGTACCGGGTGCACCTGTCGCCCGACGGCGAGCGCGCCTTCGTGCTGCACGCGCGTTCGAAGCTGCTCTTGGTCGACCGCGCGGCGGGCGTCATCGCAGAAGGGAAGCTGCCGGTGGCCGGCCCGATGGTGGCGCTCGACGGCGAGCGACTCGCCGTGTGGGACCATCGCGCGGCGCTCACGGTGTACGACGCCGTCGCGGGCGCGGTCGTGCTGAAGGCGAAGGCGCCGCGGCGGGGGCAGGCGGTCTCCTTCGCGCACCTCGCCGCGCACCCGGCGACCGGGTGGCTGCTGGGCGGCGCGGGCGACGGGACGGCGGGGCTCATCGAGGTGGCCACGGGCGCGGTTCGGGCGTCGTGGATCGTCGGCGTGGGGGCCGTGCGGGCGGTGGCGTTCTCGCCGGACGGAGCGCGGGTCGCGACGAGCGCGGACGACGCCTTCGTGCGGACGTGGGAGGTCGCCGCGCTGCTCGGCTCCCGCTGAACCGCGCGGAGCGGCCACCAACGGCCTTGCCCTGACGATGCGGAAGAGACGACATTCGGCGCCACCCATGGGCTCCGCGTCGGCGCCCGGAGGGAGACCACCGCCCATGTTCGCCACCGTCATGTCCTGGATCGTCGTCGTGCTCCACTTCGTCTTCGGGTACGCGGAGTCGTTCGGGTGGAGCAAGATGGCCCGCCGCTTCGGCTACACCGCGGAGGGCACCGAGCTGACCCGCCGCCTCGCGCTCAACCAGGGCGCGTACAACGTCGGCCTCGCGTGCGTGCTGGCGTGGGCGCTCGTCACCGGCCACGGCCCCACGGCGACCGCGATGCTCGCGTACGTCGTCGCGATGGCCGTCGTGGGCGCCGCGAGCGTGCGGTGGACCATCTTCGTGATCCAGGGGATCCCCGCGAGCATCGCGCTCGCCGCCACGCTGCTGCGGGGGTAGTGGGAAGCGTAGGGGGAGTGGTTCCCGGAGGGGGGAGCGGGGCTCCGGGTGCCTGGGGGAGAGGCAGGAAGCGACGTCCAAAGCGCGCTCCGTGCCTGGGGGAGAGGCTGCAGGAGACGTCAAAGGTGCGCTGCGTGCCTGAGGAAGAGGCAGGAGGCGCCGGAGTACGAGTGAACGCGTGCGACCCCACGCTGCATGGAGAGGGGAGGCGATGACAGACCCGAGAGCGCTGGCCCCCGAGGAACTTTTCGAAAAATTCGAAGAGTTCCCAGGGTTCGCAGGAGCTCACGCCTGGGCTGTGATCGGATCGCCCGCAGAGCCGGGCTCATGGAGAGCCGTCGAGGGGTCGCAATGCGTGAGCCCGGCCTTGCGGGCGATCCGATCACAGCCCAGGCGTGAGCTCCTGCGAACCCTGGGAACGCTGGACGCGCGCGAACTGACTGGCTTTGGTGCTACGCGTCGCCGCGGAAGGAGAACCCGA
>JBILLV010000145.1:0-22762 GCA_044375895.1 Polyangiales bacterium | reverse complement strand
CGTGGCGCGCCTGGCTGGCGGCGCACCACGCGGACCGCGACGGGGTCTGGGTGGTGACGTACAAGAAGTCCACCGGGCGGCCGACGCTCACGTACGACGAGCTCGTGGAGGAGGCCCTGTGCTTCGGGTGGGTCGACAGCCGGCCCGGGACGGTCGACGCGCTCCGCACGAAGCTCTACGTCGCGCCGCGCAAGCGGGGGAGCGGCTGGGCGGCCACCAACAAGGCCCGCATCGAGCGGCTCCTGCAAGAGGGGCTGATGGCGCCCGCGGGCCTGGCGGTGTTGGAGGCGGCGAAGGCCGACGGGTCGTGGTCGCTGCTCGACACGAGCGAAGCGGCCCTGGTGCCCGACGACCTGCGCGCGGCCCTCGGGCGACACGCGGGGGCGGAGGCGAACTTCGACGCGTTCCCGCGCGGCGTGCGCAAGGCGATCCTCCAGTGGATCGACCTCGCGAAGACGGCGGCGACGCGGGCGAAGCGCGTCGAGGAGACCGCCCGCCTCGCCGCCCAGAACGTCCGCGCCAACCAGTGGAAGCCGAAGGGTTGAGCGAGGCTACAGGGCCGTGACCGCGCCGTGCACCACGTGGAGGGTGCGCAGCGGGTGGAGCTTCGCGCAGGCGAGGAGCAGCCCGAAGGTGGTCATGCAGTCGGCGACGGCGCGGTGCGCGGGGGGATCGGGGATCTGGAGGTAGCGCGCGAGCGTGCCCAGCGTGTGGTTGGGCGCCTGCGGAAACATCTTGCGCGCCAGCCGGAGCGAGCAGAAGAGCGGGATCCCCGGGGTCTTCACGCCGACGCGGGCGAGCTCCTGCCCGACGATGCGGCGGTCGAAGGCGGCGTTGTGCGCCATGAGCGGCCGGTCGGCGACAAACTCCACGAAGGCGTGCAGCACCGGGCGCGCGCGCGGCGCTCCCTTCACCATGGCGTTGGTGATGCCGTGGATGCGGGTGACGTACGCGGGGATCGACGCCTCCGGGTCGACCAGCGTTTGAAACTGCTCGACGACCTTGCCGTCGCGGATGCGCAGCGCGCCGATCTCGACGAGGCGCGCGTCGGGCCCGGTCCCCGTGGTCTCGGTGTCGAAGATCACCACGTCGGTGAGGGGCGCGTCGGGCGTCGACACGGACGCGAACACCCCGTCGCGCACGCTCTTCTTCGGCGCCGTCGGGCGCGGGGCCTCGCCGCCGAGCCCGAGCCCCGGGAGCAGCGGCGTCACGCCGACCGGAACCTGCGCCCGCGCCACCGGGGCGCCGCCCGTGAGCGTCACGCGGAGGGCGGGCTTCGGGGCGGCGGGCTTCGGGGCGGCGGGCTGGACGGGCGACGCGACCGGGATGAGCGCGAGGGGGCGCTGCGGCGCGTCGGGCACCGTGTCGCGCATCACCTTCTTGATGAGGGCGACGGTGCGCGGGTTGAGCTGGCGTGAGCGCTCGTCCATCTCCGTGGCCGGGGATGATGTCAGAGCGTGCGGGCGAACGCCACGATGGCGTTCCACCAGCGGGCGAAGGTGTCGGGGTGCTCGCGGAGGCCGCGCCCCCAGGGGCCGAGCGCGCCGCCGCCCCACCAGACCACGCGCCGCTCGCCCGCCCGCCAGCCCGCGACGAGGGGGTGGAGCACACCGCGCCGATCGCGCAGGTGGAGCGCTACCCGCACGCCCTCCAGCAGCGTCACGCAGACGGCGCCGCCGAGCCGTCGCGCGTCGCGCTCGCACAGCGCGTCGAAGCCCTCGTCGTCGGCCACGAGCTCGGCCTCCCCCGGCGCGAACTCTTCCACCCCCGCGACCCCGGTGATGGGCGCGACGAGCGCGCCAAGGTGGCGCCGCGCGAGGCTGAGGTCGCCGCGGTCGCCGCAGAGCAGCAGCCACGCGCCCGTGTCGACGGCCTCGTGGATCGTCTCCGCGGCCTCACGCAGCGTGCTGTCGTCCGGCGCGCGGAAGAGCCCGACGCCCGCGACCACCACGTCGCTGCGGCGCACGAGGCCGAGCGAGGCCGCGGGGGCGTAGTCGTAGGTGAGGGAGGAGGTTCCGCCGAAGGAGGCGCCGAGGGTGAGGGCGAGGTCGCGCTCGCGCCGCAGCTCGTGGGGGTGCCCCGTGGGCTGGCGCGTCGTGAGCGTGACGTGGAGCGCGTCGACGCGGGCCTCGTGGGCGAGCGACTCGCGGTCGCGGCCGTCGCCCGGGATGACGTGGTCGGGGTCGAGGTCGCAGGAGTAGAGCCGCTGCTCGGGGTCGCGCGCAAAGCCCGCGAGGGCCGCGAGGTGCGGGCCGATGAGGTCGTGGAGGCAGCGGGCCGTCCGCCGCGCGTCGTCGTCGAGCGAGAAGCCGCGCGGCAGCGTGACGGGCGAGCCCGCGCAGAGCCAGCGCCACGCGCCCGGCGTCTCGAACACGGGCGCGGCGCCGAGGAGCCACGCGCGCGTCGCCTCGGGCAGCGCGTCGACGGCGGCGAGCTGGTCGCGGTGTTCGAAGAGGTCGCGGGGGTGGAGGTTGGGCGCGCGGAGGGCCACCCAGGCGCGCGGCCGCGGGGCGCCGAAGGGGAGGCCCGACGCGCAGAAGAGGTGGAGCGAGAGTGACTCCGTGACGCCGTCGATCGACCAGCTCGCCATGTCGGGGCGGTCGACGTGGGGCGCGCACGCGAGGAGGGCGGGGGCGTCGGGCGCGAGGTCGCGGAAGGCCGCGGTGACGGCGTCGGCCCAGGCGCGCGTCCACCGGCGGGCGCGGGGGCGCAGCGTGCGGAGGTGCCACGCCGCCGAAGGGAACCGCTGCGTGAGTGCTTCGAGGAGCGAAGGCTCCGTGGCGGGCGAGGCCGCGAGGGCGGCGGCGCGCGGGTGTGCGTCGTGGAGGGCCTCCACGAGCGAGCGGACGTCCGCGCGGCCGCCGAAGCGCATGCGCAGCGCGTCGAGGACGGACGTGGCGAAGGCCCGCGCGGCGGCGTCGGCGGGCGGCGGGACGCGCGCGATGGCGTCGAGGGCGGCGTCGGCGACGTCGCTCCAGGTGAGCGGGACGACGAGCTCGCCCTGCGCGGGGGAGTCGGGGTCGCGGCCGTCGGGGGTGACGTAGAGCAGCAGGCGACGCGCCCCGGGGTGCTCGCGCGCGGCCCACGCGAGGTAGTCGCGGATCTGTCCGTCGCCTTCGCCGGCGTCGATCTTGTTTTCGATGACGACGACCCAGGGCGTGCCGTCGGGGTCGCGCCACACGCAGCGGATGTCGGGGGCGCGCGCCGACACGCGGACGCCGTCGCCGAAGGGGGCCTCCCGGAGCACCGAGACGCTCGCGGGATCGATGGGCGCGGGGTGGCGCGGGATCGCCGCGGGCTCGACGCCGGGGAGCGCGTCGATGGAGCGGATGGCGCGCGCGACGAGGCCGCGGAGGACGGCGGTGCCGAGCCCGTGGCCGCCGCCGGGGCGGTGCGGCGCGGGGTCGAGGAGCCACGCGAGGAAGCGCGTGTGCGGGCGCTCGGAGTGCGTCCACGCGAGGACTTCGAGGGGGTCGAAGGAGGGCGTGATGGCGTCGAGCTGCGCGAGCTCGGGCGCGTCGAGCAGGGCCGCGAGGCTCTGGCGCGACGAGAGGCGTCGCGCGAGCGGGCGGGCGGGCGTGCCGGGACGCTGCGGGGAGGTCGCTGCCATCGGAGGGAGGCGCGCACCGTCGCACCGAGGAGCGCGCGCGGTCAAGGCGCAGGCGATATCACGCGATGACACGACGATCACACGAACCCAATCGAACGCGCGCGGGCTCTCACCCCGCAGGAGCCACTGACGCACATGAACACCGGACTCTGGAAGTCGCTCGAGACTGATTTCGACGCCGCCCTCGCGCGCCTGCCCGACGCGCTCGCCGCGGAGGGCTTCGGGGTCATCACCCGCATCGACATGCGCGAGACGATGAAGCAGAAGCTCGGCGCGGACTTCCGGCGGTACCAGATCCTCGGGGCGTGCAACCCGAAGCTCGCGCTCGCGGCGCTCACGGCCGACGCGCGGGTGGGCACGATGCTCCCGTGCAACGTGGTGCTCTACGAAGACGACGCGGGCCGCGCGGTGCTCGGCGCGATCGATCCGATGCAGTCCATCGGGGAGGGCGGCTCGCCCGCGCTCGTGACGATCGCGGGCGACGTGCAGGCGAGGCTCGCGCGCGTGCTTGACGCGATGACGTGATCGAAAGGAGATACACCCCATGAACTTCGGCAACCTCCGCGAGCTGACCTCCGCCACCTTCGACGCCACCCTGGAGCAGAAGGGCATCGTCCTCATCGACTGGTGGGCCCCCTGGTGCGGCCCGTGCCGCGCGTTCGCTCCCGTGTTCGAGCGGGCCTCGGCGATGCACCCCGACGTGACCTTCGCCAAGGTGAACACCGAAGACCAGCCCGAGCTCGCGGGGGAGTTCGAGATCCGCTCGATCCCGACGCTGATGGTGATTCGCGACGGCGTGATGCTCTACAACAAGCCCGGGATGCTCCCCGCGGCGGCGCTCGACAAGCTCATCGCGTCGGCGCGCGCGGTGGACATCGCCGCGGTGAAGCGGCACCTCGCCCGCGAGGGTGCCGCGGGCTGATCAGCCCGTCGTGAGGACGGCGGCGATCGACGGGGCCCCTCGTCGAGGCCGAGCTCTTCGGCTACGAGCGCGGCGGTAGGGCGTCGCACACCCCGCCGCGCCAAGACCGTCGCCCCGCCGCCCGATGCGTCGCGTAACGGAGGTTCGGTCGGCTCTCGCTGTGCTGCGCGGTGTTGTTGGAGTGGTGGGCGCGGGCCATCGTCACGGCGCGAACATCGCCAGAGCTCTCCGCGAGTTCGCGCCAGTCTTGCGCAGCGCCGCCGCGACCTGGTTGGCGACGGTGCGCGCAGATGCCCCGCGCGCTCGCGCGATCTGCGCGTTGCTCCAGCCGCGCGCGACCAGTTCGACCACCGCGCGCTCCGCCGCCGACAGCTCCGCAAGCGCGACCACGGGAGACCCCGCCCCGCGCAACGCGCTGGCGAGCCGGACGAGGACGCGCGCGCTCGTGAGCCCGAGCTTCTGCGCGGCGCCCGACAGCGCGTTCGACACCGTCGCCGACGAGAGGCCGAGCGCGTAGGCGATCTCCTTGTTGGAGAGCCCCCGCGCGGCCTCGTGCACCAGGGTGCTCTCCCGCGCGCTCAGCGCCCGGAGCCCCACGTGTCGCGGCGCGTTCTCGTAGAGGTCGTAGAGGCGCTTGCCATCGGTGTCGACGCGCTCTGCCAGCGAGAGCCACCCGCTCACCAGCGCGGGCCACACCGCGAGCGCTCCCTCGCCGTCGGCGCGATGTCTATGCGTACGCGCGCGGTCCATGCCGCGGGTCGAGGCGCTCAGCACACGCGCATCCACGCTCTGCGCGGCGGCGGCGGTGAGCTCGACGCGCCCCGCCGGGGTCACGTATCCGACCACCGCGTCGGGGCGATGACGCAGGCGCGTGGCGGACTCGAGGTGCAGCGCGATGCGGGCCAGCGCCGCGCGCGTCCGCCCGTCGAGCGAGCTGCGGTCGGGCATGATGGCGGCGGCCACGACGCCGAGGCCAGGCTCGGGCTCCGAGACGAGGCCGAGCAGGTCGCTCGCACCGAAGAGAGCCTCGATGAGCGACAGCGTGTACGGCACACCGTCCGACAGCGGCATCGCGCGAAACATCGTCACCGGGTGCGGCGGTCGGTAGAGCTGCGCGATCGCGTCGTCGGGCAGCGCTTCGCCGAGCTCCATGAAGCGCGCAAACAGCTCGGGCCCGGCGCCCTCGATGCTGGCGAAGTCCGAGCGCCGCGTTCGAAATGACATGGAGGTCAAGCTCACCCGCGTCGACTGCGGGAGCAGCGCGCGCAGGTGCGGGAGAAACCCGTCGCTCCACGCCTGGAGCGGCGCGTCGGGGCGGCCGTACAGGTGCTCGAGCGCCGCCACGATGTTCCTCTCGCGGATCATGTCCGCGCCGAGCCGAATGCCATATCCCCTCCATCGCGAGGCGCGGCTGGCCGTCAGCGGCGCGTGGCCTCGAAGGTCGCGGTGACGGCGCAATACGCGGGAGAGCCCGGCGGGTTGTTGAAGTCGACCCGCTCCTCGCCGCGGAGCCGCGACCCATCGAGACGGAGCGTCAGCGTGGCGCTGCACACGACGAACCCGCCGCCGCCCGAGCAGCCGCAGCGGGCGGTGACGGTGTCGGCGGTGAAGGCCGCCTCGCACGCCATGCCGTTGACCCGCACCGCGGCGGTCGCCCGGTCGATGGAGAGCTGGGTGGCGCGGTAGTTCATCCGCGCGAGCTCACCGCAGCGCGGCTCGCTCACGCCGCCGGAGGCCTCCGGGTTGGGCATGTTGGCGCCGATGGCGCGCGTGACAGTCCAGGTGGTCACCATCCACTCTCCGTCGAGGCCGAGGTCGGCGCCGTCGTCACACGCGCTCGTTTCGAGCCCCGCGCACACCACCAGGACGATCATGGTCGGTCTGATCATGGGGACGGATGCTACAGGGAGCGGGCGAACGCCTTGCCTCCAAATCGCCTGACTTGTCCGGCCCAGGGTGGCCCGGCCGGCCCCGGACGTGCTGCCCTCGCCTCGCTTCTCGCGCTCCTCCGCGACGACGCCCTCGCGGCCAGCACTGCGGGACCCACCGCCTCGTCTCCATGGACGAGCAGGTCGCGCATCGCCCGCTCGTCCCAGCGAGGTTGCGCTTCGTCGAGGAATCAGCGCGCGCGAGGGCGGCACGCCGGGGCTCGACTCACGGGGTCACGGAGAGAGAACACCCGTCCGGCAGGATCCGTCACGGCCTCGCGAGCGCCTGGAGCGCGCGCCGTCCGAGCGTGAGCGCGAGCACGATCCGATGCTCCGTCGTCCAGCGATGCTCGCCTGCCACGGAGCGCAACATCCGCGCCTCGCTCCAGCGGCGGGTGAGGTCAGAACGACAGCTCCGGGCAGGTGGTGACCCCGGGCGCCGCGGTGGGGTCTTCGAGGTACGCGCGCACCTCGTCCTCGGCGCACGGAACCCCGTGGAGGCGGCGTGACGTCCGCCCTCGGAGGTCAGCAGTTGCGAGCTGTTGCCGAGGGCGTCGTGGCGGCGTTGTCCTCGTGGCACGAAGGCTGCTCAAGGAAGATTCGCCGCCGCAACCGCGCGACGGCTTCAACCCCAGGCGTCGCGCTGAGCGCGCCGTCTTACCGAGAGAGCACCACCATGAAGACCGAGAACCGCCCCGTCGTCACCGTCGCCCGCAAGCCCTCCATGCGCACGCTCCGCACCGGCCTCCGCGCCGGCTTCGAGATCCAGGACTTCGAGATCCAGGACCTCCGGCCGCGCGTCGCCCTGGGGTTTCGGCCGAGGCTCTCGGCGCGCCCCGGCTTCGGCGGCTGAGCGTCGACGCGAGCGCCCGCCGATGCCGCACGCGCATCGGCGGGCCCGACTCCAGGCCGCGCTCGCGGCGGTAGGGCGTCCAACACCCCGCCTCGCCAAGACCGTCGCCCCGCCGCCCGCCCGATGCGTCGTGCAGCGGGATGTTCGGTCGACTCTCGCTGTACTGCGCGCCGTGTCGCTGGAGTGGCGCCTGAGGCGCCGCGAGCCCGCGCGGCGCGGCGACGGCCATCGCGTCCATCGCGAGGCCGACCGCGAGCAAGAGAATGGAAGCGAAGGACATGGCGGGTTCATATGCCCGCGCCCGCGGCCTTGTCACCCAGGCGGGATGGCCGCAGCGGCGGGAGGGCGCAGTCCCTTCGAACTGCGCCTCGTCTTCGCGCGCGACGCACCCGTCGACCGCACCGGGCGCGACCAGATCTACTGCTACGCCCTCGCGGCCTCGGCCTTCGACCTCGTGCACGCGCAGCCGCGCCCCTTGGAGACCCGCGGCGAACTCCGCTCGCCGTGATAGGGTCGCCGCCCATAACGGCGGCGCACCGACCTGCGACCATGACCATCGGTGGGGAAGTATGACCGTCGGCCGATGCTTCACCATCCCTTCGCCCAGCTCCGCGGAGATCCCACCGTCGCTCGCGAAACGCGTGCTCCTCCGCGACTCCTACACCTGCGTATACTGCTGCGCGCGCAACGTCCCCTTGGAGATCGACCACGTCCGCCCGCGGGCCCATTTCCTCTCGACGGCCCCGGCCCGGGTGGTCAACGCCCCCTCCAACCTCGTCACCGCGTGCTCGGACTGCAACCAGGCGAAGGGACCACAGAGTCTCCGCGGCTTCGCAGAGACCCTCCGCGGGCGCGAGCTCCCCGCCCAAGTGATCGCTGCCCTGCTGCGACGGGCGCGCGCGTCCGTCCGTCGGGAGCTCCCCTTCGCGATCGTTCCGTAGGAGAATCGCCCCATGGCCAGCATGTACACGATTGTCATCCCGACCCCCGCGGGCGTCCCCGACACCGTGGAGCTGCACATCATGGCCTCGCGGCGTGATGGCAAGGCCCTCACGCGGGAGGAGCTCGAAGCCGTCGCCGCGCTCTACCCGCCGCCCACCGCGGAGGGGCGCACGATGCTCGATCGCGCGCTCGCGCAAGCACCGGCGAAGCCGGCCACGAAGGCGCCCGCGGGGACGAAGGCGAAGAAGCCCGTCGCGAAGCGCGCCGCCGCGAAGCGCCCGGCGAGCCGGTGATGACCATGGGGGGGAAGAGGGCCACGCGCGCGGCGATGTGCTCGGCCCGCGGGGCAGCGCATCGCGTCGGCGCGCGGCGGATATCGCCGCGGTGAAGCGGCACCTCGCCCGCAAGGCCGCCGCGGGCTGATCAGGCAGCGGCGCGTCCCGGGCGCTCGCTCGCCGAAGCGAAGCCTCCGCGATCACACCGTGTCCCGCGCGGGCTCCGTGGTCTATCGTTCGCCCACGATGGAACTCCGAGACCTGCGCTCGCTCACGCTGGCGGTGCACGTGGCGAGCGGGGCGGTCGCGTTGCTCGCGAGCGTGATCGCCGCGTCGATCGCCAAGGGCCCCGGCGCCCACGCGCGCGTCGGGCGGGTGTACGCGGTCGCCATGCTCCTGGTCGCGGCCACCGCGGTGACCCTGTGGGCGCTCGGGGCGAGCACCTTCCTCCTGCTGGTGGCGCTGTTCAGCGCGCAGCTCGTGGCCACGGGCTGGCGGCTCGCGCGCCACCGCGCCGGGACGCCGGGCGCGGTCGACCGCGCGCTGGCGGCGTGCTCGCTCGTCACCGCCGTGGGCATGCTCGGCTTCGGCGTGCTGCGCGCGGCAAGCGGCGGAGGCGCCGCGGCGCTCGTGCCGCTGACCTTCGGGGCGCTGTCGTTGAACTTCGCGCGCTCCGACCTGCGCCGCCTGCGAGCGCCACCGACGCGCGGGCGGGCGAGGATCCGCCTGCACCTCGCGCGGATGCTCGGTGCGACGATCGGCACCTTCACCGCCGTGCTGGTGGTGAACGGCCACCGGCTGCACCTTCCGCCCTTCGCGGCGTGGCTCGGCCCGACGGTGGTCCTCGTCCCCTTGATCGCGGCGTGGTCGAAGCGGTACGGCGACCCCGCCCGCGCCGTCGTGGCGCCGGAGTAGGGATGCGGTTCCACCGTCCCCGCGCCTGCATCGCTCCGATCGTCGCCCTGCTCGCGTGCGGCAGCGTCAGGTGCACGTCGCGGACGCAGCCCGCCGCGGCCACCACCGCTCCGATGCGATTCGTCGCGACCGATGCAGGCGACGAGGTCCCCGACGGACCAGCTGCCGACGCGGCGGTCGACGCCTCCGCCCCGGAGGGTTTGCCCGACGATGTTCCGCGCGACGCGCCCGCCGGCGCGCTGCCACGGTGCGCGGACCTCGACCCGACGCCCGTGACCTGCGCCGCTTCGCACCCTGGCCGCAGGTTCGCGCACTGCCGCTGGACCGTGGGCCCCGTCTACGCGTGCGGGCGGGGCGCACCACCCCCATCAGCCCGCGCGCTTGTGTGCATCTGCAACGGCTGCCAGCGCAATCAGGACTGCCCTTCGCGCAGCACGTGCATGTCGCTCGGTCACCCCTGCGGGCCGCTCGCCAGCGTCTGCGTGTACATGCCGGCCTTCATGGGGCGAGACATGGGCGCCTACCACGACGACCGCGGCCACCTGCGGCTCGGCGAGCGCGAGGACTACGTCGGGCTGACCCCCGCGTTGCGCGCGCCCTGCGCCCCGTGAGCGTGGCGCGAGCCCGCTACCCCCGCGCGCCGCATCGCTCTCCCGCCCGCCACGCTCGCGTGGAGGTTGAAGCCCTCGACCTCCGCCGGTAGAGAAGGCAGCCATGACACCGCGTGACGCGGGCGTGACCGCGAGCGCGGTGGTGGTGCTGCAGGCCGGCATCAGCGATCGCTACCCGTGGCCCCACTACGTGGGCGGCCACGCCGACGTCGAGGCCGAGATGCGGGTGAGGGCCGCGGCGGGCGAGGTGATCGACGCGGGCGATCACCCCTTCCGCTTCGGGGAGTCGCTTCGCGCGGGAGCTCGTCGAGCCTCGTGAGCACGCCGTGTTCGGCCGAGCGCTCTCGCTCTTCACTGGCTTCTGCGGGGTGTGGAGCGGGTAGGAGCTGACGGTCAGCGCCGACGGCGGGCGGTGGCGCGGGTCTCGCGCGTCTGCGCTGACTTCGGGCGCATCGGGGCGGGCGGCGTCGAGTTCCCCGGCGTCACCGGCTCCGTGACCACCGGCTCGGCGGGCTTCTCCTCCTCCGCCGCCGGGCTCCCGGCGCTCGCCGTGGCCGCGCGCGACTGGAGCGGCGGGACGATCGTCGCGGCCTTCGCCTCGAAGAGCACCGCGGCCACCACGCGGAGCTTCACGTCGCGCTCCAGGAGCATCGCCCAGAGCTGGTCGCGCAGGAGCGCCGCGGCGTCGGCGGCGTCGGCGGAGACCTTCGGCGCCCCGGTCGGGGTGATGTTGGCCATGAGCCACGTCCCCACGGCCTCAGCCTCCGCGAACCACGCGTCGGTGAACGGGATCTTGTTCCGCAGCCCCGCGGCGTGCTCGCGGTAGAGCCCGACGAGGTCGACGAGGTCGCGCGCGATGTCGTAGGGGCCGGTGCCCGTCGATCGCCCGGTGGAGGCTGCGGCGGAGGGCGGAGGCGGCAACGCGGCGCCCATGTTCTTCTCGTTCGGAACCAACGTCACCGTCGCTGACGGAGGGGGACACCGTGACCTTCACGGCCGTGCTGACCGACCCGGACGGCAGCGCGGACCTCGTGGGCGGGGCACCGCGTGACTCGCATGGTGACGCTCATGTTCCACTGCGCGGGACGAGGGGGGCGGCGTGCGGCGGGCGCTGGTGGACCGCCCCGCTCAGCCGCCGCGGCGCTGCCCGGCGCGGGGCGGCGGGGCGACGGCGTCGTCCATCCGCACGACCTGGTAGACGTTGGTGAGGGAGTAGGTGCTGAAGCGCCCCGGGGCCGTGCGGTTGCCGCCCACGTAGCTCGCCATGAGGGCGACGTGCGCGCGCGGGTCGACCCATCCGACGAACATCGCGCTGTGGGTGTTGTTGCCGTAGGAGTGGTTGATGAAGAACACCCAGTCGCCGGGCCGGAGGAGTTCGAACCTGGTGAAGCGGGGGCGCGGACGTCCGACGTAGACGACGCGGTGGGCGCCGGTCGCCCGCGCGTACACGGCGCGGAGCCACGTGTAGCAGGAGCCCCGGACGACGGCCCCGCCGACGATCATCGCGTGGGCCGCGTCGAGCACGCGGCGGGCGCCCGGCGCGGCGTGCCCCCGCGCGGCGTCGAGGGCGGCGAGGCCGCGGGCGGAGGTGGCGGCGGCGGCGGCGAGCGGACCGTGGTGCGCCCCGCGCGCGCGGTGCTGCGGGGTGTGCGGGCGGTGGCTGCGTGCCTGCGCGAGCGCGTCGCGGGGCCCGAAGACGCCCCCGAAGACGGCGAGGACCACGGCGTGGATGAGGTTCCGGTGCATGCAGGGGTGAGGTACGCGCGAGGGGGCAGGAGGATTCGCTGCGGGGAGGAAGCCACGCCTCGCCCGCCAAGCCCGCCGCGGGCTGATCAGCCCGTCGTAAGCACGGCCGCGATCGACGGTGCGCCGTACTCCGCGCCCCCCGTCCGCACCACGAGGTTCGGCAGCACCTGCGTCGTCCCCGCGCCGTGCGTGTGGCCGCAGAGCACCTCCATCGTCCGGTGCGGGTGCCGCACCATGACGGCCCGCAGCGCCTCGCCCACCGTGACGCTGGTGAAGTGCGGCGCCCACTGGTCGTCGGAGATCTTGCCGTCGTGCCAGCACGCCTCGCGGAAGGGCGGGACGTGCGTCGCCACGATGACGTGCGCGTGCGTGGCGAGCGCCTCCGTCACGACGGCGGTCAGCGCGTCGGCAGCCTCCCGTGCGAGGCGCTGCATCCGCGCGAGGCGCTCGGTCGCGTCGTGGGTCACCAGGTCGCTGATGAGCAGGTAGTCGTTGAGAAACACCTGCGACCGCGCGAAGTCACCCGCCCGCCCGTCCGCCCACCCGTCGTGGCCCACGAGGGCCGTCCGCGCGTCGAGGGGGACGGGGGCAGCACCCGTGAGGTAGCGCAGCCGCGGGTGGGCGCGCGAGAGCCGCGCGGCGACGGCCCGCGCGGAGGCGACGTCACCGCGGTAGAAGTCGTGGTTGCCGAGCACGAAGTACACGGGGACGTCGAGGGCGTCGCCGAGCTCGCGGAGGAGGGCGTCGAGGGAGGGCGCCTCTGCGATGTCGCCGGTGATGACCGCGGCCTCCGCGCCGGCCTCGCGGAAGGCGTCGTAGAAGGTGTGGCGGCCTTCGGGCGAGAGGAAGTTGAGGTGGATGTCCGTGGCCCACGCGAGGCGCATCGGGCGAGTGTACCGCGGGCGGTTACCGCGTGGCGATCGTGATGCGGCGGGTGTCGGCGGTGTCGAGCGCGCGGGCCTCCGTCGCGAAGCGCGCGTAGTCGGTGACGGAGACGCGTCCGGTGGGGATGTCCACACGGCGGCGGAGGCGGAAGCCGTCGGCGGTGCGGTCGGCGGCGATCGACCACGCGATGCCCGGCGCGCTGCCCTCCAGCGAGGGCGGCAGCGTCGCGACGGACGCGCCCGACGGGACCGTGACGGTGAGGTCGAGGACGGCGCGGATGGGGTCGCCGTTCCAGAGGGGGACGGTGCGCTCGCGGACCTCGGCGTAGACGCGGCCGGCCTCGGCGTGGAAGAGCCCCTCGAACGCGAGGCCCCCGTCCACCGCGCGCGCCATGTCGGGCGCCGTGAACGTGTACCGGAACACCATGTCCTGCTCGCGGTCGTCGCCGCCGGTGATCGCCAGCGCCTCCAGCGACGCGCCCGCCACCAGCCCGCCGACGTACGCTTCGAACTGCCGTTCGCGGTTGGCGACGTCGAGCCGTCGGATCACCTCCCGCGCCCCCGTCGCCGCGTAGCCCCGCAGGCGCTCCTCCACCACCGCGCGCCCCGACCCGTCGGCGGCGAGCGCGAGCCGCACCGTCAGCGTGCGCCCGTGCGCGTCGAGGTCGAGCGGAGGAATCGTCTCCCGCGGGGCGCCGCTCAGCAGCACCAGCGCGTCGCCGCCCGCGAGCGCCGGCGGCAGGTACGACACGGGCGCGTTGTGGTCGGCCCCCGTCACCCACTGCGTCCCGCGCTCGGTCTGTACGCGCAGGAGGATCGACGCGAAGGTGTCGTCGTCGGCCAGCTCGGAGCGCGTGGCGTCGCCGTTGCCCGGCCGCACCAGCGCGACGTCGCAGGGCACGTCCTGCAGGCGCAGCAGGTAGCACATCACCCGCGCGCGGTGCCCCGCCCGCGCGTTGAGCATGCGGGGCGCCTGGTCGAAGGGCGTCCCCGCGCCCTCCTGCTCGATGTTGTCGAGCACCCACCCGTGGACGCGGCGCAGCTTCTCGGAGGCCGTGCGCGCGCCGCGGGTGATCTCCCGCGCGAGGCGCTGCGCCTCGGGGTCGACGATGTCCTGGTCGAGGAGGCGCTCGCGGAGCACCTCGACGAAGCGGTCCCATGTGGCTCCGGCCCCCACGGCCACGCTGGGGATGAACTCCCGCGACGCCACCGCGCGGGGCTCAGGCGTCATCCGGTGGCTCTGCCGCGCGACCCAGCGGTGCTCGACGAGGCCGCCCCGCTCGGCCCGCTCCAGCGTCGGCGCGGGGCCGCGGGGGTCGATCATCAGGGGCATCGCGCGCGGCGCCACCACCACGTACTCCGAGCGGTCGTAGGGGACGTCGAAGCCACGGAAATAGAAGCGGTCGCCGAGGAATCCTCCGGGCGAGAGGTCCATCGTCGGGAGCGCCCGGACGTACTCGAACTCCAGCGCGTCGCCGGGTCGCAGCTCGGGGAAGGAGAGGGTGTCCTTGCCCGCCACGCGCTCAGGTTCGAGCACGCGCCCGTCGGCCTTCAGCGTGCGGATGCGGTAGAGCGTCGCCCCCTGCGGGAGCGCGAACTCCCCGTGCTCGTCCACCGCCTCCTGCGACTGCACCCGGACGATGTTGTGCGTGAGCTCCAGGGCCGATCCGTCGGCGTAGTTGCGCCGCACGGTGTAGTCGAGCACCAGCACCGCCGAGCCGTCGTAGCGTCGCCCCGAGGCTTCGAAGTCCGCCAGCACGCGGCGCCCGTCGAGGCGCCAGGGCTCCAGGTCGTCGCGCCGCGTGAGGAGCGCCCGCATCCGGAAGAGCCCCGCGAGCTGCGCGGGGGCGCGGGCGAGCTCCCGGTCGAGCGCGGCGCGGGCCTCCGCGGTGTCGCCGCGCGCGACGAGCAGGTCGGCGAGGTCGGCCCGCAGCGCGTCGTCTTCGGGCATGTCGGCGAGGAGCGCGAGGGCCCGGTTGGTGGCCTCCGCGTGGTCACCCCGCGCGCGGGCTAGCTCGACGAGCGAGCGACGCAGCCCGCGGCCCTCGGGGTCGTCGGCGATGAGCCGGAGGTACTCGGTCTCGGCCTCGCCCCAGCGACGGAGCCGCGAGAGCGTGGCGGCGGCCGCGTCGGAGAGCGCATCGCAGCGTCGCACCTCGCCCGCGAGCTCGCCCTCCACCGTCCCATCACCACGCCGCTGGGCGAGCGAGAGGAGCATGCGCGAAGGCCAGCACGCCGTGGGGAGCCGCTCGCGGTAGCGCGTGAGGAGCGCGCGGGCCTCGCCGTCCCAGTTGCGCTGCATGAGCCGGTCGGCGAGCTCGGCGTCGACCTCGGGGTTGTCGGCGAAGCGGCGGGACGTCTCGCGGAGGCTCTGGAGGGCGTCGTCGGCGCGCTCCTCGTCGTTGAGCAGGCGGGCGAGCTGGAGGGCCGGGAAGTACGCCCGCGGGTCGCGCTGCGCGGCCTCTTCGAACGCATGTCGCGCCCGATCGCGCGCGGCCCCCGAGGGGAGGAAGGGGTCGGCCAGCGCCACCGAGGCCCACGCGATGAGCGTCGTGGCGGTCGCGTCGTCGGCCACCGCGATCGGTCGGAGCAGCTCGCGCGCGGCCACGGGGTGACGGCGCGCGAAGGCCAGCTCGGCGTGGACGTAGCGCGAGAAGGGGTCGAGCGGCGCGGCCGTGCCCGGGAGGTACGCGTCGTCGACGGGCGACGGGCGCGTGCGAACCACCTCCGCGGGGACGGGGTTCGCCGCTGCGGTGGGCGCGGTGAACTGCGCCACGGGGCGGCCCGCCGCGTCGGTGACCATCGCGACGAGGAGGGGCGAGTGGTAGCCGCTGGCGATCTTCACCCGCAGCGTGTGGACGCCCGCCGCGAGGCGCACCGGCACGTTGGCCACGGAGCCCGTCGCGCGGCGCCGCGGGTCGACCGTCGCCACCGTGACGCCGTCCATGATCACCGAGAACACGTTGGGCGACTCGACGTGGACGAAGGCGTCGGTGGCCTCCGCCACGCGCAGGTCGGTGGCGGCGTAGAGCACGCCCGTCCACGTGACCCCGCGCCCGAGGTTGGCCGCGCAGCCCCGCGCCCGCACCGTGTACACGGGTTGCCGACCGCGCCCCGGCCCGACGTCGTACGCCGCCGCGAGGGGACCGGTCTGTTCGGGCCCGTGGGTCTCGTCGAAGCGGAGCCCCGGGTGCGGGCCGAAGGGACCAGCGACCGACCACGCCGTCACGCAGCCCGCGGCCTCCGTCCAGCGCGCGGTGAGCGCTGCGTCGCCGCGCTCGCGGGCCCAGCGAACGGCGCTGTCGAGCAGGGCGGCGCGGGTGGCGGCCGTGAGGTGCCCCGGGTCGGCGATGACGTCGTCGACGAGCGAGCGCAGGGGCGCGTCGAAGTCGCGCACGTCGCCGCGGAGGGAGATCACCTTGGGCACCGCCGCCTCGGCCGCCGCGGGGCCGAGCGGGTCGTCGCCGTCGCGGGCCGCGCGGATGGTGGCGACGAAGGCCGTGAGCGCGCCGTCGAAGTCCCCGCGCTGCGAGGCGAGGAGCCCGCGCGCAAACTGGACCCGCGCGTCGCCCGCGAGCGTCGGGAGCGCGCCCTCGCCGAAGGCCGCGTCGCCGCCCGGCGAGACGAGCTCGGCGAGGGCGCGGTCGCGCAGGGCGGTGGCGTCGTGGGGGCGGCGCGCGGCGCGGGAGCGCATGAAGGCGAGGTCGACGTTGGGGCGTCGCGGGGCGGCCGTGGTGCACGCCGCGAGGAGCGCGGCGAGGAGCAGGGTGGGTCTCATCGAGCGGCCTCCGGGGCGGGCATACGGACGGTCACGCGGCGCGCGAGGGCGTCGTCGACCTGCTGGGCGAAGGTACGAAACGCGGCGTACTCCTCCGGGGGAATGCGGTCGCGCAGGAGCGTCAGCACGCGGCGGACGCGCAGCTCAGTCCCCGTGGCTTCGACGCTGTACTCCAGTCGGCCGAAGGGCGTCTCGATGCGCGCCGGGGGAGGGGACTCGCTCACCGTGGCGCCCGCGGGGAGGTGGATGATGCGGGTCTCGTCCCAGGTGCTCGGCGTCCCGAGCACCACGTCGCGGGTGCGCGCGGAGCGGGCCGCGTAGGAGCGGGCGAGGTTCATCGGGACGACGGGGGCGAAGAGGACGGAGTCGCCCTGGCGCGTGCCGAACACCGGCACGGTGGCGTCGTACTCGAAGCGGGCGGGCTCGTCGACGCGCGTGAGGTCACCCGTTCGAACCGCAATGACCCGCGCGCCGGGGAAGTGGTCGCGGATGCCGTCCTCCACCCGCTCGACCCGCGTCGCCTCGGCCTCCAGCCGCGCGCGCAGCCCCGCGCCGTCGGGGCCCCGCATCGTCTGCGTGACCCGCACCGCCGCGCCGCCGCCGGCCTGGAGCGTCACGTCCGCCCGCACCGTGGTGACGTTGCGGTCGGGCGTGTACACGGGCGTCTCCACCAGCCGGGCTTCGCCGCGCTGGTTGACGATGAGGGCCATCACGCCCTGGTCGCCGGTGGGGAGCTCGTCCATCGCGCTGTGCTCCGCCGTCCCGTCGAGGAAGAGGTCGAGCGAGGGCACGTACGCGATGGCGTGGTCGAAGATGGCCAGCGACGCGGGCGACGTCTCGATGCGCCCGTTGCGCCGCGTGCGGACGAGCGCGATGGACGCATCGATGCCGGCCTCGCGGAGCATCGCGACGATGGTCGACGCCTTGTCCTTGCAGTCGCCAAAACCCCGCGCGCACACCTGCGACACGGGGTAGGGCTTGAAGCCGTGGATGCCAAACTCCAGCGCCACGTAGCGCGTGTGGGAGATGACCCAGTTGTAGATCGCCCGCACCCGGTCGCGCGGCGCGGTGAGCCCGCGGGTGGCGTCGCGCACCGCCGCGCGCATGCGGTCGTCGGCGACGAGTTGGTCGCGCACGAGGCCCCAGTACCAGCGCCCCACGTCCTCCCACGTGCGGTACGTGCTGAGGTGCAGGTAGCCCGCCCGCTCGGTGGAGCCGGGGCTGTTCTCCTCGGGGGGCAGCGCGGGGACGTCGTCGGCCGTCCAGGTGCGGACGCGCACGTCGCCGTCGTCGCGCTCCTCGGCGCGCAGGGGGCGGCCGTCGGAGAGGGTGGACGTGTGGACGAAGAAGGCTCGCGTCGCGGGGGCGCGCAGCACGTACGTCCAGCGGCCGCGGGGGACGCCGGCCTGCACCACCTCGAGGTCGCCGAAGTAGTCCGCGAAGGCGTTGCGCGTCGAGACGTCGTCGACCCGCCAGCGCACCTCCACCACGTCGCCGGGTGCGAGGCGGGGGAAGGTCACCTGCACCACGCGGTTGCTGAAGTACATCCGGGTCGACGGGTCGGAGTTGACGTCGAACTCGTCCACCTGCGTCCCCTCGTCGCGCGTCCCGTCGGCGTGGTGGACGTACGCGCCGCGCATCTCGAAGCGCTGCGAGAGCGGGTCGTACTGCATCGTGTACGCCCGGCCCTCGCGCGCCCCCTGCTCGTCGCGCACCTCGTAGGCCACCTGGCGGAAGTTGCCCGACAGCCCGTTGGCGTACACCGTGCGAACCGTCAGCTCCTGCAGCGCGCGGAGGTGGTAGTCGGCCTGCGCCCCCGCCTCGCCGCGCCGCGCGAGGAAGGTCGCGGGCTCCTCCGCCGCGGCCTCGTCGGCGCGCACCTGGGCGGGCTCCAGGGCCTCCAGGTGGCGGCGCAGCGTCGCGTCCTGCGGGCGCAGCGCGAGGGCCTGGCGCATCGACGCGCGGGCGTCGTCGCGGCGGGCGAGGCGCTCTTCCAGCTCCCCTTTGGCCGTCCAGAGCGAGGGCTCGTCGGGGCTCACCTCCACGGCGCGGGCGAGCGTCCCGACGGCGAGGTCGCCCTCCCCGATGGCTTCGAAGTACTCGGCGGCGCGGAGGTACGACGACAGCGCCTCGGGGCGGAGCGCGACGAGCCGCTCGGCCTCGCGGCGCGCGGTGGCGCGGTCGCCGGTCTGGCGGGCGTCGCGGGCGAGGCCCTCGTGGGCCTCGAGGTCGGTGTCGCGCAGCCGCACGATGGCGCGGCGCGTGGACTGCGCGAGCGCCACCTGCCCCGCGCGCTCGGCGAGCTGGAGCCGCGCGTGGAGCACGGCCACCGAGCGCGGCGCGCGGGCGAGGGCGGCGTCGATCTCGGTGAGGGCCGCGAGGGTGAGGCCCGCGGCGTCGAGCATGAGGGCGCGCTCGACGTGGGGGAGGGCGTAGTCGGGGTCGGCCCGCTCGGCCTCGTCGAGCCACGGGAGCGCCTCCTCGGCCCGCACGCCGACGCGCCGCTCGTGGGCCACCGCGGTGAGCACGTGGGCGTCGTGGGGGGCGAGCGCGTAGGCGCGGCGGAGGGCCTCGAGGCGGCGGTTGCGGTCGGTGGTGAGGTCGGCGAGGAGGAGCCACGCGTCGGCCGTCCCCTGCGCGCGGGCGGCCCGCTCGGCGAGGTCGGCAGCGCGCGGCGCGGCGGGGTCGTCGGAGCCCGTGAGCGCGAGGTAGCGGGCGAGCTCCTCGGCGGCGCGCGGCGGGGCGGCGTCGGTGACCGCGCGCTGGAGCGATTCGAACACGCCGAGCGCCGCGGGGCGCGTCGCGGGGGCGGGCGCGGCGGCGACGGCGCGGGTGTCGTCGACGGCGACGATGTCGGGGCGGGCCGACCCGTCGGGGCGCGTGAAGCGGGCGTAGAACCCGAGGCCCCGCTCGTCGGTGCACAATTTCAGAAGCACCCGGTTGAGCCCCGCGCGGAGCTGCACCGGCACCCCCGCCCGGTCGGGCCACGCGCGCCGCACCGCGCTGTCTTCGAACACCAGCGCGCCGTTGACGCGCGCCGCCACCGCGCCCGTCGCGCCCAGCCAGAGCACCGCGGGGCCGGGCAGCGCCGCCCGCACGGTGGTCGCGGCGTAGGCGCAGACGTTGACGCTCGGGCGCACGGCGGCGTCGAGGGGGACGTAGCCGCTGGTCATCACCGCGGGCATGCGGCGCCAGTGCGCGGGGCGCTCGCGGCCTTCGAAGGCGCGGGCGCTGTCGAGCGCGGCGACGGGGGACTCCTCGGGGGCGAAGGTGCGCGCGAAGCCCGCGCGGCCCTCGTTGTCGAAGGGGCCCACCACCCACCACGCGGTGATGTACCCGAGGGCGCGGGTGATGGCCTCGGACTGGGCGGTCTGCCCGAGGTCGCGGCGCAGATCCGACTCGACGTGGAGCGCGAGGGCGCGCCGCGCCGCGGGGACGGTGGGGTTCACCGCGACGGCGTGGACGCGCTCGACGAGGGCCGCGGGGTCGACGTGGTCGCGCAGCGCGCGCAGGCGGAGCAGCGGGAGCGCGCCGCGCGGCTCGAGGCGCTGCGCGAGGGCGTCGCGGGCGTGGGCGTTCATCCACTCCTCGGGCGTGCGCTGCGCGGCGACTGTCGCAGGGAGCGACAGGAGGGCCGCGGCGAGGAGGGTGGCGTTCGAAGTCTTGTGCATCGCGGTCATGGGGGAATAGTCTCCGCGCTCAACCAGTGATTGCCGTCGGAATCCTTAGGACGATGCGGCCCAAGCAGTGGGTGAAGAACCTCTTCGTCCTCGCGCCGGTCGTGTTCGCGAAGAACCTCTTCCAGGAGCAGGTGCTGCTGCGCGCCCTCCTGGCCTTCGGGGTGTTCTCGGTGCTCGCCGGGGCCATCTACACCATCAACGATCTGGTCGACGTGGAGGACGACCGCAGCCACCCGACCAAGCGGCATCGACCCATCGCGTCGGGGGAGGTTCCCGAGGGCGTGGCGAAGGCGTCGGCGGGGGTGATGATCGCGGTGTCTCTCGCGGGCGCCGCCTGGCTCGACCCGCGCGTCGCCGCGGTCGCCCTCGCGTACCTGCTCAAAGACCTCGCGTACTCCCTTCGTCCGTTTCGCCTCAAGCAAGTCGCCTACCTCGATGTCGCCCTGATCGCCGCGGGGTTTGTGCTGCGCGTGCTGGCGGGCTGCTACGCGGTGTCGACGCCGGCACACCCCGTGAGCCCGTCGCTCTACCTGCTCGGATGCACCGCGTTTCTCGCACTCTTCCTCGGGTTTGGGAAGCGGTACCACGAGCTGCGGGTCAACGCCTCGAAGTCTCGCTCGTCGCTCGACTCCTATCGCCCCGGCACCCTCAAGGCCACGCTCTGGGGCACCGCCCTCGCCACCGTCGCCGTCTACCTCGCGTGGACGCTCGACCCGCCCGCGCAGCTCGGCTTCGCCTCCGAGTACCTCTGGACCACCACGCCCTTCGTCCTCGTGGCCATCGGGCGCTTCGTCCGCCTGCTCGACTCCGAGAGCGGTGAGTCGCCCACCGACGCGATGCTCCGCGACGTCCCCTTCGTCCTCACGCTCGTCTCCTGGGCGGCCCTCATCCTGGTGCTCGTCTACCGCCTGCGACCCACGCCGTGACGCTCGCCGAGGCGGCCCGCGGCCCGCGGTTCTGGTCCGTGGTCGTGGTCGCCCTGTGCTTCGCGGCGTACGCCAACGCCCTCCGCGACGGCTTCGTCATGGACGACCACGCCGCCATCCTCCGCAACGACGTCGTCACCGGCCCCTTCTCTCCCGCCCGCGTCTTCGCCAGCGATTTCTGGGGCCGCACCGCCGCCAGCCGCTTCACCGAGACCTACCGCCCCGTCGCCGCCCTCACCCTCGCGGTCGACTGGCACCTCGGTCGCGGCGCCCCGTGGCTCTTTCACCTCACCAACGTCGTCCTCCACGCGCTCGCCTCGGTGATGGTGCTGCGCGCCGCCTGGGGCCGCCTGGGGAGCAACGCCGCCGCCGTCGCCGCCGCGTCGATCTTCGCCGTCCACACGCTCCACACCGACGCGGTGACGTCCATCGTGGGGCGCGCGGACGTCCTCGCCCTCCTCGCGATGGGCGGCGCGTGGGCGCTCCACGGCCGCCCTGTCGCCGCCCTCGCCCTCTTCGCCGGGCTGCTCGCGAAGGAGTCGTCGGTGCTCGTCGTGCCCCTGCTCGCGGCCCGCGACCTGCGCGACGCCGTCCCCTGGCGCGCGTGGCCTCGCCGCTACGTCGGCTACGCGCTCGCGGGGGCCGCGGTGCTCGCGATGCGCCGCGCGGTGCTCGGCGGCCTGCGCGGCAACAGCCGCCCGTCGGCGCTGCGCAACCCCCTCGCCGACGCGAACCTCGCCGAGCACGCGGTGACCGCCGTCCGCACCTTCGGGCGCGCCGTCCAGCTCACGATGGCGCCCCTCGACCTCCTCCCGGACTACGGCCCCGCGGCCATCGTCCCCTCCGCCGCGCTCGACGAGCGTGTGGCGCTCGGGGCGTCGGTGATCGCGCTGCTCGTGGGGCTCGTCGTGTGGGGCTGGCGCCGCAAGCACGTGCTCGGTGAGGCCGCGCTGTGGACGCTCGTCACGGGCCTCGCGGCGGTCAACGCGCCGCCGCTGGTGCTGCCGCGGCCCTTCGCCGAGCGCTGGTGGTACGTGGCCTCGGCGGGGGCGTGCATCCTCTTCGGCGCGGCGCTGGCGCGGGTGCGGGTGCGCCTGGGGCTGCGCCCGATGCTGGCGGTCGCGGCGCTGCTGGTGGTCTTCCTCGGCGGCCTCACGGTGCGGCGCAACCGCGTGTGGCGCACCGACGCGGCGCTCTTCCGCGACGCCGCCACGATGGAGCCGCGCCTCGCCTTCGCGCAGGTGGGCCTCGCGGAGCTCGACATGCGCGCCGGGGCCGCGCGGGAGGCGTACGCGCGCTGCGCCATCGCCGCGCAGGTGTCGCCGCGCTCGGCCGATCCGTGGGGCTGCCTCGCGAGCGCCGCGGAGCGCTTGCGGCGTCACGGCGAGGTGCCGGGCTTCTACGCGCGGATGCTCGCCGCCGACGTGGTGTCCTTCGACCGGCGCGTGCAGCACGTGAGGTGGCTCGGGCGCGTCGATCGGGCGGCCGGGCGGCGGGCGCTCGCTGCGCTGGAGGGCGAGCGGGCGTGGTCGCCACGGGCGCGCGGGGTGCTCGCGGGGCTGCGGCAGGAGCTGACGCCGTAGGTCACGCGCAGGTCACCCCCATCAGCCTCCCAGGGTTCGCCAAGCGCTCACCCTGGGCTACGATCGGATCGCCCGCAAAGCCGGGCTCACGCGTCTCATCCCATGGGGA
>JBILLV010000458.1:0-5887 GCA_044375895.1 Polyangiales bacterium | reverse complement strand
GGTGACCTCGACGGTGGCCGACGCAGCGACGAGCGCGAGGCGGAGCGTGACCGCGTTGCCCCTCGGCCCGGCGCACTTCGCGGTGACGGTGACGGCGCCGGTGGCCCAGACGTTGGTGGCGGTGACAGGCCAGTAGCGCTGCTCGTTGATGGCCTGCGCGATCTTCCGCCCGAGGGTGCTCACCGTGTCGCTCGCGCTCACCCCGAACTCCACGCTCTCGCCCATCACCGTCACCCGCAGCGTCCCAGCGGCCAGCACGGTGACGGTGGGGGTGATGACGGCGCTCGCGAAGGTGGCGCCGACGCCCGGCGTGACGGGCGCGATCCACACCTCGGCGCCGCGGTGCTGCGCGAAGGCGGCGACGGCCCCGTGGTGGAGCTCGCTCCCGTGGCCCGCCTGCGTGGCGGCCTCGTCGGGGCTCAGCACACGGGTGGCGCGGTCGAAGGCGGCGAGGCCCGCGGTGGTGGTGAGGGTGGTCGACGTGGCGGGACCGGTGTGGACGACGGCGTCGAGGTTGGCGGCGACGCGCGACCCGATGACGAGGACACGGGCCGGGGCAGACCCGGGCGCAGCGCCCGAGCTGCCAAACACGATGGAGGCGCGCACCTGCGGCATGCGCGCGGAGGGAGCGAGGGGCATCGATCAGTCCTCCTGCGGGGTGGTGTGGTTGGAGTCCTCGTCACTCACCACCGGAACGGTGCCCGGCGGCGTCGGCAGCACCACGCGGAGGTCACCGCGGGCGATGGCGCGGCGCACCTGCTCGGTGTCGTCGACCTCCTGCGGCGCGGCCTCGCCGTTAGTGTCGCGGCCCAGGTACTGCCCGGGCTCCCAGCGCCCGAGCTCGTCGCGCCGGGGCGTGCGGGCGCCGCCCTCGGCGATGATGGTGATCTTCGGCATGGTCCCTCGGTGGGTCAGGCGGTGGTGTCGATGAGGTCGCGATCGAAGGGGGCGCCGGGCGGCCCGTGCGTGCCGCGCATCTCGTCGAGCGGCGTCGTGTCGGCGGGCGTCGGGTCGTCGGCGCCGGGGAGGTACAGGCGCGTCGAGAAGCGAACGATGTGGACGTAGTGGAGCCCGGTGCGGATGGCCCAGGGCTGCTGTCCGACGAAGCGGACGACGTCGCGGTCGAAGAGGCCCGGGATGCGCAGCCCGGTGAGCGCCTCCTTCACGAGCCGCGCGAGCTTCAACACGCCCGGCTGTCCGACAAACCCCAGCGTGCCGGCCTTGTCGCCGCGGGCATCGCCGACGCCGACGTAGACGCGCCACACGATGCGCTGGGCGATCTCGACGTCGTGGAGGATGGTGTCGACCTCGGCGCCGTCGACGCCGCCCGTGGGCACGGCGCTCTCGAAGGCCAGCAGGGCGGCGGGGAGCTTGCCACGGAAGCCCTCGTCGACGCCCGCGGCGGTGGCCTCGCCGCCGTAGTGCTCCACGTGGACGAGCGGCCCCGAGGTCGTCACCGGATCGGTGACGGGCGGGTGCCTCTTCAGTTTCGCGAGCGCGGCGAAGAGGGCCGCGGCGACGTCTTCGTCGGTGGCGTAGGGCATCTCACGGTGTCCCGCGGCGCACGGCCGCTTCGAGCGCGTCGTCGAGCGCCTGGTCGATGCGCCCCTCGCTCCGTTGGGCGGCGGGGTCGAGGAAGGCGTAGCCCTTCGCCTCGACGTGCGAGGCGTAGGTCATCCCCGCGAGCACACCCCCGCGCGCGCCGTCCTCGGTGCGCACGACGGGGAGCGCCTCGATGGAGCCCGTGAGGTCGCCCGAGCGATCGGTGTAGGGGTGGTCGGCGCGGGCGGCGTGGGCGATGACCTCCGAGGCCCTCCCCACCGAATCCTCGATGGCGTCACCGAGGGCCTCGTCGAGCGCATCGAGCGCGTCGTCCCCGCCGATGAGTCGCACGCGCATCGTGGCTCCCCGGTCCTTCGGTCACAGGCGAGGCGCAGTTGTCGACGCCGTTGGACACTTCGTCCACGCCGGTGAACACCCGCCGCGTGACCTGCCGCCGCGGGCCTCGAAACGGCTGGGAAACGCGTTGAAACCAACGCTGGCACGTCCCCCGCAATGCTCCCAGACACCGCCGCGCCACATCGGCCGACGGTCACCAGGGAGTCCACCATGAAGCTCAACACCACCGCCAACGCCGCCCGCTCCGCCAGCCCCATCGCCCCGATGAAGCCCCTCCAGGTGAAGACCGGCGTCCGCGCTGGGATCGACGCGGGTGTCCCCAGGCGGGTGATCACCTGCGGGGGCCGGTGCGGCTGAGCGTCGCATCGCGCTCCTCCCACGGCACGCTCAGTACCGCCCGCCCCGCCAGAAGCTCTCGTCGACCACCACCACCCGCGCGTAGCTCGCCGCCGGCTGCGGCGCGCCCTGGCCCGGGATGCGCGCGCCGCGGTCCTCACGCAGCCGCTTCAACCGCTCCTCGCTGGCCTTGTAGAGGGCGTTGAGGGGGTTCTTCTCGGCGTCGGCGAGGGCCCTGCCGCGCACGGCGCACCAGGGCACCCGCAGCGCGGCCACCTCGCGGATGGAGTCGGTGATGGCGGCGCCGGTGAAGGGCGCGCCGTGCGACTGCGCGAGGGCCTCGTCGACCTCCGTCTCCGCCATGCACACCACCCGCACGAACGCCGCCTCGTCGGCGCCCACCACCGCGCCGTCGCCGTCGAGGTCGAAGACGCGGAGGAAGTCGTCCATCGACCACGACAGCGCCGCGCGCAGGTACGCAGCAGCCGTCGCCGCATCGACGCCCAGGTAGCGGGGCACAGAAGCCATGGCGGTGCTCAGCGCGCGGTGGCGGGCGCGCGGGCGGGCGTGGCGGGCGCCTCGTCGACGGGGACGAAGTCCACCCCGAGCACGAGCTGATCGTCCTCCAGGTCGCTCAGGCGCGCGGTGAACTCCTTCTCCGCGGCGATGCTGACGCCCTGGCCGTCGATCGTGCAGCACAGCCGCGACTGCGCCCGCCAGCGCCGCGGGTCGTCGCGCCCGACGACGCGCTCGGGTGCGGCCATCGGGCGGCGCGAGGCGTCGCGGCGGAGGCGCTCGTTGTCCGCGCGCAGCTCGTCGTTCTCGGCGCGGAGCTTGTCGAACGCGCCCTTCGCCTCCAGTTCGAAGGTGCGGAACTCCTCCTCCCTCCGCGCGAGCAGTCCGTTCGCCTCCGCGAGCTTGCGGTCGCGCTCGAGCAGCGCGGCATCGCGCTCCCCGAGGAGCTTCTCCAGCTCCACGATGCGCGCCTTGCCGTTGCCGTTGGTGTTGCCCTGCGCGGCGGGGTTGCCCTGCGCGGGCGTGGTGGTGTCGTTGGGATCGGCCACGATGCCTCCTTCGTTCTGCTGCTGCGGTGTGTGGGGTGGTGGACTGCTGCTCGGTGCCGCGATCAGACGATGCGGCGGGCGTTGCGGATGACGCCGGCGAAGTCGGGGCCGACGAAGTAGGGCTCGCTGTCGACGCGGGTGACGTAGACGTCGTCGCGGCCGAGGGGACCGTCGGGCTCGAAGGCGGTGCGCACCGCGAGGCCCTGCTTCGTGCCCCCGACGTTGGCGCGGAAGCGTCGCACCGCGGTGAGCTCGTCGCGGTTGGGGTTCACGTGGCCCATCCAGAGGTCGGTGTCGCCCCACACGCGGCGGCCGGTGCCGAGCTCGTCGTCCACCAGCATCTTGCTGATGAGGACGCTCTCGATGCCGAAGAAGAGGGCGAAGTCCATCGCCTGGAGGATGCCGTTGGCGATGGCGTTGCGGCCGAAGAGGATGTTCTGGAGCTGCGGGCTCACCTGCGCCGCGCTCCAGGTCGTGTCGCTGAACACCGCGTGGTTCACCACCGCGGGGATGGCGAGCTGGAGGTCGAGGACGTTCTGCACCGGATTGGCGGCGGGGCCGCCGTTCCACTGGAAGGTGGCGCCGAGGTTGACGACGTTGGAGCCCGGGTAGTTGGCGGGGTTGAGCAGCGCGAGGGCGATGTCACGCTCCTGCTCGCGGTCGTGCGCGCCCATCACGTAGACCGTCTCGCTCGCCATGTTGGCGAGCGTGGCGGAGATGCCCTGGGTGAGGCGGTTGATGTAGCCCTTCAGCGCGCGGGGCTCGGTGGTGTAGAGCCGGTTCTGGACGCGGCGGCTGATGGTGCGGACGGCGCCCGAGGGCCCGATGCGGGAGTCGACGACCATGCGCTGGCCCGCGCGGTCGTAGACGAAGTAGCTCCCCGAGGCGGCGGTCTCCACCTGGATGGGGACGACGCGGCCGTGGATGGATTCGTAGTTCTTCCACTCCAGCGCGGCCTGCCCGAGGAGCTCGGGGACGATGACGTCGCCGGGATCGAGGCCGAAGGTCTTGACGATGTGGCCGCGCACCTGGTCGGCGGGCAGGTTGCGCAGCTCCGCCATGAACTGCACCAGCCGCGGGTCGGCGACGAGGCCGGGCATGCCGGCGCTGGCGCCGAAGCCCTGGGGCTGCGCGGGTGCGCCGACGTGGAAGGGTCGGCCCGCGGAGAAGCCCGAGAGCACGCCGGTCTCGAAGGATCCGCCGTGGACGGCCTTGAGGCGGAGCGCGAGGGCCTGCGGGTCGACGTTGCGGTTTGCGAGGATGCGCGCCGCCTCGGGGTGCATCCCGTAGGGGTTGGGCGCGTGCGTCGCCCGCTCCTGAACGGGCGTGCGAACGAACGGGAAGTCGATCATGAAGGTCTCCGTGACGAAGCGGGCGGTGGTGGTTGAGGGAGCGGCGAGACGTCGGGGCGCCGGGATGCTGCGCGCGGGGCGCGATCAGCCGCGGAGGGTGGCGCCGGGGGTGAGGCGGATGCGGATGCGGGTGACGGCAGCGGGCGCGGGGTCTTCGGCGATGCCGAGGATGTGGAAGGTGACGCCGATGCCGGGGGGCGTGGCGCGGGTGGAGAAGACACGTCCCTCGTTGGCGTCGACGGCGACGCTGACGGCGAGGCGGTCGCCGCGCTCGACGGTGCCGGTGCCGTCGGTCTCGATCATCTCGACGCCCGCGACGGCGACGTCGCCCGTGGCGCCGGGGACGATGGCGCGGCGGGTGACGCCCTTGAGCTTCGCGGCACCCGTGACGGAGACGCGGTCGATGGGCGAGGCCCGCGAGGCGTGCGCGCCGTAGCCGACGGCGCGGGCCTCGGGGATCGTGTACGCGGCGTTGACGTTGGTGCCGCTGCTGCAGATGCTGGACTCGGTCTGTTCGACGGCCATGGGGGCGATGCTCCTGCGGTGGTGGTGACGGTGGCGGTGTTGGAGGGAGGCGCACTGCGAGACGCGGTGCGCAGCGATCAGCCGCGCAGCGACTGGCCGAGGGAGTCGGCCTGGCCGGTGGCCTGGAGCGTGGCGGAGAGCGACGCGACGAGCGCCGAGGCGTCGACCACCTGCGGCGCGCCGTGCTGTGCGCCGCCCTGCGCGCCGACGGGCGTCTGGCCGTTGCCCGCGTTGGGCAGGGCGAAGCTGCCGGGCGCCGCGGGGCGCTGCGCGGGCGGGACGATGGGGGCGAGGCGGGCGCCGTGCTGCATGGCTTGGGCGAGCTCCTCGGGGGAGGGCCGCGGGTGCTTCTTCGTGAAGGCCTCGCGGTTGTGCTCGGCCTGGAAGCGCAGGGCCTCCTCGGCGGCCTTGAGCTCGGGCTGGACGCAGAAGAGCTCGGCGAGGTGCTGGTCGAGCTCGACCTTCTCGCGCGTGGTCTTCTCGGCGCGGTAGGTGCTGAGCTCGGCCTCCTGCGCGGCGAGCTTCTGCTCGAGCGCGGGGACGCGGCCCGCCGTCGCCTGGAGGTCGCCCACCTTCGACGCGAGCTCCGTCGGCGTCGTGGCCGGAGTGAGGCTGAAGAGCTTGAGCGTCTGGCCGTGGTGAGCGGCGAAGGCGAGCACCTTGTCGCGGGCGTCGTCCTCCGAGGTGGCGGCGAGGCCGAGGGCGTGGGCG
>JBILLV010000457.1:0-5896 GCA_044375895.1 Polyangiales bacterium | reverse complement strand
CCGGCGACGCCGCCCCCTCCCCCCGCGGATCCGCAGATGGCCGCGGCGTTCGCGGCGCTCGCCAACGGCGACCCGCGCACCCCTCGCCCCACGCCCACCGCCCCCGCGGTGATCTGGGGCGGCGACGGCCGCATCGCCTTCTCGCTCCGCGGCGTCGCGCTCTGGAGCGACGGCGCCACGCTCCACACCGTCGACGCGCCGGGCCTCCGCGCGCTCCTGTGGCGCAACGAGGAGCACGGCGCGATGATCGCCGCGCACGGCACCCTCCGCACCACCCACGACGGCGGTGCGACCTGGCGCGACGTCCCCCTCGGTGACGCCGCCCCGCTCGACCTGAGCAGCGACGGTGGGGCGCTCGTCGTCACCACCAGCGAGGGCCGCCGCACCCTCCGCGACGACGGAACCCTCGCCCCCACCGCCCCACCCCTCGCCCTCCGCGCCTCCCCCTGCGCGACGCTCCTCAGCGTCCCCGCGTCCGTGCACAGCCTCTTCGAACGCGGCTACACGCGCGTCGACGCCGCCCGCGCCGAGTGCGTGACCCCGCCCACGGAACCCGCTTCGTGGGAGCCTCCCACCGTCGTCGTCCACCTCCCGCGCGCCGGCGGCCCCGACCAGATGGAGTCCTGGGTCACACCGCGCGGTCGTCCCGCCCCCCTCGGCCCGCCACGAACCCTCACCGTCGTAAACACCGTCGGCGTCCCCGCCCTCGTGAGCGCGACGCGTCCCGGCGACCCTTCCACCGGCCACCCCATGACCCTCGCCTGGCGCGGCGAAGACGAGCGCGGAGCGTTCTCCGTGCGCATCAGCATCACCGCACCGCGAGAGATCCCGGTCACGGCCTCGTGGCGCCTCGTCGCCGCGACGCGCGCGGGGCTGCTCGTGGAGGCCGCGGCCGTCGCGGACGGCACGACCCCCAACGCAGACATCGACCTCACCCAGTGCCCGCCCGATCTCTTCTGGTTCAGCGCAGCGGGGGAGCGCCGCCTCCACGTCACGCCCGCGGGCGACGAGCACCCGGTGGGCCTCGCGCTGCCCGATGGCGGCGCGGTGGTGCTGTGGCGCGACGAGCCGCGCGTCCACGAGGACTCCTGCGAGGGCGCCACGGTCGCCGCCCCGCCCGGCGAGAGCGTCGTGCTCCACCTCGACGCGAGCGGAGGTGTGGTCGCGCGCCGCAACGTCTTCACGAGCGGCGCACGCCGCCCCCTCATCGGCCTCGGTCAGTCGGGCGAGCGCTGGGGCGCGGTGGTGGCCGACGGCGCGGCCCTCACGCTGCTCCCCCTCGACGGAGGCAGTGTCCCCTTCGGCGCGTGGTCGCTCGGCGACACGGCGCGCGCATGCGGGGCCACCGTCGGCGACCGCCTCCACCTCCTCGGCGGGATGACGGACGAACACGATGACGACCTCGCCGTGACCATCGGCCCGCAAGGCGACGGACCGAACTTCGCCGAACCGCGCCTGCTCACCCTCGAACGCGCTGGCGGAGGCGCCTGCGTGCGGCGCGTGTGGGGCGTGCAGCGCCTCTACGACACCGCCGACGAAGACACCGGCGAAGACCCCGGCGAGCGCTTCGGCGCCGTACGCTTCACCGCCCGCGGCGGGAGGCTCGTCGGCCCCTTCGACGACGGCCGCCGCATCGCGAACGTGTCCGTCACGCTGAGCGATCGCATCGGGTTCATGCAGGACATCTGACCCGCAAATTGGCGCCCGCCGCGCACCGTGTGCTACCGCCGGGCGCCGCCATGTCCGACCAGCTCTCCGCCGACCTCAACGCGCTCCGCATCCAACGCGACGAGCCCCCTCGCTCCTCCGGGTCGGGCGCGGCGGGTCGCGTCTTCACCTGGCTCTTGCTCCTCGGCGCCCTCGGGGGCGGCGCGGCGTGGGCCTGGCCTCGCCTCCAGTCGCGCGTCTTCAAGACCGACGTGCGCACGTTGGAGGTCCGCTCGGTGTCGCCGACGCAGGCCTCCACCAGCGTGACGGCGACGGGCTACGTCGTCGCGCTCACCCTCTCGCGCGTGCAGCCGCGCATCCCCGGCCGCGTGGCCCGCGTCGCCGTCCGCGAGGGCGAGACGGTGCGGGCCGGGCAGCTCTTGATGGAGCTCGACGCGCTCGAGCAGCGCGGCACCATCGCGGCGTCGCAGGCCCGCGCCCTCTCCGCGCAGGCGCGCGTCGCCGTGGCCCGCGCCAACCTCGCCGAGGCCAACGTGCAGCTCGATCGGCAGCGCCGTCTCGTGGCCACCGGGTCGGCCGCCCGCTCCGCCGTCGAAGACCTCGAAGCCCGCATGATCCCGCTGCGCGCGAGCATCGAGGCCGCGCAGGCCGAGGCGCGCGCCGCGCAGGCCGAAGTGGCGAGCCTGCGCATCAACCTCGGGCAGCTCGCGATCCACGCGCCCTTCGACGGCATCATCCTCAACCGCCCGCCGCAGGTGGGCGAGCTGGTGGGGGCGGGGTCCATTGCGGGCTCGGCCACCAACGCGACGGCGGCGGTCATCGAGGTGATGGACCCGCGCTCGCTCGTGGTGGAGGTGGACGTCCCCGAAGGGCGCCTCGGGCTCGTCCGCGTGGGCGGCCCGTGCGAGGTGGTGCTCGACGCCTTCGCCGACCAGCGGCACCGCGCGACGGTGTCGGAGATCGGCCGCCGCATCGACCGGGCGAAGGCCACGGTGCCGGTGCGCGTGCGCTTCAGCGCGGCGGTGGCGGGCGTGCTGCCGGAGATGAGCGCGCGGGTGAGCTTCCTCACCGCGGAGGTGTCGCAGGCCGACCTCCAGGCGCGCGCGCGGACGGTGCTCCCCGCGGCGGCGATGACGGCGCGGGGCGGGACGCAGGTGGTGTTCACCGTCGAGGACGGCGTCGCCCGGATGCACCCGGTCCGCGTGGGCGAGCGCGTCGGTGACGGATTCGAGTTGTTGCAGGGCCCTCCCCCGGGCGCTCACGTGGTGGTGACCCCGCCCGCGACGCTCGCCGAGGGCAACCCCGTGAAGGAGACAGTCCAATGACCACAGCCTATCGCGAGCCCGAGCCGGGCTCCGCCATCGTGAAGATCGAGCACGTGGTGAAGAAGTTTCACCGCGGGGGCGAAGACCTCACGGTGCTCGACGGCCTCGACCTCGACATCGCCGCCGGGTCCTTCGTGGCCCTCATGGGTCCGTCGGGCTCGGGCAAGAGCACCTTGCTCAACCTCATCGCGGGGCTCGACCGGGCGAGCTCGGGCAAGGTCACCGTGGCGGGCAACGAGCTCGGGGCGATGACCGACGGCGACCTCGCGGCGTTTCGCGCGCGGCACCTCGGCTTCATCTTCCAGACGTACAACCTCATGCCCGTGCTCACGGCGGCGGAGAACGTCGAGCTCCCGTTGCTGCTCACCAAGCTCCCGAGCGCCGAGCGGAAGAAGCGCGCCCTCATCGCGCTCCGCGTGGTGGGCCTCGAAGACCGCACCGACCACTACCCCCGGCAGCTCTCGGGCGGCCAGGAGCAGCGCGTCGCCATCGCGCGGGCGATCGTCAACGACCCCACCATCCTCGTGGCCGACGAGCCCACCGGCGACCTCGATCGGAAGAGCGCCGACGCGATCCTCGACCTGCTGGTGAAGCTCAACACCGACATGAAGAAGACCATCGTGATGGTGACCCACGACCCCGCCGCCGCCGAGCGGGCCACCGTCACCCGCCGGATGAACAAGGGGGTGCTCCAGTGAACCTCGCCTCCATCGCCGTGCGCAACGTCTGGCGCAACCGCTTCCGCGCCTTCATGACGGTGCTCGGGGTGGCCGTGGCGGTGATGGCCTTCGTGATGCTCCGCACGGTGGTGACCGCCTCCAACGTCGCGGTCACCCACGCCGCGCAGGATCGCGTGGGGACGCGCCACAAGGTGTCCTTCGTGCTCCAGCTCCCGAAGCGCTACATCGACACGGTGCGGGCGGTGCCGGGGGTGCGCACCGCGACGTGGGCCAACTGGTTCGGCGCGAAGGAGCCCAACCACCCCAACGATTTCTTCGCCAACATGGCCGTCGACACGGACACCTTCTTCGCGGTGTACGACGAGATGGCGGTGTCGCCCGCCGACCTCGCCCGCTGGCGCGAAGACCGCCGCGGCGCCATCGTCGGCGACGTCCTCGCCCGCAAGATGAACTGGCGCGTCGGCCAGCGCGTGGTGCTCGCGGGCACCATCTACCCGGGCAACTGGGAGTTTACGGTGTCGGGCATCTACCACGCGACCCGTCGCTCGGTGGACGGCTCGCAGTTCATCTTCCACTACCGCTACCTCAACGACGCGATCCCCGTCGCGCGCCGCGACCAGATCGGCTGGATGATCGCCCGCATCGACGACCCCACGCGCGCCGCTGGCATCTCGCGCGCCATCGACGCCGCGTTCGACGTGCAGGACATCCAGACCACCTCCATGAGCGAGCGGGCGATGAACCTCTCGTTCATGGGCATGATGTCGGGCCTCTTCACGGCCATCAACGTCATCTCCCTGGTGATCCTCGGCATCCTCGGGCTCCTCCTCGGCAACACCATCGCGATGGGCGTGCGCGAGCGGACGCTGGAGTACGGCGTGCTCCGCGCGCTGGGCTTCCTCCCGAAGCACGTGGTCGCCTTCATCCTTTCGGAGGCCGCGGCCCTCGGCGCCTTCGCGGGCCTCGCCGGCGTCGCCCTCTCGTACCCCGTCGTCCAGCAGGGCCTCGGCCGCTGGATCGAGGAGAACCAGGGCGGCACCTTCCCCTACTTCCGCATCGAGGCGCCCACCGTCGCGCTGGCCTTCTCCCTCGCCGTCGGGCTCGCGCTCGCGGCGGCGGCGATCCCGGCCTGGCGGGCCTCGCGGCTCACGGTCACCGACGCGCTCCGGCGCCTGGACTGAGGAGACACAGCCCCATGGTACCGATCTCCTACAGCGTGAGAAACCTCCGGGTGCGGGCCACCACCACCGCGGCCACGGCCCTCGGCATCGGCCTCGTGGTGTTCGTCTTCGCCACCGTGCTGATGCTCGGCAACGGCATCAAGAAGACCCTCGGGCGCAACGGCTCCCCCGAGGTCGCCGTCGTGCTGCGCGACGGGGCCGACGCCGAGCTGTCGAGCGACATCGAGCTCCCCGCCGCGGGCATCATCGCCAACGCCCCCGAGGTGCGCCGCCGCCCCGACGGGCAGCCCGACGCGGTGGCGGAGTCCGTCGTGGTCATCGTGCTCGACAAGCTCGGCACCGACGGCGTCTCCAACGTGGGCGTGCGCGGCGTCACCGAAGACGGCTTCGCCTTCCGCCCCACGCTCCGCATCGTCACGGGCCGCGCGCCGCGCCCTGGCAGCGACGAGTGTGTGGTGGGCCAGCAGATCCGCGGGCGCTTCCGCGGCCTCGAGGTGGGTCAGTCCTTCGAGGTGAAGAAGAACCGCCGACTCACGGTGGTGGGCGTCATCGCCGACGGGGGCTCGTCCTACGAGAGCGAGGTGTGGGCCGACCGCGAGGCGCTCCGCACGGCCTTCGGGCGCGAGCGCTCGGTCTCGTCGGTGCGCGTCCGCCTCACCAGCCGCGGGTCGTTCGCCGCGCTGCGCTCGTCCCTGGAGTCCAACCGCCAGCTCGCCGTGGACGTGAAGCGCGAGGACGCCTGGTACGAGGAGCAGTCGCAGGGGACGAGCACCTTCATCCAGGCCGTCGGGCTCCTGGTGGCGGTCTTCTTCTCCTTCGGCGCGATGATCGGCGCGATGATCACGATGCACGCGGCGGTGGCCACGCGGCAGCGGGAGATCGGGACGCTACGGGCGCTGGGCTTCTCGAAGCTCGCGATCCTCACGTCCTTCCTGCTGGAGTCGGTCGCGCTGTCCCTCTTCGGCGGCGTGGTCGGCGCCACGGCCGCGCTCGGGATGCAGTTTGCCCACTTCAGCATCGTGAACTTCGCGACCTTCTCGGA
>JBILLV010000456.1:0-5901 GCA_044375895.1 Polyangiales bacterium | reverse complement strand
GACGCAGCGGTCGCCGAGCGTGCCGAGGGGGAGGCAGCGGGCGCCCGTTCCGCAGTCGGCGTCGCGCGCGCACGCCGCGGTGCAGAACGAACGGAGCGCGGCGTCGACGCCCGTCGCACATTCGAGCGAGGCGGGGCAGGCGTTGGTGGCGTCGCAGCCGCGTCCGATGCCCCGGTCGTTGACGGCGCGGAGGCCGCACGCGTCGGGGCCGAAGCGCTCGTCGGGCACACACGCGCGGGCGCTGCCGCCGTCGCGCGTGCGGACGATGAGGCAGCGGCGCAGGCCGTCTTCGCAGTCGGAGTCGCGGTCGCAGGGCGGGAGGCACACGTTGCCGGTGCGGCCGTTGGTGGCGGGCGTGCGATCGAGGTCGACGCACACGCTGTAGCGACCCGTACAGCCGGCCATCGGGCAGGCGACGGCGCGGCGCGACTCCATCGGCGCGCAGGTGGCGTTGGGGGTGCAGAGGAGGCGGTTGGCGGCGGCGTTCTGGCGGCAGGTCGCGGGGACGGGCGCGTCGCAGGCGGCCCCCGCGGTGTCGCACGCGACGAGGCAGGTGCGCGCGCCGGGGAGCGTCGCGTCGTAGGCCACGCAGCGGCCGCCGTCGCCGCACTCGCGGTCGTAGAGGCACGGGCGGCAGGTGTACGCCGCGAGGGGAGGCGGCGGCTTCGGCGCGTCGGGGACGGCGTCCGCGGGAGCATCCGGGGTGATGTCGGAGACGGCGTCGCGGGTGATGTCGACCCTGTCGGGCGCGGCGTCAGCGGCGGGCGGAGGGGAGGTGCTCTCGCACGCAGCCAGGAGCGAGGCGACCAGAAGCAACGCGCGGCGCATCATCGGGGCGCGAGCATATCTCAGCGGGGGCCACGCACCCAGACGGCACCGTAGATCCCGCCGCTGGGGGCGCGGGCGGCGCTACTCGGGCCAGACGCGCGCGAGGTCGAGCGCGAAGGCTTCGAAGGGCTCGACGCGCGCAACATCGTCACCGCGCCAGATGCCCACTGGTTGCCATCGACCGCGCACCAGCTTGAAGGCTTCGAGCACCTCGGCGATCGGGTCGACGAGCCACACGAACGACACCCCATGCTCGGCGTACAGGGGCATCTTCACGTCGCGGTCGGTGGCTGCTGTGGAAGGGGACAGCACCTCGCACACCCAGTCGGGCGCGACCGTGACGGCGGTGGCGCGCACGACGTTCCCTGTCCGCTCGCGGCGCCACCCGGCAAGATCGGGCTGCATCTTGTCGGGGCGCGGGCCGAGGTGAAGCTCGGGTTCAGGCAGGAGGTACCAGCCGCCCGGGCCGCCGACGCCGTCGTCGAAGGGGACCAGGAGGCGACCGTAGAGCCGACCTGCGAGGCGACCATGCGGAACGGCCGGGCGCGGCGCCATCGCCAGTGCGCCATAGAGAATCTCGCAGATCACGTCGGGCGGTGCGTTCTCGTACGCGGCCTCGATGGTGGGGTGGTTGGGCTCGTACAGCGGTCGCGCGGCGTCTGCCATACGCGCGACACTACCCTCCCCCCCCGCGCGCCTCAACCCCCGCCCAGCGCGGCCACCAGCGCGCGCACCTCACCGCGCACGCGCCTCCCCTCGATCGCGAGCAGCGCGGCGACGTACGCCCCGAGCGCCACGCCCGCGAGCGCCCACCCGTTGCTCCCCCAGCGCGCGTGGGTCGCGGCGAACACCGCCGCCCCCGACGTCGCGGCCGCGAGCAGCGGCCCCACGTACGCGGGCCACAGCGGTCGCCCGAGGTGCCGCCCGGCCCACGCGACGAGCCACGCCACCATCGCGACGGTGGCGGCGCTGTACGACCACGCGATGGCCCCGGCGCCTCCCTCGTGGAACATCAGCGCGAGGCCCCAGGTGAGGGTGGTCCACACGCAGAAGGCCGCGAGCGCCGTGCCCGCGCGCCCCTGCGCCTGGAGCAGCGCGAAGAGCGGCCCCGCGAGGAGCCCGCCGGCCATGTTCGCCCCGATGCCCCACACCACGGGGACGCTCTCCAGCCAGCGCGGGTCGTACACGAAGGGGATGATCGCGCGCGCCCCCGCGGCGAGCGTGAGGAGCACTGCGAGGCCCGCGACGAGGGCGGTGCGCGTGGCGGCGGTGACGGCGGCGTGGAGGGCGGGGTCTTTCGCTTCGAAGCGCGCGTAGGCGGGAAACTGCACGCGGGCGAGGCCGTTGACCGCCGTCACCGGGAGCTGCGCGTACTTGAGCCCGAAGTCGAACACCCCCACCGCGCGCGGCCCCACGAGGGCGCCGAGGAGGAGCGCGGAGATGTTGTCCTTGAAGAAGGCCACCACGCCGAGGGCCTGCACCCGCACGCCGTACCCCAGGAGGCCGCGCAGCACGCCCGGCCGCCATGCGAGCCCTGGGAGCCCGGGGGAGACGACGTACGCGAGCCCCACCTGCGCCGTCGCGCCGACGAGCTGCGCGCCCGCCAGCGCCCACGCGCCGCCGAAACGCCACGCGAGCCCGAGGGCGGCGAACTGACGGAGCAGCGTCGCGAGGAGCTCGATGCGGGCGATGAGTCCGAAGCGCACCTCGCGCTCCAGGCGGATGTAGGGGACCGCGCGCAGCGGGCCGACGAGGAAGAGCGGCGCCAGCAGCCGGAGCACGCCGGCCTCGTCGGGCTGGAGGTGGTAGCGGGCGGCGATGTGCGGCGTGCCGACGAAGAGCGCGGCGCCCATCACCAGCCCGAGCGCGAGGAGGAAGGTGACCGTCACGCGGTACTCCTCGTCGGTGACCTCCCCCTTCTTGCGCAGGAGCGTCGCGCCGAGGCCCCCGTCGCCGAGCAGCCCGCCGAGGCCGAGGAAGAAGCCGCCGATGGCGTAGACGCCGAAGGCCCGCGCGTCGAGCAGGCGCGCGAGCACCAGCGTCGTCCCCCACACCACCAGCGACGACACCACCTGGAGGGCAGCGAAGGTGGAGGTCTCGCGCGCGATCTTGCGCAGGAGGGAGTGGGCGGGGGGAGCGGTCACGGGCGGCGGGCGTGGACGAGCCAGTTCATCACCAGCTCTTCGCGGGCGGTGCGGTCGAGGGAGCGGGCGGCGAGGTTGACCAGGGGGATGAGCCCGCGGCCGAGGCGCGAGCGGTCGAGCTCGAGGCAGGCCATCTGACCGAGCGTCGACCAGAGCGCGCCGAGGGGGCACAGCTCGACGAGCGTGAGCCCGGCGCCGCGCACCACCGCCTCCAGCCCGTAGCGCGTAAACCGCCAGTGGTCGTGCGGAACCTCATGGGCCGGCCACACCCCCGGCACCGTGAACACCACGTCGCCGCCCGAACGGACCACCCGCGCGAGTTCGCCGACGCACTGCGCGGGGCGCTCGACGTGTTCGAACACCTGAAACGAAACCCCCGCGTCGAAGCGCCCGTCTTCGAAGGGGAGCGCGTGGGCGTCGGCCTCCACGTCGGGGGTCGCGTGGGGCCCCGGGCGGTCGACGCCGACGTACTCGGTCACCGACGGGTGGAAGAGGTCGCGGTAGGGCTTCGCGCCGCAGCCGACGTCCACCACCCGCCCGCGGAGCGTCGGGAGGACGCGCGCCAGGGCCGACCACAGGGGGGCGAGGTGGAGGTGCAAGGGCTGCCGCCAGCTCGCGGGGTGCGGGCGGTAGGGGACAGGGTTGGGCTCGTACCAGAGGCTCATGGGGTGGGCACTTCGGCGACCCATAGCATCGCACCGAATCCGGCGCGAACACACGCTTTGACACCGGGCGGCGCGCGGTGGTAGTGGGTCGCGCCGTCGCCGCTGAATGGCGGTTCAGTCTGTTCGCTCGACCCACCGAAGGAGCACGCACCATGGCCGTCAACATCAAGGAACTCTTCAACACCACGCTCGCCACCGCCCTCACGAACAACCCCGACGGGGCGAAGAAGATCGGCGGCACCTACGGCCTGAACATCTCGGGCGAGGGCGGCGGCAACTGGAAGATCGACCTCGCCTCCGCGACCCCGACGGTCGCCGAGTCGCCGACGGAGATCACCGAGGCGGCCGTGATCATCGGCGTGGCCGAGAGCGACTTCCAGACCCTCGTCGCCGACCCCGGCGCGGGCATGAAGCTCTTCTTCGCGGGCAAGCTCAAGGTGAAGGGCAACCAGATGCTCGCCATGAAGCTCAAGGACCTCTTCGCGCTCCGCTGAGCCGCGTCGCCTCGTCGCTCTCCTCCCCCCTCCTCTCTCCCCGCAGCACCCCCCATGATCCACCAGTCCCTCACGGGCGTCCGCGTGCTCGACCTCACGCGGCTGCTCCCCGGGCCGATGGCGACGCTCGTCCTCGCCGACCTCGGGGCGCGGATCGACAAGCTCGAAGACCCCTCCCCCGGCGACTACCTCCGCGCCATGCCCCCGATGCGCGGGGCCACCAGCGCCGCCTACCTCGCGCTCAACCGCGACAAGCGGAGCGTGGTCGTCGACCTCAAGCGCCCCGACGGGGTGGCGCTCCTGCGCCGGATGCTGCCGCGCTACGACGTGGTGATCGAGGGCTTCCGCCCCGGCGTCCTTGCGCGCCTCGGGTGCTCGCACGCCGACATGCTGGCGATCCACCCCGGGCTGGTGGTGTGCGCGATCACGGGCTACGGGCAGACCGGGCCGCTGGCGAAGCGGGCGGGGCACGACATCAACTACCTCGCGCGGGCGGGCGTGCTCGGCGCCACGGGTCCGGCAGACGCGCCGCCGGCCGTGTCGGGCGCGCAGATGGCCGACGTCGCGGGCGGTGCGCTCTGGTCGGTGATCGGCATCCTCGCGGCGCTCCGGGCGCGCGACGCCACGGGCCGCGGGTCGGTGGTCGACATCGCGATGTGTGAGGGGTCGATCCCGCTGGCGGCCTTCGCGCTGGCGCCCGTTACGGTCGGCGACGAGGCGCCGCCGCGCGGGCGCAACCACCTCGACGGCGGCATCGCGGCGTACAACACGTACCGGACGGGCGACGGGCGCTACGTCTCGCTCGGCGCGCTGGAGCCGAAGTTCTGGGTCGCGTTCGCGGGCGCCACGGGGCTCGACGCGTCGATGGAGGCGCTCATCGCCGGGGAGCACCAGGGGCCGCTGCGGGCGCGCGTCGCCGCGGTGTTCGCCGGGCGCACCCGCGCCGAGTGGGAGCAGTTTGCGCGCGAGAACGACTGCTGCCTCGAGCCCGTCCTCGACGCGTCGGAGCTGCCGAGCGACCCGCAGCACGCGGCCCGCGGGGTGTTCTTCCCGATGGACGACGGCGCGGGCGGGACGATGACGGCCTTCCGCACGCCGGTGGGCGCGGGCGCGGGCGCGGCGCATACGGCCGCGCGGTCCGCCGGGGCCGACACCGACGCGGTGCTCCGTGACGCGGGCGTGACCGACGACGAGATCGCCGCGCTCCGCCGCGACGGCGTGGTGGCGTAGTCAGTCGAGGCCGCGCGCGAGCCAGCGGTGCGAGCGGGCGCGCGAGAGGTAGCGCCACGAGCGCTCGACGAAGTCACTGTCGCAGAAGTGCCCCTCGCCGGGCCGGAGGTTGAGCGTCACGGGGAAGCCCGCGCTCAACAGCTCCTGCGCGAGTGCGCACGTGTACTGCACCGACACGTCGGGGTCGTCGGTGCCGTGCGAGAGCACGAAGGGGACGCGCGGCGCCGTCGGCGACACCCCGATGGGGAGCGGCGGCCCATCACAGCGAGCGCACCACCCCGGCATCGACGCGAAGCGACCGCAGTCCCCCGCCGGCGCGCGGAAGCGGCATGCGCTCGTCGCGCCGCAGCGCACCAGGCCGCCCGAGTTGAGCGCGACGCCAGCGAAGTGCTCGCCCAGCGTCATCGCCACCACGAGGCCGAAGAAGGCGCCGTTGGAGTGGCCCATGAGGTAGACGCGCGACGGGTCGACGCCGAGGTCGCGACGGGCGGCCGCGAGCGTCGCGCGCACCAGCAGGAGGTCGGGGTTGTGCTCGGGGTT
>JBILLV010000144.1:0-22817 GCA_044375895.1 Polyangiales bacterium | reverse complement strand
GCGCAACGTCGTCGTGTACGAGGGCGCGGCCACCAGCGGCTTCGAAAGCGCCGCGCTCCCGCTCCCTGGCGCCGTGGCCAACCGCTGTCCGGCGACGGGCTTCGCGCGGGCCGAGCCCTTCGCCGCGTCCATCGGCGTGATGTGGGAGTTCAACCGCCGCCCGTCGCCCACCGCCCCCACCGACCCGGCGCGCGACACGTGCACCGAGGAGGAGAGCCAGATCTTCGTCAACGGCAACATGCTCACCAGCCGCGCGGGCGGCGCCGACGACTGGCCCTCCGTCATGCCCGCGGTGGGTTGCTTCGGCGACACCGCCGGCCTCGCCACCATGGGAACCTTCGGCGGCACCGAGCCCGGCGTCGGCCGCGCGGCGGGCTCCCCCGTCGGCCTCGACGGCGACGAGATCCTCACGACCCCCGCGCTCCCGCGCCTCGACGACGAGCTCTACGACTTCCGCACGGTGGTGCGCGACGCCGCGACGGCGATGCAGTTTCGCTTCGGCACCGACGGCGACGAGATGATCCCCGTCATCGCCTTCCAGACGCTCGCCCGCGTCTCCACGGCCGACGCCGACGGCGACTCGTGGCTCGACACCGTGGAGGGCGACTGCACGGTCGACACCGACTCCGACGGGACCCCCGACTACCTCGACACCGACTCCGACAACGACTGCCTCCCCGACATGCGCGAGACCGCCGCGGGGCGCACCAACGCGTCGCTCCCGGGCTCGCCCGACCGCAACTGCCCCGACCTCGCCCCCGTGTGCGACCGCGTGGCGGGCGTGTGCCTCTGCAACGCCGACCGCGACTGCACCCGCAGCGCCGCGGCCCCCGTGTGCGACCAGGCGGCCCGCACCTGCGTCGCGTGCTCGTCCGACGCCCAGTGCGCCGCCATCGACCCCGCGCGCCCCGCCTGCGCCACGACGGGGCCGAGCGTGGGCCGCTGCGTCCCCTGCACCCGCGAGTCGCACTGCAGCGCCCCCACGCCGCGCTGCGACCTCCCCACCAACACCTGCGTCGCATGCCTCACGAGCCGCGAGTGCCTCGACCCCGCGCGCCCCGTGTGCGACCCGAGCGCCCGCGCGTGCCGCCCCTGCGCCGCCGCCACGGCCGCCACCGACTGCCCCGACGCCGGCGCGCGCGCCTGCGCCACCATGGGAACCAACGCCGGCCGCTGCGTCCAGTGCGTGGTGAACGCCGACTGCCGCACGGGCGTGTGCGACACGGCCACCAACCGCTGCGTGGGCTGCGCGAGCGACGCCGACTGCGGCGGCGCCTCCCCCGTCTGCGACCTGGCCACGCGGATGTGCCGCCCCTGCGACCCCGCCCGCGCCGCCGACTGCCGCGCGCCGACCCCCGCCTGCGCGACGACGGGGCGCGACGCGGGCCGCTGCGTCCAGTGCACGGGCGCCAACACCTCGGCGTGCATGGGCGCGACGCCCGCGTGCGACACCGACAGCAACCGCTGCGCGACCTGCGCGGCGGGCGCGATGTCGTCGGCCTGCGCGATGAGCATGGACGGGAGGCAGTGCGTGCGTGAGCCCAACGGCACGCTGCGCTGCGGCTGCGCGCGCGACGCGGACTGCGGCGCGACGGACTCCGGGCGCATCTGCGACCCAATGGCGCTGCGGTGCCGCCCGGGGTGCTGGCCGGGCGCGGGCCACAACGGGTGCCCGCGGGGGCAGGCGTGCAGCTCCAACGATCCGGCGCGGCCGGGCGTGTGCGCGATGGGCTGCTTCCGCGACGACGACTGCCTCCAGCCCACCGCCTACTGCAACGGTGCCAACAGCGAGAACGCCGGCCGCTGCGTCGAGTGCATCAACGACACGCAGTGCCTCGGCCGCCGCGACGGGCGGACGCGCTGCACGAGTTCCAACGTGTGCGCGGCGCCGCCCGCGGACACTGGCGCCGTGCAGGACGGCGGCTGCGGGTGCCGCGCGCGGGCCAACACCACCGGGCGCTTCACGCTGGCGCTCTTCGCGCTGGCGCTCGCCTCCCTCGCGACGCGCCGTCGGCGCTGACCCGCCCGCTCACCCCTCCGACTCACCAAAGGGCCCCGGAGCCACCGTCTCCGGGGGCTCCGAGTCGCGCTCGGGGCGCTCGTCGGGCGACATCATCCCGCCGCGCGTCTCCTTCGGCTCGATGCGGATGCGCGACGCGGTCTGGCGCTCGTCCCAGGGCATCCCCGGGCGCCAGTGGACCTCGCCGGAGTCGCCCCAGCCCACCGCCCGCACCACGTTGCCCTCCCAGCGCATCCAGAGCAGCGCCCCGTCGGCGCGGGAGGCCTGGTCGAGGCAGCACACGCGGGTGACGCGGCCGTCGTCCCAGCGCAGCGTCGCGGCGTGGGGGACGTGGAGGTGGCCGCACAGCACCCAGCGCGGGCGCAGCGCGCTCACCACGGCGGCGGCGTAGGGGTTGCCCACCTGGGGCCAGTGGCGCTGGCGGATGCCGCGCGCGCCGGCCTTGGCGACGGCGCTCTCGCGGCCGGCGATGCCGCGGGGCCACTCGTGGAGGAGCAGCATGTCGGCGGCGGTGACGGCGCGGACGGCGTCGACGTCGGCCTGGCGGAAATAGCCCGCCTGCTTGCTGTTCTCGGCGTTGGTGGCGGGGAGGCGGGGGCGGTCGAAGCGGGTCGGCGCGTAGATGCCCGAGAGGTACGCCACGCGGAGGCCCTGGAGCGTGCGGGCGCCCGCGCGACCGAGGTACCGCACGCCGGGGACGAGCTCGCCGCCGTCAGGGAAGCGCTCGAGGTCTTCGAAGTCCTCGTTGTTGCCCCCGACGAAGATAAACTCCCGGCGCATCGCCCGCTCGCCCCGCGCGTAGGCGGCAAACTCCGCGGGCATGTTGCGCTTGGTGCTCTTGCGGCGGTGGTCGTCGGGCGTGGGGAAGGTCTCGACGTCGCCGACGGCAATGACCATCGCCACGTCCTCCCCGAGGTTCTTCTCGAGCGACTCGATCCACTCCTCGACACGGAAGAATCTCCCGTGCACGTCTCCAACAACCGCGACCAGCATCTCTCGCGGCGGGACTATACCTGCATTGACGCGCTGTGTGCGTTGCGCTTGGGAGGGGTTGGTCAGATGGCGATTCCGTCAACCAGACGGAGGGGGAGTCAGTCCTTGGATTCCTTGGAATCCTCGGACTTTTCGCTGGCGGCGGGCTTCTCGGCCTTGGCGGGCTTCTCGTCGGCCTTCGGCTCGGTCTTGGGCGCGGGCTCCTCGCCGATCACCGGGGCGGGGGCGAAGAGGTTGATCGGCCCGGCGGGCTTGCCGTTCTTCGCCATGTAGACGTAGAGCGGGATGCAGAGCGCGGTGGTGGTGAGCCCGATGAACTGCGAGGTGGAGAGCCCCGCGATGGTGCCGCGCTCGGCGTCGTCGCGGATCAGCTCCAGGAGCGAGCGGCCGATGCCATAGAGCATCCCGAAGGAGAGGAAGATCTGCCCCTCGAACTTCCGCCGGCGCCACATCCACATGAGCGTGGCGAAGATGGTGAAGCCGAGGAGCGACTCGTAGAGCTGCGTCGGGTGCACGGGCGCCGAGTGCTGCGCCGAGAAGGGGAGCTTGCAGACGTGCTCGGCGGTGCTCCACACGCCGTGGTAGTCGCGGTTGCACGACTGCTCGGTGGCGCGGAAGCCCATGGACACGTGCTGCTGCCAGGCGGGCGAGCCGTGGTTGTCGTGCCAGTGGGGGAAGGTGCCGAGGGTCTTGAGGAAGCCCGGGGCGTTGCTCGGGAGGGCGCGGCCGAAGTCGCAGCCGTACATGTAGCAGCCCATGCGGGTGATCATGATGCCCGTGCCGAGCGAGGCGACGGTGGCGTCGGCCCAGGGCCAGAGCCGGTAGCCCTTCACGCGCAGGAACACGATGCTCCCGAGGAGGCCGCCGAGGAAGCCGCCGTAGGCCACGAGCCCGCCGCTCCGCAGCTTGAGCATCGACCACAGCGTCGGAAACTCGCTGAGGTTGGTGAGGATGTAGAGCACGCGCGAGCCGGCCACGGCGGCGAAGGCCGTCGCGACGTAGCAGTCGGCCATGTCGCGCATGTACTCCTCGTAGCGCTTCTTGTCCGTCTCGGGGCACTGCCGGCGCATGAGGCCGAGCACGATGTACCAGCCGACGACGAGCGAGAGGCCGAGCATCACGCCGTACGAGTAGATGGGGAGCGACTCCCAGGGGCCGCGCCAGTGCGGGCCGTGGGCGATGCCCTTGAGCACCGACACGATCCGCGCCGCGCCCTGCCCCTCGACCACGACGGGCGAGGCGAAGGCGAACACCCCGAGGCCGATCGCGACGGAGATGACCGCGTTGAAGGGCGAGTCGGCGGGGAGCTGGAAGCCCTTCCCGTCACCCTCTCCTTCCTTCTTGGCCGCGGGCGACGCGCGGTTGACCGAGACGATGATGGAGTAGCAACCCCAGAGAATGAGCAGGGGGACGATGACCTTGAAGGCCCACCCCGGAATCGTAAACATCACCGGATGCATGGCTGCGCCGCGGTGTAGGCGGATAGGTGCGACGGGTCAAGACCCGCGCGACGAATGCGTCAGCGAAACGACGTGGCGTACTGCACGAACACCGCAGAAGCCCAGTCGAGCGTCCGGTCGAAGCGGGCGCGGATCACGCCGTCCCGGTCGATGATCCAGGTCTCGGGGAAGAGCCGGGTGCCGTACCGATCGCGCACCACGGAGCGCGTCGGGTCGAAGAGCAGCGGCGACTGAAACCCCGGCGGGATGAGCGCGGAGACCTCGTCCCACGTCTCGGTGCCGACCAGGACGAGGGCGATGTCCGAGCGGCCGCGGACGATCTCGTCGAAGGCCGGGAGCGACTCGGCGAGCTCTTGAATGCACGGGGGACAGTCGCGCGACCAGAAGTGGAGCACCACCGTCTTGCCCCGCAGCGACGAGAGGCTGAAGGCGCGGCCCCGATGGTCGCGGAGGGTGAAGTCGGGTGCCGTCCGGTCGTTGCCGGTGTACTCTGGGCGGAGGATGGCCTCGAGCTGGGTGTCGCGGCGCTTCTCGCCGTCGAGGGCGGCGAGCCCGAAGGTCACCCCCGCGCCGATCGCGCACGCGAGAAACACCCCGCCGACCACGAGGGCCTCGGGGCGTCGCCGGAGCCAGGCGGTCTCGGCGCTCACGACGCGCGCTCCCGGGCGAGGCGGGCGCGGAGCTCCGGGGCGGTGAGCCGGTATTTGAAGGCCTTGCGGCCCGCCACGGCGATCACCGGGACCTCGTCGGTGTAGAGGGCCCGGAGCGCGGGGTCGCCGTCGATGTCCACCACCTCCAGGGCGAAGGGTTCCTCCGCGCGGACGGCGTCGAGGACCTCCTTGGCGTCGTCGCAGAGGTGGCACCCGGCGCGGGTGTAGAGCGTGACCGTGATCATGGGGCGGGCGTTCGGGTACCACCCTCTCCGGCGGACGTCGAGGGGCGATCGGGCGGGCGAGGCGATGGCGTCTCCCCCTCGGCGAGCATCGTGAGGGGGACATCACGGTCGCCGACGCGGAGCGCAAAGCCTTCGCCCAAGGGGGCCGCCCGTTCGAGCAGCGCGAAGGCCGCCGCGCGGTCGAAGCGGGCGAGGAGCGACGCCTCGCGCACGTAGGTGTACACGGCGCCGTCGGGGGCCACGCGGAGGCTGTCGGGGCGGAGGGCTTCGGCGCTGCCGTCGGAGAGCTCGAGCTGGAGGGCGTCGTCGTGAGGGATGACGCGGCGCACCACCAGCGGGGTGTGATCGACGGTGACGAAGCACCAGTCGAGGCTGTTGCGCATGACGTAGCGCCCGGTGGCGTCGTCGTAGTCGATCCAGGCGGCGAGGCCCTTCGCCAAGCCCTCGTGGAGGATGCGCTCGCCCTCGTGCCAGACATGGCCCTCGGCGTCGACGCGGATGCGGCTCTCGCGGGTGAAGCGAAACGGCGGCGGGGCCTCGGTCATGACGGTGCTCTCATGGAACCCTCAACCCCCCAGGTCAATGCCCGGCCTCGACGCTGTGGGGGTCGATGGCGCGGGCGGCCTCGCGCTCGCGGGTGGCGGCGGCGGTGTCGCCGAGGCGCTCGTACACGCGGGCGGCGACGGCGTGGAGGTCGGCGGTGTTCCACGGGGTGACGAAGATGGTGTCGAGGACGCGGCGGGCGTCGGCGACGCGGCCCACCTGGAGGTACGCCTCGGCGAGCTTCACCTGGGCCTCGCCGCCGGGTCGCGCGTCGCGGTTGAGTTCTGCGATGGGCACGGCCCGCTCCGGCGAACGCGCGAGGAAGAACTCGATCGCGTGCCCCGCGGTGGCCTCGGGGAGCAGGCGCAGTCGCTCCTCGTAGCCGGCGCGGGCGCGGGCGACGTAGCGCGCGGCGTCGTCGCGGCGCCCTTGACGCTCGGCGATCTCCGCGAGGGCGTTGACAAACTCCGGGTCGTCGGTGCGGGCGACGAGGTCTTCGTAGAGGAGCCGCGACTCGTCGAGCTTGCCCTGCCACAGGAGCACTTCGGCGATGTGTTCGAGGAAGACCCAGGAAGTGGGCTGGAGGCGCAGGCCCTCACGGAAGGCGATGGCGGCCTCGTCCCAGCGCCCGCGGTCGTTCTCCATGGTGCCGCGCACGAGGTAGACCCACGCGCGCATCGCGACGTCTTCGCGGGCGGCGCGCTCGGCGGCCTCGTTCACGAGGGCCTCGGCGGCGCGGAAGTTGTTGGTCTTCCAGAGGAGCTGGGCCATCCCAACGAGGCTCGCGGTGTTGCGGTCGCGGGCGAGGGCGTCGGTGTAGCGCTGGCGGGCCTCGTCGTAGCGCCCGGAGTGAAACGCCACCTCGGCGCGCAGGTGCTCGATGGCCTCGCGCTCGTCGGCGCGGAGCACGGCGTAGCGGAGCGCGTCGAGGTCGGCGGTGACGCGCGACACGCGGTGGACGGTGTGGTTGAAGCGCGCCCGCGTGAGGAAGGGGCCGACGCCGGGGCCGGCGACTTCGAAGGCGCGGGTGAGCGCGCGGTCGGCCTTGGCGTAGTCGCCGTAGTCGCCCGTGAGCCGCGCGCGGGTCATGTAGTCGAGGGCGATGGACTCCCAGCTCAGCCAGTCGCCGCGGGTGCGCCCGATGGCGTTCTCCTTGGCGCGGAGGCGGGCGTCGAGCTCGATGACCGCGGGGGGGAGCGGCGCGCGCACGGGGGCGTCGGCGCGGGAAGCGTCGGGGCGGCGCACGCGGGGGTCGGCGGCGCGACGGGTGGGACAGGCGGTGAGGAGGAGGAGGAGCGGGAGGAGGCCGCGGCGCATGGCGCGGAGGGTGAGGCCGAAGGGTGGCAGAGGGATAGAGGGAATGATGGGGCGTCAGGGCTTGAACGCGTCCCCGAATGTGCCGGCGAGGCCGTGACGGTATCCAGGCCGTTTTGTGGGTCGCCGCTCAGCGCCGGTTGCACCAACGCGTGCGGCTGCCCGGCGTGCAGTACGTCCCGCTCGGGCACGTCAGAAACTCCGGGTCGCCGCCCGCGCGACACCGCGCGAAGCCCGTCGCTCCCTGCCGGCACGTGAACTCCGGGAAGGCCGCGTACGCGCCGCAGCGATCGCCGCCCGAGCCGGGGCAGTCGGGCGGGTTGAGCGCGAAGCCCGACGCGCACGCGGTCGTCGGGTTGCCCTCGGAGTTCACCGACACGCAGGTGTTCGTCGCGCCGCACCAGCCGCAGCCCGCGATGGGCGTGCAGTTGCCGCAGGTGTTGGCCCGCGCCAAACACGCATCCGGCGTGGGCGTGGGCGTGGGCGTCGGCGTGGGCGTGGGCGTCGGCGTCGGCGTGGGCGTCGGCCCCGGTGCGGGCGGAGGCGTGCCCGTCCACGCCGCGACCTGCGCCGCGAGCCGCGCGTAGTTCGGCGGAACCTCCCCGAAGATGTCCGCCCCCGAGTAGTAGTAGCCCGAGTTGATGCGCAGCACGGCGCCCGCCTCGGTGAGCACGGGTCCACCCGAGTCGCCCGGGCAGAGCGCGCCGACGTTCTCCCCGAGGCGGAACGAGCGGCGACGCTTGCGCCAGTCGGTGCTGCTCCCGCGCCCGGTGCAGCCGTAGCCGTACACCGTAAGGGTGGAGTTGTTCTGGGGGTTCTCCACGGCGAGGGGAGCGGGCGTGGCCACCGCCGCGGGGACGGCCGTCGAGAGCTTGAAGAGGTTGACGTCGTCGCGCCCCAACTGCCGCGAGTAGGAGATGTACCGCTCGATGGTGTAGCGGTACACCTGCCCGTTCTCGTGCTGGATGGTGAAGGTGCCGTAGTTGCCCGGCGACGTCGCCGATCGGTACCCGAAGCAGTGCGCCGCGCTGATGCCCACCCACGGGGACACGAGCGTGGCCGTGCAGCCCACCGAGATCTTCCCGATCTCCGGGTGCGCGAAGGTCGTCACCCCGCCGATGACCGGATCGACCCGCCCGCTGTCGTCCGCCGCGCCGTCCGCACAGCCTGCGATCACTCCGACGCACGCGATCCAACAGCCCCAGCTCACGCTTGCACGACGCACCACGGGATATCACCTCCGAGAGCGATCGCCCTCGCCCCGCCACCTTGCGTGCCCCATGCCATCGCCTGACCGATCGGTTAGTGACCCGTTCAGCGCCCCGCGGTCGACGAGTCGATCCACCCCGGCGCGAGCGCAGTGACGTTCTGCGAGAAAATCGCTTCTGCGCATGGCCTGCGCGCATGTAGGCGCCCCCCGTACAGACCGCCGCGACGGGTGGTCAGAGCCCCTCCCAGGTGGACACGACCGTGACCACACCCACGGAGCGACGCCCCTACCGATCGGTTGGTGGCGCAGTGAGGGATTGTCTTCGCCCGCGGGATGCGTGTTTCCTACGCCCGCCGATGCCGCGCCGCGCCGCCCTCACCTTCGCCCTGCTGATCTCCGCCGCCTGCCGCGGGGAGCGTCGCCCGGACGCCGCCGCCGTCGATGCCGGGCGCGACGCGGTGACGCCCGTGGACGTGGCCCCCGACGGGAGCGCTCCCGATGCGATGGCGGTGGTGGACGCCGGACCGCCGCCGCGCCGCGTGGTGGTGACGCTGACGGGCGACGTGATGCTCCACCGCTCGGTGCTCGACAGCTTCGAAGACCACGCGACGCAGGGCGGCCTCGCGTGGGCGCTCAACTGGCTCTCGCCGCTGGTCACGCGCCGCGAGGTGGCCCTCACCTTCCTCGACTCGCCGCTGACGGATGCGTATCGGCCGCCGTTCGCGGGGGTTCCGCCGGGGCTGGGGGTGCCGCGGGCGGTGGCGCGATCGGTGGCGCGCGACCTCGGACGCGTGGGCCTCGACGGCGTGTGCCTCGCCACCCACCACGCCTACGACCAGATGGGCGACGGGCTCGGCGAGACGCGCGAACTCCTCCGCGGCGCCAACCTCGGCGTCGCGGGGATGGGCGCGTCGGAGGAGGAAGCGTGGCAGCCCTGGGTGACGGAGCGGGATGGCGTGCGGGTGGCGTTCCTGTGCTTCACGCAGCGGGTGCAGATGGCGATGGGGCGCAACGCGGGGCACTTCACCGTCGCCCAGGCGCTCGACGGGGTGCGCGCCACGCAGGCCCTCACGGCCGCCCGCGCCCTCGCCGACGTCGTCGTGGTCGGCATCCAGTGGAACCGCGCCCCCTTCCGCCCCCTGGCCGAAGAGCAACGGACCCTCGCGCGGGAGCTCGTCGCCGCGGGCGCCGACGTCGTCGTGGGGAGCGGGATGGTCGCACCCGGCGCCGTGGAGAAGCTCACCTCGCCGCGCGGCGATGCGCTGCTGGTGTGGTCGATCGGGTCGCTGCTCTCGGGCTACGGGGCCGCGTGGCGGGGCGTGCGCAACCCGCCGCCCGCCGGGATGGATCGGCTCATGTGGGACGCCACCACCCGCGACGTCGTGCTGCTGCGGGCGCAGTTTGACGCGAGCGACCCGGCGCACCTGTCGCTGGTGACGCTCACCGCCAACGCGCTGTGGATGCAGCGGAGCGAGGGCGTTCGGCTGATGCCGCTGCGGGAGGTGATCGACATCGACGTCCGCGAGTCGCGAGCCCGCGCGGTGGCAGCTGCGGTGGGGCCCGAGGTGCGCGTGCGGCAGTGAGGGGATGGCGGGCGCGGACGGTCAGCGGTTTGTACGCACGATCGCACGACCTCCCACGAGCGCACCCGCAGGCCCTAGCACGCCTCCTCGACGGCTCGGGCGACCCGCGCGAGGGCCTCACGGTCGCGATGGGTCATGTGTCGGTCAGGTCGCCGCGGGGTCCGCGAGCCACGCAGCGAGCTGCGCCCCATTGCAGTCAAGCACGACGTCGCCGAGCCGGTCGGCCCCGAACGCCGCGAAGCGCGCGTGGAAGGTGACCCCCTCCGCGTCCGTGAACGGTCGCCCCAACCGTCGCGTGTACTGCCGTTCGAGCGTGGCGAGGCGGCCTTCGCTGCGCCCCTCGTTCCGGGTCTTGGCGATCTCGTCGTAGTAGGCCTTGAAGGTCGGCTGCATGAACATCACCTCATCGTCGGTGGGGTCGCTCAGGTCAGCGAGCGCCTCGCACCGCCATCGTACCAGAATCTCCTGAAACCTCCGCTCCCACGCCCCCGCTTCGAGCGCGAGGAGATCCTCGACGGCGCCCGCCAGCGTCTGGTCGCGGGCCATCAACCGGAGCGCGAGCGTGTCCCTCGTGCGTGGCAACTGAGAGAGCACCACCACGCCGAGCCCGAGGTCTTTGTGGGCGACATAGACGCCCGCGGGCCACGGGGCGATGTTCACCGCGCCGAAGACCGCGCACGCGCTCTCCGCATGCCCCGGGCTGATGACCCAGGTGCGCGCGAGCGGGAGCGCCTTGTCCTCCGCCAGCTCCCGCGTCTGGTGGTGGGCCCAGGCGCGCCGCAGCGCCACGCGCACCTCCGCGGCGCTCGGGGTGTTGCGAAAGGGCTCCAGGTTGGTCCCCATCGCCTCCTCCACCATGCGCCCCAGGAGCCCCCGCCGCTCCCGCTCCGCTCGATGCTCCGCGTCGGGCGTGAACCACAGGTCCATGCGCTGCGTCGCCGCGCTCACCTCCACCCCGCGCTCGACGCGACCGACGTCCTCCAGCGATGCCGTCAGTAGATCCTTCACCAACGCGTCGTGCCACTCCCGCATGGCCGCGCGGCGTAGCCCACGCGTCAGAGCGCCGCAACCTGCCCGTGGACATACCCCGACCGCGACCTTGGTCGACCCGCACGAACTCTCCGCTGCCCCCCCGCTTCCCGCGGCGCTTCGCCGGTGGCACACTCCCCCGTGATGCGCTCGCCCCTTGGCTTCGTCGTGCTCTTCGCGCTCTCCGCCGCGTGCTCCAACACCGTCGACGGCACGAGCTGGCGTCTGGACGGCGGCCGCGACGCGCCCCCGGGCGTCAACCCCGATGGCGACGACCCCTTCCGCCCCACCGACGCGGGCGTCATCGTGGTCGACGGCAGCACCGACCGCCCCATGTGGGAGCCGCCCGACGCCGCCGTCTTCGACCAGCGCGCCGCCTACCTCTGGGTGGGCTCGTACCAGCAGAACCAGACCCCGGGCACCCTCGCCCAGGCGGAGTTTCGCCTCATCCCGCGCCCCGAGGAGACGCGCTGCACGTACCTGAGCGCGAGCAACTGGGACATCATCACCTGCCGCGACGGCGAGACGCCCCGCGACCCACACCCGACGCCCTTCCCCAACCCTGGTTCCATCACCTTCTCGGGCGGCGTCCGCGACATCAGCCTGCGCCCGGGGCCCGGGGGTCAGTACACGTCCTTCTACGAGCAGGACACCCTCCTCCGCGGCCCCCGCGTGCTCACCCTCCGCGCGGCCGGGAGCGCGACGGTGCCGGCCTTCACGCAGTCGGTCGACATCCCCGCGGCGCTCGAGCTCACGGCGCCCGCGATCGTCGGCCTCGCCACCACCATCGCGCGCGACGCCGACCTCATCGTGACGTGGCGCCCCAACCCCGCCCGCTCGGTGTACGTCAGCATCACGGCCCAGGGGACGCTCGACGGGACGCGCGCCTCCATCCGCGTGGTGGCGGAGTTCATCGGGGGGCTCGGCCGCGGCGTCATCCCGCGGCGCGCCATCGCCGCCCTCTCCACGCTCACCGCCGTCACCGAGGTCGACCTCGTCGCCGCCCCGCAGAACCTCGTCACCCGCCGCGTCGGCGCCTGGCCGCTCCAGATCACCTCGCAGGGTCAGGGCGTCGAGGCCAGCGTCACGCTCCGGTAGACACCGCCCTCACCGTCGCCCGCGCGTCGCCGCCTCGTCGCGACGCTCTGCCTCCGCGCCCTCCGTCGCCTCCTCCACGGCCACCCGCACGCGCGCCTCGTCCGCTTCGAGACGCAGCACCACGGGCCACTCGCTCGTGCCGCGAAACACCTTCAGCGTGCGGCTCTCGCGGTAGCCTTCGGCGACGATCCCGTCCTCCGCCGGCCCCTCCAGTGTGACCAGGTCGCCGTCCACCAGCAGGGCCTCGTCGAGGCTCACCCGCGCGCCCTCTTGAAACACCAGCCGCTCGTCGAGGAAGGCCCTCAACGGCCCCATCACCTCGGGTCGCACGGCGGGCTCCCCGGTCGGAATGTCGACCGCGGCGTCGGTCCCATCGAAGCGGGCCACGACGGCGCCGTGGGCGTCGACCAGTTCGAACGCGCCGCACACCGCGTCGTCCACCGCGCCGAAGGCCATGCCCGTCACCCGCGCCGCCGCGCACGCTCGCCCCGACACGGGCGCCTCCACCGGCCGCGTCACCCGCACGCGCCCCTGCACCCGCGCGATGGCCTGCGGGGCGTCGCCCACCGCCGCCCGCGTGCGATCGACGCACTCCAGCCGAGGCGTCACCGCGCGGATCACCTCGGCGTCATCGCGGGTGCCCTTCGCGTGCCATCGGGCGACGAGCGCCGCGAACAAGCCCACCCCGACCAGCGCCGCGACGAAGCCCGCGCCGCGCGCCTCCAGGGCCATTTGCAGCCCAAGCGCGACGCCCCCCACCACGACGCCGGCGAGGATCACCTGCAGCTCCCACCCGCTCCGCTCGACGATCGCCGCCCGCTCGCGGCCCGCCGCGTCGATGCGCGACAAGACCCGCGCGCGGGCCTCTGCGTCACGGAGGTTCGCGACGTTGGGGCTGCCGCAGCGCACGCACGCGCCGAGCCGAACCTGCCGCGCGAAGCACCCGAAGCAGACGTGGTACCGCTCGGTGCGCACGCGCCCTCCGCCCTTCGCTCAGGGGTCGTCGAAGCGGGCCGGACGCCGTTCGAACACCGCCTGGACGGCCTCCATCTGCTCGGGCGTCCCCATCAGCGCGCGCTGCAGCTCGCTCTCCAGCGCGAGCGACGCCGCCACGTCCGCGGGCGCATCGCGCAGCAGCCGCTTGGCCGAACGAACCGCGCGCGGCGCGTGGGCGGCGATGGCCCGGGCGGTCTCCAGCGCGGCGGCCAGCGGGTCGTCGCACACGCGCGTCGCGAGCCCGATGCGCGCGGCCTCGACGCCATCAACCACGCGCCCCGTGAAGGTGAGCTCGCGGGCCACGTCGGCGCGCACCAGCCGCGGGAGCAGCACGCTCAGGCCCATGTCGGGGATGAGCCCGTAGCGAACCTCCATCACCGAGAGCTGCGCGTCGGGGGTGACGTAGCGGAGGTCGGCGCCGAGCGCGATCTGGAGCCCGCCGCCCATCACGGCCCCGTGGAGCGCGGCGACGACGGGCATCGGGAGCGAGGCCCACACCACGCTCACCTTCTGCGCGAGGTTGGCCACCTCACCGGGCGCACGATCGAGGAGGAGCGGCACGGCGCGCTCGGCCATCGCGAGGAAGGCCATCCAGTCGAGGCCCGCGCAGAAGGCCTTCCCCTCCCCCGACAGAACCACCGCCCGCACGCCCGGCTCCACGGCGAGTCGATCGCCCGCGGCGGCGATGGCTTCGAACATCGGGAGGTCGATCCCGTTGCGCTTCTCGGGGCGGTTGAGGCGCACGCGGGCGACGTGATCTTCGACGGAGACAAGGACGCGATCGCTCATGGCGGCGGGACAGTACCGCAACCGTCCCTTGACGTCCGCCGTCCCGAGCGCCTATCCGCGCCCCCTATGCACCCCTCGCGCATCGTCCTGTCTGGCCCCCCTGGGAGCGGCAAGTCCACCGTCGGCCCCCGCCTCGCCGCGCACCTCGGCGCATCCTACGTCGACCTCGACCGGGCCGTGGAGGAGCGGGCCGGGCGGAGCGTGTCGGAGGTCTTCGAACGCGACGGCGAGTTCGCCTTCCGCGCGCTGGAGCGGGCGGCCTTCGAAGACGCGCTGGCGGGGGGGGCGGTGGTCATCGCCGCGGGTGGCGGGGCGCTCGTCGACCGGGCCTGGCGGCGCGCCGTCCTCGATCGGGCGTCGGTGGTCGGGCTCACCGCCCCCACTGACGTGCTCGCGACGCGGCTGGCCGGCACGCACGCCCGTCCGCTCCTCGCCGGGAGCGACCTGCGCGCCTCCCTCGATCGGCTCCTCGACCTGCGCCGCGACGCGTACCCCGAGGTCCATTGTGTCGTGGACACCGCGCGCGTCAGCGCCGACGAGGCCCCGGCGCACATCCTCGCGGCGCTCGCCAGCTCCGTCCCCGTGTGGCTCGGCGAGCGCTCGTACCGCGTCCGCTTCGAGCCCTTCGCGACGCTGCGCGAGGGCCTCGTGGGGCGCCGCTCCGTGGTGGTGTCCGACCGCAACGTCGCGCGCCACCACCGCACCACCTGGACGCGCGCCCTCCGCGGAACCATCACCGCGGAGGCCGTCCTCCCTCCCGGCGAACCCGCGAAGAACTTCCGCTCGCTGCGCCTCCTGTGGCGCCGCGCGCTCGCCGCGTCGCTCGACCGGGACGGCGTGTTCGTGTGCGTGGGCGGGGGCGTGGTGTCCGACCTCGGGGGCTTCGCCGCGGCCACGCTGCTGCGCGGGGTGCGCTACGTGACCGCCCCCACCAGCACCCTCGCGATGCTCGACGCCTCCGTCGGCGGCAAGACCGCCATCGACCTCCCCGAGGGCAAGAACCTCGTCGGCTCCTTCCACCAGCCCACGGACGTGTGCGTCGACACGTCCTTCCTCGCGACGCTGCCGCTGCGGCACCACCGGGCGGGCCTCGCCGAGGCGCTCAAGGTCGCCCTCACCTCCGACGCCGCGCTGCTCGACACCCTCGACGCCCACGCCGTCGCGCTCGGCGCCTCCGCCAGCGCACCGGAGCTTCCCGGGGTGATCCGTCGCGGCGTGGCGATCAAGGCCGCGGTGGTGTCGCGTGACGAGCGCGAAGGGGGCGAGCGCGCGATGCTCAACTTCGGGCACACGCTCGGCCACGCCATCGAGTCGGCCCTCGGGTACCGCCTGCTCCACGGCGAGTGCGTCGCCCTCGGGATGATCGCCGAGTGCGCGGTGGGCGAGGCCCTCGGGCTCACCGCCCCGTCGCTCACCGAGCGGGTCACGCGGGTGGTCGAGGCCCTCGGGCTCCCGACGCGGGTGACGGTGCGAGAAGACGCCGTCATCGCCCGCCTCGTGCGCGACAAGAAGCGGGCGGCGGGCCAGACGCGGGTGGTCGTGGTGGAGGAGCCCGGCCGCTGGCAGCTCGTGCCGGTGGCCGAGGAGCACCTCCGGGCGGGGCTGCGGCGCGTGCTTCGATCGAAGGGCTGAAGCGGGGAGAGGAGAGGGTCCGTGGGGCGCCGCGAACGGTCGCAGCGCCCCGCGGGAGGGGGGATCAGGCCACGCGGCGGCGGCGGCGCGCGACGCTGACGGCCACGAGGCCGAAGGCGACGGCGAGGCCGGCGAGCGTGTTGTCGTCACCCGCGCCGACCGTGCTGCAGCCGCAGCCGTCGCCGGTCACGCGGAGGCGGTCGCAGTCGCAGGCGTCGGACACGGGGCCGCCGTCGACGCTCGCATCACCGCCGGCGTCACCCGCGTCGGTGCCGGCGTCGGTGTTGCCGCGGGCCACGCAGCGGCCGCGCATGGTGTCGCAGACGGGCGTCGCGCCGGAGCAGTTGTCGTCGGGCATGGACGCCCGCATGATGCGGGGAGCGCCGGGCTCCATCTGGTCGGGCAGGCAGTCGTTGTCCGAGTCGAGGTCGAGGTAGTCGGGGGCGCCATCGGTGTCGGTGTCCGCGGGCGTCGTGGGGGTCATGCCGGCCTCTTCGCGGTCGGAGACGGTGTCGCCGTCCGAGTCGAGGTCGAGGTACGAGGGGCGCATGTCGCCGTCCATGTCGTTGCCGGTCGACGTGTCCTGCATCCGCTCGGTGCGGGTGGGGATGCCCTCGCCGTCGTCATCGGGGTCGAGGTGGTCGGGGGCCATGTCCATGTCGGTGTCGCGGTTCATCAGCATGGGCCGCTCGTCGCGCGTCGGGACGGTGTCGTTGTCGTCGTCGTCGTCGAGGTGGTCGGGCCGCATGTCCGTGTCGGTGTCGCGGCTCATCATCATGGGCCGCTCGTCGCGCGTCAGGATGCCGTCGTTGTCGTCGTCGGGCTCCAGGTGGTCGGGCACCATGTCGCCGTCGGTGTCGCGGTCGGCGCTCATCGGGCGCTCATCGCGCGTGGGCTGGCCGTCGTTGTCGTCGTCGGCGTCGAGGTGGTCGGGCACCATGTCCATGTCGGTGTCGCGGTTCATCATGCCGGGGCGCTCGTCGCGCGTCGGGATGCCGTCGCCGTCGTCGTCGGGGTCGTTGGCGTCGATCATCATGTCGCCGTCCGTGTCGCGGGGGCGCGTCACGTCCATGCCGATCTCGTCGCCGTCGCGGATGCCGTCGCCGTCGGTGTCGGGGTTCATCGGGTTGGTGCCGATGCGCCGCTCGATGTCGTCGGGCACGCCGTCCATGTCGGTGTCGGCCGTGCTGGTCACGCACACGCCGCGCATGGTGTCGCAGACGGGGGTCGCGCCCGAGCAGTTGGCGTTGGGGTTGGTGGCCCGCATGATGCGGGGCGCGCCGGGCTCCATCGCGTCGGGCAGGCAGTCGTTGTCCGAGTCGAGGTCGAGGTAGTCCGGCGAGCCGTCGGTGTCGGTGTCCACCGGCGTCGCGGGCATCGGACCGGCCTCTTCGCGGTCGGGCACGGTGTCGCCGTCCGAGTCCGTGTCGAGGTACGACGGCCGCATGTCGCGGTCGAAGTCGCCGCCCGGCGTGGCGTCCTGCATCCGCTCGACGCGCGTCGGGATGGTGTCGCCGTCGTCGTCCGGGTCGAGGTGGTCGGGGCGCATGTCCATGTCAGAGTCGCGGTCCATCATCCCGGGGCGCTCCTCGCGCGTCGGGATGGTGTCGCCGTCGTCGTCGACGTCGAGGTGGTCGGGGGTCATGTCCGTGTCGGTGTCGCGGTCGGCCATGCCCGGGCGCTCGGTGCTCGTCGGCTGCCCGTCGTTGTCGTCGTCGGGGTCGAGGTGGTCGGGCAGCATGTCCATGTCGGTGTCACGGTTCATCATGCCGGGCCGCTCGCCGCGGGTCGGGATGCCGTCGCCGTCGTCGTCGGGGTCGAGGGCGTCGATGGCCATGTCGCCGTCGGTGTTGCGCGGCATCGCGGGGTTGGGCACCTCCTGGCCGTCGGTGAGGCCGTCGCCGTCGCTGTCGGGGTTCATCGGGTTGGTGCCGATGCGCGTCTCGACGTCGTCGGTGAGGCCGTCGCCGTCGGTGTCCACCGGGACGGGCGTCGACACGCCCTCGTAGGGCCCGATGTCGACGGCGTTCATGATGGTGCGGACGACGGTGCCCGAGGGCGAGCGGTAGGCGCGGGTCGGCAGGCCCGACACCATCGCCCCCATCACGTCGGGGTAGGTCGGCGGGGTCGAGCCCGCGTCGATGAGCGGCGAGCCCATCCGCGGCGTGAGGTCGGTCGCCGAGGTCCACTGGGGATCGGGGCCGACGACCGTGCGCGTCAGGGTGGTCGGCACCGCGATGCCCGTGCGCACCCAGTTGGTCTGGCCGGTCATCAGGGCGTCGGCGGCCGACGTGTTGGTGATGCCTGCGCCGCCAGGGCCGTAGACGACGTTGTTCTGGAAGACGAGGCGGATCATCCCCCGCATGGGGCCTTCACCCTGGAGCAGGCGGTTGGTGCCCGCCACGAGGGAGAAGTAGTTGTTGTACATGAAGATCTGCGTGTCGGGCATGCCGCGCGCGGTCGAGTCGATGCCGAACACGATCGACTCGCCCGTGTTGGTCGCCATCGGCGAGCGGGCGATGAGGTTGCCGATGAGGATGACGCGCGACCGGGGCTGCTCGTTCTTGTAGTTGTGCGCGATGTCGATGTCGTAGCTCGCGCCGCGCACGATCTCATTGTAGAGGATGAGCGCGTGGTTCATGTGGAGGCGCACGTTCTCGCCGCCCACGGAGTCGCGGATGGAGCAGCCCTGCACGCGGAGGGTGTTGCCCGCGAGGAAGAGGTTGTGCCCCGCGACGCGCGCGCCGACGCCCGTGCCGTTGCGGTAGACCTCGCTGTCCTCGATCACGAGCTCGGCGCCCGTGTCGGACGAGATGCCGTTGTCGCTGTCGTGGACGTTGAGGTTGCGCAGCGTGATGTTGGTGGAGAACTCCGTCACGCGGATCGCCGACGCGTTGTCGCCGGCGTTGCCTCCGTTGCGGAACTCGAGGTTCTCCAGCGTCCAGTAGTTGGCGCCGCTGAACTGCAGGATGGCGCGGGGGCGCCCGGCGTCGCCGTCGAGCGCCTGGCCCATGCCGTCGAGGATGGGGCGGGTGGCGCCGACGCCGCGCATCGTGATGGGCATGCCGGCGCTGCCGGACACATCCACACGACACGAGTCGTTGTAGGTGCCGCTGTCGACCTCGATCACGTCGCCAGGGCGCAGCGTGACCGAGCCGCTCCGGAGGAGCGCGCAGGGGGTGCGGAACATGCGGGTGGCGCCGACGTTGTACGTGACCGCGAACGCGGACGACGACGCCGACAGCAGCGCGAACGCCGCGGCACCCCCGACGATCAGCCTGTCGATTCGAAGACTCCGATGGTGCATGTCGACCCTTCTACCCCATGGGGAAATTGGAAAGGAACTCTCGCCAGAACGACTCGCAACGCTGCTGTTTTCTGGCGCTCACACCACAAATCTACCAGCCCACCGACGCGCGCGAAATCGCCCCCTGCGCAATCAAAGCGCGCTTTCAGTGCAAACCAGCACCGGAGCTCTGAGCCCCCCGCGGCGCGGCCACGCCCCCCCGACCGCACCCCGTTGACCGAAGCGCGCGAGCGTCACGGCCGCACCGTTCGATTCCGTCGGCACTGGCGTCGCGCCGTCGCTTCTGACAACAACGACGCGTTTCGACGCCCGCGGCGCGCGCGGAGAAATGTGCTCACGGGGTGGTTGACCAGAACCGTCGCGCGGTGCTCCCATCGCCCCCCGCGAGGAGTGGAGACCAACGCATGCTGACGATCCGAAACACACCGTGGTGGAGGGCGACGCTCGTCGCGGCGGCGCTCGCCTCCGGCTGCGGTGGCGACCCGATGACGATGACGCCGACGCCGCCGCGCGCCGACGCGGGGCCCGATCGCCCCGTGGAGCCGCCGCTCCCCGCGGTGCGCCTCGTGGTCGACGCCGACCGCAACGGCGCCCTCGACGACACGCGCGCCGAATGGATGCAGCGCGCGGCGTGGAGCACCACGGCGGGCGCGATGCTCCTCGCCAACGTGGACGACGACGACAGCGACCGCCGCGTCGACGCCACCGACGAGGTGGTGAACGGTGAGGCCGACGAGGCTGACCTCGCGCGCTTCCGCGTCGCCGCGTGGGCGCAGGCGCCGGAGGGCGCCGAAGGGGCCATCGCGTTGGGAGAGGCGGCCGCCACGCGCGTGCGCATCTTCAAGCGCGGCGCCGAGGGGTGGGCCGTGTTCGACCCGGCCACCGCGCGGCTCACGCGCGAGGAGCTGCAGCAGGGCGTGGAGTTCGGCATCGAGGCGAAGGACTTCCCCGGCCCGCAGTGGGACGGTCACGCGGAGCTCACGCTCACCGTCACGGGCACGCCCATGGAGCTCACCGACCGCGCCATCATGCGCACGGCGCCGTGGATGATCTACAACTCGATCGACCCGACGGTGCGGGTCTACGGGCCGCAGGCCGACGGGTACGGACCCGCGATGTCGTTCTATTACGACCTCGACGACGCGACGACCGCCGACGGGATGCCCATCACCTTCGTCAACACCCTCGACCGCAACTACCGCACCGACCCGATGGAGGGCCCTGACGTCTGGATGCAGGACATCATGGAGTTCGGTTGGACGGGCATCCCCTCGACCGACGGGATGCACGCGATGCCCGTGGTGCTCCGCACGCCCAACCGCCAGCGCGCGGTGGCCCGCTACACCGAGCGCGAGCTCCTCGGCCCCGACTTCGGCTACGTGTGGAAGTACGCCACCGTCGCGGCCAACGGCCGCCGCTGGGACCCGAGCCTCGACTCCTTCGGCAACACCGAGCTCCTCCCGCCGCACCGCCACGGTGACCAGAACTTCCCCCTCGGACGCATCATCCACGGCTCGGTGGACACGCGGCAGAGCGACGTGGCCCTGCGGCAGTTCTTCGACGCGCAGGGGGTGCAGGGCCCGCCGATGTACGTCGACACCTCGTGGCTCCACGTCGGCCACATCGACGAGGTGATCAGCTTCATCCCCGCCGACAACGCCCTCGGGTGGAAGCTCCTCATCGCCTCGCCGCGCCTCGCCCGCACCGTGCTCCAGGGCTTCATGGACCGCGACCCGGCCAACGGCGCCGTGACCATGTTCGCCGGCAAGAACTGGTACTACGAGTCGGGTCCGATGCAGGGCCGGGCCTACCCCGCGCAGCGCACCGTGCGGGCCATCCTCGGCGACGCCACCCTGATGGCCTTCAACCAGCAGACCCAGACGCGCATCGACATGATCCGCGAGCAGATCATGGAGGCCACCGGGGTCACCGACGACGACATCGTGGAGATCCCCTTCCTCCTGTGGGTCCAGGGCCCGCAGCGCGCCGCCGCCTACATGCCCGGCACGGTGAACCTCCTGCTCTACAACCGCACCGCGATCGTCGCGCGCCCCTACGGCCCCACCGTCGGCGCGAGCGACCTCATCGAGGACGACATGACCGAGCGCCTCGGTCGCTTCGGCATCAACGTCCGCTTCGCCGAGCAGTGGGACCTGCTCCACGCCGCCCAGGGCGAGGTCCACTGCGGCACCAACGCCGTCCGAGAGTTTCCCCAGCGCCGCTGGTGGGAGGTGCCCCGATGATTCGCCCCCGTACGATCGCCCTCGCCCTCGCCCTCTCGCTCGCCTCCGCCGCGGTCTCGGCCGCGCCGCTCCTCGGTCCGAGCGCGCTGCCGCCGCAAGCGCAGCGCAGCCTCGCCGCGTCGATCCGGGCGGAGCGGGCGGCGCACCCGGATCACTTCACCCGCGTGCACAACCTCGTCGGCCTGCAGGGGCGCTTCTACCGCGCCACGCGCGCGCGCACCCCGGAGGTCACGCAAGAACTCCGCGCCCTCGGCCCCGACGCGCTCCTGCCGATGCTCGACGCGCTGGCCTTCTCGGACTACCCCCGCGCCCTCTCCCCCGAGGAGCGTGAGGCGCTGGAGGTCGGCATCCTCAACGCGCTCTCCGCCCTGCGCGACCGTCGCGCCGAGCCCGTCCTCCGCGCCGCCTTCGAACGCCTCACCGCCACGGAGTCCGTGCGGGCCGCGGCGCGCGCCCTCGGCGCCCTCGCGGGCGATGGTGAGGTGGCCGCCCTCACGACCGCCGCGCGCCAGGCGGGGCCCCGTCAGGCCGCGGCGCTGGAGGGCCTCGGGGTGACGCGCCGGGCCGATGCCGCGCGCGTGATCGCGGAGGTGATCGACACCAGCTCGGACGTCGCGACGCTCACGGGCGCGGCCCACGGCGTCGCCGAGGTCGGCTCCACCTGGGCGCAGGCAGCCGACGGGCACACCGTGACCCTCGCGCCGACGCTCACCGCGTCGCTCGTGCGCGCCTACGTCCGCGTCCCCGCGGCGCGCGTCGAGCTCATGGTGGCCCTCGCGGCCATCGCCACGCACGACACGGTGCGGGCCGTCGCCGACGCCCGCGCTGGCGCAGACGCGGACACTGCCCGCCACCTCGAGTCGCTCGAACGCGTGTTGCGTCGCGGCCTCGCGCGCTAGCATCGACGGGCCGCTCGCGCGCGGCGCGTCCCCCCCCAATGGCCAACATCGTCCTCATCGCCACCGGCGCGATCCGCGCGTACCGGCAGCTCGAGCTGGCCCGCGAGCTGCTCGCGCGCGGCCACGCGGTGCGCTGCCTCCACACGCCGCGCTCGCTGCTGTTTCTCGGCGTCTACCTGCTGCGCAACCCGCGGCAGATGCCGCTCTTCTTCCGCCTGATGCACTCGCCGCTGGCGGAGGCCTTCTCCTACATCGCGAGCGGGTTCGGGCGGCGCGCGAGCCACGTGGTCACCGCGCGCTGGGCCGACGTCATCGTGGTGGCCCCCGCCACCTGCAACACCCTCGGCAAGATCACCAGCGGCGTCACCGACAACTACGCCCTCCTCGTGGTGCGCGCCTTCCAGCGCGACCGGCGCGTCGTCCTCGCCCCCGCGATGAACCCCGAGATGTGGGCCGACCCCTTCACCCGGCACAACATCGAGCGGCTCAAGGCGACGGAGAAATACCTCGTCGTCGACCCCATCATCGCCGCCACGATGGGGAGCGGCGAGGTGGGCCTCGGGGTGCTCGCGCACAACGAACAGATCCTCGCGGGCGTCGACGCGGCGCTCGCGCGGGCGTGAAGCCGTCGCTACGGCGGTGAGATGGGCGCGAGGTCGAGGCCGGCCGCGTACGCGTACGACGTGTAGGGCGCGACGCCGTACACCTTGATGCCGAAGCGCGCGCGCCCGTCGGCGGCGCGGAGGTCGTGCACCCCCGCCGGCACCGCGAGCTGGTGCATCACGAGCCCCGCGCCCACCGCGCGC